>JAHDSC010000052.1 GCA_018432925.1 Desulfobacterales bacterium | reverse complement strand
ATTCGATCCATTCCGCGGGTAAATATACAGGGAGACGCGGGATTCACTTTCAGGGTGACCCATTGATCCCGGAAGTTTCCGCAATCATTATATATGAGGGCCACGGAGCGCTTCCCGTAGTCCCGATCGATCCCCGGCAACAGGCCCAGGTTGACAAGAGCCTGAAATCCGTTACAGATCCCGATGATCAGGTTTCCCGCATCGATAAACTGGAAAAGCTTGTCTCCCAGATTCGTCTTTAACCGAACCGCCTGAATGACCCCGGCGCCATGATCATCGCCCCAGCCGAATCCTCCAACAAACGTCATAATCCGGTAGTCGCTCAGTTTTACGGATCCGTCAATCAGAGAGTTAATATGAACCCGTTCCGGCACGGCACCGGCAAGCGAAAAAGCATAGGCTGTCTCATGGTCACAATTCAGACCGTATCCGGACAGGACAAGCACTTTGACATCTTTCATATCAATGCTCCAAAAGGCCGCTTCCAGGCGGTTTTCAGGTCTTTTACCGAAATGGAAATCAAGGGCTTTTTGTCGATTCCCCGGATGATCAGATCGGTTCCCGAGGTGATGACTCCGATGCATTCACATGGAAGCCCTTTAAAAATCTTATCAAAAATTTCCCGTTTTTGCGGATCGACGGTTATGATAAAACGACCGGCGGATTCCGAAAACAGAATATGATCATTTCGATCCAAACAATCCGATGGAACCGCCGCGAGGTCAATCTGCATACCTAGGTTGCCACCCATGGCGACCATGGCAAGATGAACCCCGAGGCCACCCCGGTAAATCCCGTGGGCGGAGGCAACCAGTTCGTTTTCGATCGCGAGTCCAAGCGCCCTGTAAAGAACGGAAAATCGATCCGGGATCACTTCGGGGACGTTTAATCCAGTATATCCGAAACGCTCGTAATATTCCGATCCTCCCAGTTCGTTTTTCGTGTGGCCCAGAATGTAAACAAGGTCTCCGGGCACCTTGCCGTCCATGGTTACGCACTTTGCAATATCTTCAATAACCGATATCGCTGAAAACTGTAACGTTTCAAGAGCCGAAACCTTATGCGTTTCTCCGTATCTGCCGGAAAGATGCCCGTCCACGTACATGCTGTCCTTTCCGGAAAGGAGCGGAATTTTATAGGCCAGACACATATCCCGAAGCGCCCGGCACGAACGAACCAACTGCGCGGCCTTGAATTTCCCATCCGGGTTTTTCGCGGGATGATATTGAATATCCGGCCAGCAGAAGTTGTCCACCCCGCCGATATGGTTGAAATCCGCTCCCACCGCTACCAGTCTCCTAACCGCTTCGTCGATGCCGCAACTGGTCATATGATAGGCATCGATCGCGGAATAAGCCGGCAACAGCGCCTGAGAAAAAGCAAGTCCCCTTTCGGAACCCAGTACCGGTCGGATGACAATGGCATCGCTGTTCATATCGCGATCGGAGCCGATCAGCGGCTTGATTACGCTTCCGCCCTGAACTTCATGGTCATACTGCCGGCAGATCCATTCCTTGGAGCAAATGTTCGGGCGTGAAAGAAGATCCGACAGCAGATCTTCATAATTCCTGGGTTCCTTGAGAACAGGTTCAAAAAGTCCCCGCATTTGCGGGCTCTGCCACTGGGCATCGAACTCCCATTGCGGAAAACCGCCGCTCAGCAAATCCATGTCGATATAAGCACATGTCTTTTGGTTGTATTTAATATGAAGCCGACCCGAATCCGTATACCGGCCGATCACCGTACTTTCAACCGCATGCTTTTTTGAAAGTTCAAGAAAGCGGTCCAGGTGCTCCGGTTTTACCGCGACCGTCATTCTTTCCTGGGATTCGGAGATCCAGATTTCCCATTGGTCGAGCCCTTCATATTTCAAGGGTACTTTTTCAAGTTGAATCTCGCATCCGTTACTGAACCGGGCCGATTCCCCGATGGATGACGAAAGCCCCCCGCCGCCGTTATCCGTGATAAAGCTGATCAACCCCTCATCCCGAGCGTCCAGAAGAAAATCATGCATCTTTTTTTGAGTGTAAGGATCACCGATCTGTACATGACCTGCGGGTGTGTGCTCGGAAAACGTTTCCGAGGCGGCCGTAACCCCATGGATGCCGTCTTTTCCGACCCTTCCGCCGCACATGATAACCATATCTCCAGGCGAAGTCCTTTTTTGTTCCGACGGCTCTCCCTTGACCTCGGAAGGCATAATTCCGACGGCGGTCACAAAAACCAGGCATTTCCCCATATAACCGTTGTGAAAAAGAACCTGGCCGAAGGTCGTGGGAATTCCGCTCTTGTTCCCTCCGTCTCGAACCCCTTCAATGATGCCGTCCAGAAGGCGTCTGGGATGGAGGCGCGGCATTAGCTCCCCCGCGTAATCCCTGTTCCCGACACAGAATCCGTAACTTCCCATGACCAGCTTGGATCCTTTGCCGGTGCCCATGGGATCCCGGTAAACCCCCACAATACCGGTTATCGCCCCGCCATATGCCTCCATGTTGGAGGGTGAATTGTGAGTTTCGCCGGTAATGACGTAGTAATGGTTTTCATCAAAGCGTCCGACACCGGCGTTATCCCATAAAACGGAAACGACCCACGGCTTTTTATCCTTCAGTGCAAGAGTAGGTGCCTCAATGCAGGTTTTAAAAAGATTGTCCACAATTTCGGTTCGACCGCTTGAAAGATCGCGGTAGCGAAACAGCCCTCGAAAGGTATTGTGATTGCAATGATCGCTTCTGGCCTGTGAAATATATTCAAGCTCGATATCGGTGGGATCGGAAAGCCCGACCTTTTCGCGAGCGTCCTGAACCTGCTCATTTAAAAAATAAGCGCGTATCGTCGGAATATCATTGGGATTCAAGGCCAGGCTCCGCTGTTCGCTGATCCTTTTTAACGTTTCATCGCAGTCGATGGGTATGGACGAAACCGTCGGACTGTGGTTGAGCAGGACTTTAGGAATGATCAGGCCGATCCCGACCTTGGGATCCCACTCCTTATTTGAAAAAATCTTCCACTGCTGGACGATGTCATTCGCCAGAAGCTCACCGGCGATCTTATCCAGGTCTCCAGCGGTCAGACCCGAGCCTTTCACGCAGTAACGTTTCGAGGTGTAAACCGCTTCCTCCGGGCTCAATCGTATGCCTAAAATATCTTCAATCGCTTCGACGGCCGTACTTCCCGGATTATCCCGAACGCCCGGCCGGAAGCCGACCCAGATCGTCCAGTCAAATTCAAGGGGCAGTGGATCAAAAGACGAAATTTGTGTCACAGGATTCGTAAAAAGCATTGATTGAAGGATTTTTACCTGATCCTCGGAGAGATCGGCGTCAATGGTAACGATGTGAACGGTTCGAACCTGGAAGAGATCAATCCCAAAATAATTCTTTGCCTTTTGACGAATCCCCTCACCTTCCGCATCAAATAGTTTTGATTTTAATGTAATTTCTAGTCGATAGGGCATGACCGCGCCTTCGGGTGACAGGTTATAAGCTGCCGGTTCTTGGTTCCAGAAAACGATGAACCATAACCGATACCGGTTAAATGAAACTATCCGAAAAATAATCGGGCGATATCGTTATAAAACACGTAGAGCATGAGCAAAATCAGGATAACGATCCCGACCTGCTGTGCAATTTCGCGCATCCTCCGGTTTATGGGGCGTCCGACAACAAGCTCGACAAAAAAGAAAAGCAGATGCCCTCCGTCCAAAACGGGTATGGGCAAAAAGTTTAACACACCGAGATTGATGCTGAGCAATGCAATGAAAAAGACGAGGTTGGCAGCCCCTTCCTTGGCCTGCTTTCCCGCAAGCTCAGCGATCATAATCGGGCCACCGACCGTCTTCGTGGAAATCTTACCCTGAATCAGTTTTACGATGCTGACCACCGTCAATTCGGTGATTCGATAGGTTTGAACAACGCTTTCCTCCAGCGCCTGAAATGGATTCAGGTGCTTTGAGAATATATCGCCGGAAGCGGAAATTCCGATCACATAGCGCTCTACCTCCTCGCCGAATATATTTTGAATGGTGCTTCGTTCCGGCTTGACATGAAAAATAATCCGCCTTTCTCCGCGTTTAACCGCCACTTCAAGACTGTTTCCATCGCTTTCGGCAATAATTCCCGCCATATCCTCCCAACTCTCAACCGGCAAATCGTTGATGGCCACGATCCGGTCATCTTTCGATAGGCCGGCATCATAAGCCGGGGAACCCTCCTTAACCTCTCCAACCGTGGGTTTTAATATAAAAATTCCGGAAATCAGGAAAATGGCGAAAAATATAACCACCGCAAGGAGTAAATTAAAGAGCGGGCCGGCGGCAACAATCAAAATTCGTTTGAATACGTGTTTGTGGGTAAAAGAGAAGGAAACCTTTTCCGGATCGATTTCCGCTTCGGGGTCTTCCCCGATCATTTTAACATATCCGCCCAATGGGATTGCGGAAATCCGATAATCGGTTATGCCGATCTTTTTGCCGAAAATCCTGGGGCCGAACCCGAGTGAAAATTTTTCAACACCTACTCCGAAAAGCCTGGCAATAAGAAAGTGCCCCAATTCGTGAAAAAAAATAAGAACGCCGATAACCACCACAAATGCAAATATATTTGTTCCCATAAAAGCAGAGCATTTCTATCAAAAATTTAAAACAACGATTAAAATCAATAGAAGTGGCTTCAAAACCTTCAACCGGGTGCAATCTCTATATCAAGGCGACGAATTCAATCCTCAAACGATCAAAGGTATTCCTGCGGTTGAACATCTCGCCTGGATCTCAAACCCGATTGAAGAATTTGAAACCACTTCTAATTAAAGGTCATACGATTCTAAATTCAACCAATGATGGACGCAAGGGAATCGGATGAACTCATCAAGGCATATTCCTTTGAATTCATAGCGCTTTTCTGAATTCATGTAAAGCCTTTCTTCAAAAAAACAATCAGGCTTTATTCCGGCTCGTTAAGGATTGAATCTCTTTTGCGGCCTGAACTCTTGCCCACTGATCCGCCTCGAGAATATCGGAAAGACACGGATTTTTTATAATGGAATGATTTTCCATCGTTTTTCCGATAATCTCCGGAATTTCCGCAAAAGACAACCCTTGATCCAAAAAGGCTTGCACCGCTGCTTCATTCGCGGCATTCATTACCGCCGGAGCAGTTCCGCCGGTCCTGCATGCCTGATAAGCCAGCGAAAGGCAGGGGAACCTCTCCCAATCCGGTTGTTCGAAGGTCAGCGCTCCAATCCTCGCAAAATCCGGCAATGGTTGCCCAAGTGGAAGACGTTCCGGATAAGAAATCGCATAGGCGATCGCACCCTTCATATCCGGAATGCCGAGTTGGGCGATAATGGAACCATCTTTATAGGAAACCATGGAATGGATAACGCTTTGCGGATGGATTACCACTTCAATCCGGTTTTCGGAAACCCCAAAAAGGCATTTCGCCTCCAAAACCTCCAGGCCCTTATTCATAAGGGTTGCGGAATCAATACTTATCTTTCGCCCCATCTGCCAGGTTGGGTGTTTCAATGCATCTTCGGGCCTGATCCCGGCAAACCCATCTGCCGGTCTTTTTAAGAACGGGCCTCCGGATGCGGTAAGAAGTATCTTTTCCAAATCCCGCCGTCTCTGGCCGGAAATACATTGAAAGATCGCGCTGTGTTCACTATCTATGGGAAGAATTCGTACCCCCTGTTCAGCCGCCGCTTTCATGACGATTTCCCCTGCCATAACAAGCGTTTCCTTGTTAGCCAGAGCGATATTTTTACCGGCCTCGATCGCATGGAGAGTCGGCATCAGACCTGCCGAACCCACCATCGCCGCCACGACCAGGTCAACCGAAGAGGCGGTGGCGGCCGTTCGGTAACCCTCCTCACCCCACAATATTTCAACCTTGGTTCCTTTTGAAAGGATACTTTTCAGTTGAACGGCCCGGCTTTCATCGAAAACCACCGCCATTTCCGGACGGAACGTTCCTATCTGGCGGGCCAGCAAGCTTACATTATTTTTTGCCGCAAGGGCCTTAATGGCGAATCGATCCGGAAACTTTTCCGCGACTTGAAGAGTATTGCGGCCGATGGATCCGGTCGATCCGAGTATGGAAAGGTTCTTTTTTTTTCGCATTTTTCGAAAACGGTTGAAGAACCCCGCAGCAAACTGCGGAGAATCTTCGACCATAAAATTTTTTTACCTAATTTTTGATTCGCTCGCTGTTGCGGTTCAAACGACCGATTGAAGGGTAAAAAATAAAGAAACGGATGCCGATAAGCCCAAGGCCCCTTTTCATCCGACTTCAGCATCCTTTTCTAATTTTACCAGCTTCGTAAAAAGCCGAAATGACGGCATCGTAAAAAAAACTCAAGTTCAAAGGGTCGCAAGTCTCGGGGAAATCAAGGCGAACTTAGCATCCACCGCCCGCCAGCGACGGGGGATACCCGCAGCGGAAAAATCAGTTTTTTTACGAAGCCATCAAACCGGACATCGTTTGAGTCCGGCTCAAAGACGAATGGGTCCTGCGGTGTTTAAAACAATAGATATTCCTTAAAAAAATAAGCCACAGGAGCCGCGAATAAAAGAGCGTCAATACGATCGAGGATTCCTCCATGACCGGGGAGGATTGCACCGGAATCCTTCACATTCGCAGACCTCTTGAGCACGGATTCAAACAGATCTCCCACCTGGCCGGCAATACCGACGGAAAGAAAAAACAGAAGGCTCCCACCCCACGACAACAAGGGAAAAAATATAAATTTGAAAAGCAAGCCGACGCCGATATTTGCAAAAAGCCCGCCGATTGAACCTTCAACGGTCTTTTTCGGGCTGACCGAAGGACAAAGCGGATGCCGCCCCAGATAGGAGCCCACATAGTAAGCAGCGGTGTCTCCGGCAAAAACAATGCATAAAAGGAAGAAAATCCAGGCAATCCCGTCGATTCCATTACGAATCAGAACCAAATAAGATAAGGACAGGGGAATATATATCATTCCAAGGATTTGTTTGGTGATAATTTCCGGGACGAGTGGATCCGACTTGAACCGTAGCAGAGCTAAAAAACCGGAACAAATCAGATTCAAGGTAATAACGCTCAGGATTGTTTGAAATGAATTTTTGTAGGCGGCCCAGATTATGATCGGAGCGACAAATAGAATCAAAGTGGGGATGGGATCCCGCATCACGACCTTGCGGGCATGAAATACAAGGCGAAAATATTCCCAAAGAGAATAAAGAGAAATAATACCGATAAAGGCGGCAAAGACAACAGGGCCGCCTTTGTATACCAGCACAATGAGCAAAGGAAGCGCGATAATGCCTGTAACCCACCGTTTTGAGTTCATCATGCAATTGGTCTGAATGGCAGCAGGGGTTGATAAATCGGGCTCGTTCCGCTTATTTTGAACCCATCCGGGCAAGCCGTTACGCTTCGACCTTGCCAAACCGGCGTTCTCTTTGCTGATAGCCTTTCAGAATTCGGACGAATTCATCCTTGCCGAAATCCGGCCACAGGGTATCGGTGACAAAAATTTCGGAATAGGCAACCTGCCACAAAAGAAAATTGCTGATTCGAATTTCCCCACTGGTTCGAATCAGCAGATCCGGATCCTGCATTCCCCTTGTATAAAGGTGATCCGATACGATGCTGGATGTGATCGAGTCCGGATCGATCTCACCGTTTTTTGCTTTTTTCGAAATTTCACGAACCATTCGGACGATCTCAGCCCGGCCGCCGTAACTCAACGCAAGGTTGAGGAGCATCGAGTTATTGTTCTCGGTTGATTTCATGGTCTTCTGAAGCATTTGCCGAACATCCTCGGGAAGCCTTTCAATCTCTCCAATCGCATTGAGGCGGATATCTTTGTTCATCATCTCTTCAAGCTCGGATTCCAGAAATCTTTTCAGAAGATTCATCAGGGCTGCGACTTCCGTTTTCGGCCGTTGCCAGTTTTCCGTAGAAAATGCGTAAAGAGTCAAAATGGAAATGCTCAGTTCACGGCAGGTTCGAACGATGCCCCTTACAGCTTCCGTGCCCTGCTCATGCCCCTTGATTCGGTTTAAAAGGCGCTTTTTCGCCCACCTGCCATTCCCGTCCATGATGATGGCCACATGAGCGGGGAGATTTGCAGCATCGAGATCCGGATAAGCGGACAACATTGTTTTAGAATTCAAGAATTTCTTTTTCTTTTTCTTCACAAATGCCGTCGATCAGCTTTATGTATTCGTCCGTTATTTTCTGGACCTGTTCCTGGGCTTTGAAGGCATCGTCTTCCGAAATTTCACCATCTTTTTTGGTGGCTTTCAAAAGTTCGTTGGAATCCCGTCGAATATTGCGCACCGCAATCTTGTGATCTTCGCACATTTTGTTGACGAGTTTAACGAGTTCT
This sequence comes from Desulfobacterales bacterium, assembly GCA_018432925.1. Taxonomy (GTDB): domain Bacteria; phylum Desulfobacterota; class Desulfobacteria; order Desulfobacterales; family JAHDSC01; genus JAHDSC01. The sequence goes on along the minus strand of JAHDSC010000052.1, from coordinate 22,608 downwards.
TTTCTTCTTTCTTCCGTTAGCGTGGGGATGGAGATTCGGATTATCTTACCATCGTTCGTTGGGGTGAGTCCCAAATCGGATTTTAATATCGCTTTTTCGATTTCTTTAATTACCGTGGTATCCCAGGGTTGTATCGTAATCAGCCGGCTTTCGGGAACCGAGAGGGAAGCCATCTGGTTAAGAGGGGTCGGAACGCCATAATAATCCGCCCGCACACCGTCAAGGAGTGACAATGAGGCCCGCCCCGTTCTGACTCTTTTTAAGTCATTTTGGAGGGCCGCAATCGACTTTCCCATTCTATCCTTGGTTTCTTGATATATCGCTTCAATCATAGACACCCACTTATTTTTTTGTTCTTTTTTTCCGAATATAGGCTGACAGCCGGATAATCCGTCAATCTTGGGCACAAAACACACAATTGAAGAACCCCGCGGCAAGCTGCAGGGAATACGCTCGCCGTTGCGGTTCAAAAGAAATAGGCATCTTTCCGTAAATACACAATCTTAAGTTTTCCGATCCCGGGATGATGAATTCACTGAGGCGCCGCGGATAGAGCCGTCACTTATCAATCCGGGTCCCGATTTTTTCTCCGCATACTACTTTTTTGATATTTCCCTTTCCCCTCAGATTAAAAACAACAAGGGGAAGGTGATTCACCATCGCCAAAGAAATCGCCGTTAAATCCATAACCCCCAGCTGTTTTTCAAGAACTTCGGCATAGTTGATTCTTTCGATGAATTTCGCATCCTTGTATATCGAGGGGTCTGAATCGTACAGGCCATCTACCTTGGTTGCCTTCAGAAGAATATCTGCATGGATTTCCTGAGCTCTCAACACGGCAGCGGTATCCGTGGTAAAATAAGGATTGCCGGTGCCTGCAGCAAATATCACCACTCGACCTTTCTCCAGATGACGAATCGCTCTTCTGAGAATGAACGGTTCGGCGACTTCATGCATGGATATGGCGGTTTGGACGCGGGTCTGAATCCCTCTTTTTTCCAGAACATCCTGCAAAGCCAGGCTGTTAATAACCGTGGCCAGCATCCCCATGTTGTCGGCGGAAACCCGGTCCATGCCATATGAGCCGGCGGCGATTCCTCGGAATATATTGCCTCCACCAACAACCATTGCAACCTGCACACCGAGGTCAAAAACGGAACGAACCTCCTCCGCCACGTATTTTATAACATCCGGGCTGATACCAAAGCCTTGATCGCCCATGAGGGCTTCGCCGCTCAATTTTAAAAGAATTCTTTTAAATCGGGTAAATGCCAAAGTTTAGGATTCCTCGCCCAGTTGAAATCTTACAAAACGCCTGATTACAATATTTTCTCCGATTTTGGCAATCACATCATTCAAAAGATCGCCGATCGTAATATCGGGATTACGAACGTATTGCTGATTCATCAGACAATTTTCCTGGAAAAACTTGTTCAGTTTTCCTTCAACAATCTTATCAATCATTTTTTCAGGCTTGCCCATTTCCACTGCCTGGGCATGATAAATCTCCTTCTCTTTCTTGATAATATCCTCCGGAACATCCTCGGGGCGGATTCCTGCCGGGTTGGTCGCTGCAATATGCATCGCAATATTTTTGACGAATTCCTTGAAATCATCCGTATTTGCAACAAAATCAGTCTCGCAATTAACTTCAACCAGCACCCCGATTTTACCGCCCATATGAATGTAGGACTGAATCGTTCCTGCCGTCATGACTCTTCCGGCTCGTTTCTGAGCGGTTGCCAGACCCTTTTTCCTCAAAAAATCAACCGCCGAGCTCATATCTCCGTCGCACTCCGTAAGTGCTTCCTTGCAGTCCATAATTCCGGCACCGGTTTTTTCCCGGAGTTCTTTCACCATCATCGCACTGATTGTTGCCATATTTATTCTCCTGTTTCTTCTGCTGCTTTGGATTCTCCAAATTCTTCACTTGCAGGATCTTCCGGAGTCCCGGTTTTTTTTCTTTTTATTATTTCGATGACAGGACCTTCCACGCTGTCTGAAGTTACCGTTTTTTCAGCGGGTTTTGATTCGGACGCAACGGCTTCGACGTCGAATTTCTCCTCTATTTCCTTGTCGGTCTCCGCCTGCTGTTTCTCTGCCAGAAGCTGTTTGCCGCTGATACAGGCATCTGCGATCCTGGAAGATATCAGCCGAATGGGACGTATGGCGTCATCATTTCCCGGAATGATGTAATCGATCTCATCAGGGTCACAATTGGTATCCACAATCGCCACAATGGGTATGTTAAGCCTTTTTCCCTCGCGTACCGCAATGGCTTCATTTTTAGGATCAACAACAAAAAGCGCGCCGGGGAGTTGGTTCATGTTGCGAATACCACCGAGGTTGCCGTCGAGTTTCACTCGCTCCTTTTCAAGCTTCAGTCGCTCTTTTTTGGGGAAAAGATTGATGGTTTCATCATTTTTTATTGAATTAAGGTAATTGAGTCTATCGATGCTTTGTTTTATGGTCTGGAAATTTGTCAGCATTCCCCCAAGCCACCTGTTTTGCACATAAAACATTTCGCATCGATTCGCCTCCTCATAAACGGAATCACGGGCCTGCTTTTTGGTTCCAACAAAAAGCACCGACTTTCCGTTTGAAACCGTTTCGGAAATAAAATCAAATGCGGTCTTGAACATACGAACGGTTTTTTGAAGATCAATAATGTAGATACCATTTCTTGCCCCGAATATGTAAGGTTTCATCTTCGGGTTCCAACGTTTGGTCTGATGTCCGAAATGAACTCCCGCTTCGAGAAGTTCCTTCATTGTAAGATAAGCCATTTCTTTCTCCCTTCTTGGTTGGTTGTTCCACCGCCCCCATCATCCCTTTTCCCCACCTTCGTTGAAGGCACCGGGAACAAGGTCCAAGGACGTGCGTTTTTCAAATTTTTTATTATTAGCAAATTAAAATTTGATTCTCAACATTTTTTATTTTTCATCCGATTGATCTTTTTTTCATATGAACCACGCGGTCATATCCGCAATAATCCTTCAAAAAAGCAACGGCTTCAAAGTTTCCGCATTGATCGATTATCTTCCGGACCTCGTTTTTCTGATCATGTCCGATTTCCAGCAGCAAAAACCCGCCGGAATTCAGATAGCGGTCCGAATGGTCAATGATCTGCCGGATGCAAAAAAGGCCGTCTTTACAGCCGTCAAGCGCTCCAATCGGCTCATATTGGTAAATTTCAGGCTGAAGCAGCCCGATAACTCGGCTCGGAACATAGGGCGGATTGGACAGAATCATGTCAAAAGAACATGTATCCGGAATTAACGGTAAAAACCAGTCTCCGACAAAAAAATGAATCGCCGAATCCAGATGATGGCGTAACGCGTTCGACTTGGCGATCCGAATCGCTTTTTCGGAGCGGTCGGATGCAAAAAAAAGATGCGCCGGTCGCTCAGAAGCCAAGGCAAGAGCGACCGCACCGGATCCGGTGCCGAGTTCCAATACACGTTTGGGTGAGCGACCTGAATTCTCGGGCAGATACGAAAGGGCTGCCTCCACCAGGCATTCGGTTTCAGGACGCGGAATCAGAACATCTCTTGTAACCGCCAACTCCATGGACCAGAACTCTTTAACACCGACGATATATGCGACAGGTTCCCGGTCGATCCGTCTTTTTATAAAACCCTTAAAAAGAGAAAGCTCATGATTGCAAAGCGGTTGATCATAACGTAGATACAGATCGATTCGTTTTAAATTCAATGCATTTGCCAAGAGCACTTCCGCGTCGGCCCTTGGATTTTCAATATTATGGGATTTAAAATATGAGGTGGTCCATCTGAGAAGCTTAAGGATGTTCCATTGAGATTCCCTGGGTCGCGATTGAGTTTTTTCCGGTTTGCTCATGCTGTAACATCTGGGATTGATAATATGTTGCAAGTTCATCAATGATCTCGTCTAATTCACCCTGCAATATGCTTTCCAATCGGTACAGAGTGAGTCCGATTCGGTGCTCGGTGACGCGTCCCTGAGGGAAGTTATAGGTTCGGATTCTCTCGCTTCTGTCTCCGCTTCCAATCTGGGTTTTCCGCTCTTCCGATCTTTTTTCATCCTGCTCCCGAATCATCTGGTCGAGAAGACGGGCTCTTAAAACCTTCATCGCTTTGTTCTTGTTTTTGATTTGGGATTTTTCATCCTGGCATGTGACAACCAGACCCGTAGGAAGGTGGGTAATGCGAACCGCTGAATCCGTGGTGTTTACATGCTGGCCTCCCGGACCGGTAGATCGATATACATCAATCTTAATTTCCCGCGGATCGATATGAACTTCGACTTCCTCGGCTTCCGGCAAAACCGCAACCGTCACCGCCGAGGTATGAATTCTGCCCTGCGCTTCGGTTTCCGGAACACGTTGAACCCGGTGGGTACCGCTTTCGTATTTAAAACGACTGTAAGCCCCCTTTCCACTGAACAACGCCACAATTTCTTTCAAACCGCCGACACCGGTTGGATGATGAGTCATCACCTCGACTTTCCATCCGTTATTCTCGGCATACCTGCTGTACATTCTGAAAAGATCACCGGCAAAAAGGCCTGCTTCTTCGCCGCCGGTACCGGCCCGAATTTCAATCAACACATTTTTTTCATCATTTGGGTCTTTCGGAATAAGGAGCCTTTTCAGTTCATTTTCAAGCACGTCTTTTTTGAGGTTTAACGAGCGCATTTCGTCCCGGGCCAGTTCCTTTATTTCCGGATCTCCATCTTTTAACAGTTCGCTGCTCTGATCAAGCTCATCCAAAGTCTGCCTGTATTTTCTAAAAACCGTTACGATTTTGTTAAGCTCCGCGTGTTCGCGGCTATGTTTCTGGTAAGCTTCCCGATCCTGAAGAATCTTGGGATCGCTTAGAAGCTTTTCGACAGCCAGGAAACGAGTTTCAACCCCTTTTAATTTATCGAACATATGTTTCAAGGATTTTAAATGGTTATCAATATCCAGATTTCAACGCGTCGGTAAAGACGAACGAATGAAATGAATGCTGAACGAAACGCGTGCCGTACTTTTCCGTCCATTACCGGCAACAAAAAACGGGCCGCATTCCGTTCAGATAAGGCGGGAGTATCATAGAAACCTAACTGGAGGTTTGCTGGTTCTGATATTTTTCATATTTCTTTCGGAACCGCTCAATTCGGCCGGCCGTGTCTATCAACTTCTGTTTGCCGGTAAAAAAAGGATGGCATTTTGAACAGATTTCAATTCGAATATCCGATTTTGTCGAACCCACCCCGAGAACGTTTCCGCATGCGCATTTTATTTCCGTCTCGAAATAATCCGGATGAATATCTTTTTTCATTGTCTTTTCAACTCCCTATGTATCTGGTTACGCGTTCATGGATTTTAAAAATTCTTTATTATCTCTCGTTCCTTCCATTTTTTCAAGTAAAAATTCAAGGCTGTCGATCGGATTCAGCGAAGAGAGAAGTTTTCTTAAGATCCAGACGCGATTGAGCGTTTCCGGGTTCAAAAGGAGTTCTTCTTTCCTTGTCCCCGACTTGTTGATATCGATTGCGGGAAACATCCGTTTATCGGCAAGTCTTCGATCCAGCACGAGTTCCATGTTGCCTGTGCCCTTGAACTCCTCAAAAATAACCTCGTCCATTCGGCTTCCGGTATCAATAAGGGCCGTTGCGATAATTGTAAGGCTTCCGCCTTCCTCAATGTTTCTGGCAGCTCCGAAAAATCGTTTGGGACGTTGAAGGGCATTTGAATCCACTCCGCCGGATAAAATCTTTCCGCTTGGTGGAATTACCGAATTGTAGGCCCGGGCCAGTCTGGTGATGCTATCCAAAAGAATGATGACATCCTTTTTATGTTCAACCAGGCGCTTGGCTTTTTCGATAACCATTTCAGCTACCTGAACATGTCTTTCCGCAGGCTCGTCGAAAGTGGAACTGATCACTTCTCCCCTCACGCTGCGCTGCATATCGGTTACCTCTTCGGGACGCTCATCAATCAGAAGCACGAACAGATCCACTTCCTTGTGATTCGCCATAATGCTGTTAGCGATCGATTGAAGCAGCATTGTTTTGCCCGATCTCGGGGGAGAAACAATCAACCCCCTCTGACCGAAACCGATGGGAGTCAAAAGATCCATGATCCGCATGGAATAATTATCGGAATCGGTTTCAAGATTCATTTTAATCTGGGGGTAAAGCGGCGTCAGGTTATCAAAAAGTATTTTTTCCCTAGCCACTTCCGGATCTTCGAAGTTGACCGCCTCGACTTTCAGCAAGGCAAAATATCGTTCCGACTCTTTTGGTTGCCGGATTTGTCCGGATACCGTATCCCCTGTGCGCAGATTAAAGCGACGGATCTGTGAAGGGGACACATAAATATCATCCGGGCCCGGCAGATAGTTGTAATCCGGGGCTCTCAAAAACCCGAAACCATCCGGAAGTATCTCCAGCGTGCCTTCCCCGTATATCAAGCCGTTTTTTTCAATCTGGGCCTGGAGGAGCGCAAAAATAAGCTCCTGTTTCCTCATCCCGGCAGCGCCATGAATATTAAAATCCTTGGCCATATGGGTTAGTTCACTGATTTTCTTGTCTTTAAGTTCAAGCAAGTTCATTGACCATTTTCCTCACAATCTGTTTTTCTTTCTTGTTGCAATCACATCTAAAATAAGTTTTTCAATCCGAATCACAGGGCGGCCGCGGCGGATTACCGCTTTGCCGAAGATCAGGTTCTTTTCGAGACCGACTAAGGCTCATCGAACAATTTTTTGGTATAATTATAAAAGGATAAACTATCCATACACAGGAGATCGGCGGAATAGATCCGTGTCGGTTAAATGGAGAATAATGAGTGCTCTGTGATCTGTGATCTGTGATTGAAGAATGTAAGGGCTTATCTTCAACAGGCGGGTTCCTAGACTCATTTTCATATAAAACCTATATCACGAGATTGTTCCTGTCAAGGGCTTTCAGCCCTTTTCGTGAATTTTTCGACAAAACTTCCGGTAAAAATAATCGACGGATTCCAACATGTTTTCTCTTGAACCATTATTCCGGATTACAAATTCGGCCCGTTCAATTTTCTCCGCATCGGGCAGCTGGGTGTCCAGAAGCGCTTCAGCATCCCTTCTGGACACCTTGTCCCTTTCCATCAATCTTTCAATCCGCGATTCATAATCGGCGATGACCACGATGACGACGTCAAATTTATCTTCGAGATTCAGTTCGAAAAGAAGAGGAACTTCAACCAGTATCACCGGTTCACCGCCTTTTTCCGCTTCCGATATTTTCTCCTGCATTCGTCTTGTGATTTCAGGATGGGTGATTTGCTCAAGAATCTTTCGAGCGGAATCATCCCTGATAATGATACGACGAAGCGCTTGACGATTCAAATGGCCGTTCCTGGCAAGAACTTTTTTTCCAAAGTATTTCACAATCTTTTCATAAAACGGCGAACCCGGGGCAACGGCTTCCCTCGCAAGTGAATCGGCGCTGATGACCTTCACTCCTAATTCTTTAAATCGGTTGCAAACAGAAGTTTTTCCGGATGCGGCTCCTCCGGTTACCGCAACCCTTAAAGAGGTCGCCGAGGCATTGTTTCGATATCGTTTTTTAACGTCCATTGAAAAAAAATCAAAAAATGATATAGATCAAAAAATGATCCCATTTCTTCCGGATATCCTAGATGAAAAAACGGATGCCTATATCGTGGGCGGCTCGCTCAGAGATATTCTTCTGCATCGATCGCCATGCGATGTTGATATTGCAGTTTCAGGAAATCCATATCAATTTGCTGAAAAGCTGGCCGCCGGGACCGGCGGCCGTCTCGTGCGTATTGGAAAACCCGGGCGATCGGTACTTCGGGTGGTTTCCTCTGTCAATCTGTTTGACATATCTCCCGTAAACGGCACGTCGATTGAAGAAGACCTATATAACAGGGATTTTACGATCAATGCCATTGCTTACTCGCTGCATTCGAAAAAAATTATTGACCCTACCGGCGGCCTGCGGGACCTGAGAGACAAACGGATTCGAATGGTTTCTGATCGAGCCTTTATTCAAGACCCGGTCCGTTTAATGCGAGCTTATCGAATGGGAGCGTCGTTGGCGTTCGAGATCGAACCGGCGACTGTATCCGCCATCCGCGATAACGCCCATCTCCTCCAGCGCTCAGCCGGAGAACGCATCAGAGTCGAATTTTTCAAGATCCTTCGTACTCAAAAATCACACCATTATATCTTGCAAATGAGCAGCAGCGGTCTACTGTTTTCCATATTCCCCGAACTTGGCGGTTTAAAAAAATGCTTTCAAAGCCATCATCATCTTTATGACGCATTTGACCACACCATGAATGCATTTTTCCATCTTGAAAAAATTCTCAATGATTATATCGGATTCATGTCGGAAATCTATAGCCCGATCAACCGACCGCTCGAAAGTGAAAAAGCAGTGCTTCTCAAGTGCTCCATGTTATTTCATGACATTGGAAAGCCGTCAATGCGAACCGTCGACAGCAGTGGAACCGTACATTTTTACCACCATGACCACAAAAGCGCCGACATGGCAATAGAAATCAGCAAACGACTGAAATTTTCAACCCGTGAAATGCATTTTATCGATTTTATTATCCGTCATCACATGCATCCCCTTTTCCTTTATAAAGCTTATCAGAAAAAAACATTAACGCAGAGAAGCCTGACCCGTTTCTTTATAAAATTCGGTGACCGCAGCCCTGATCTTTTGCTGCATTCAATCGCGGATTTCCTAGGGAAAGGAAATGGAGGAAAGCAGGAAGCATATATCGGTTTTGCAAAAAACCTGATTCGTTTCTTTTTCTCGGGCTATCAGCCCGTGAAGTCTCAACCCCGACTGGTCACCGGAGATGATCTTATAAGCGAGTTCGAGCTGTCCCCTTCACCCCTGTTTAAAAAAATTCTCAACCGGGTAGAAGAAGCGAGGCTTTCAAAAAAAATCACCAGTCGACAGGCGGCTTTAAAGATGGTAAAAAAAATCTTAAGAAAGGAACATCAAATGAATATCGTGTTGTTTGGGCCAAACGGCAGCGGCAAAGGAACTCAAGGGGCCATCCTGAAGGAAAAATTCAACATTCCTCACATTGAATCAGGTGCCATTTTTCGTGAAAATATTTCAAAAAGAACCGAACTGGGTATTCAAGCCAAAGAATATATCGACCGGGGGGATTTAGTCCCGGATGAAATTACGATACCCATGATACTCAACCGTTTGAAACAAAACGATTGCAAAAACGGCTGGCTCCTTGACGGGTTTCCGAGGAACCGAAACCAGTCCATCAAACTTCATGAAGCCTTGGATAAAGCCGGCATAAACGTTGATCTCGTCATTGAAATAACGCTTGATGCGGATATCGCCAAAAAAAGAATAATGGGACGTCGACTATGCGAGAATGACGCCAACCACCCGAACAACATCTATATTGACGCCATCAAACCGATGCACAACAAATGCCGGGTCTGCGGCGGCAGTTTAAAGACTCGGGCCGATGATCAGGATGAGGCGGCGATTAACAAACGCCATGCGATTTACTATGACACCGAAAGCGGTACCCTTGCCTCCGCCTATTATTTCAAAGACCTTGCCCGGGGAAACGACTCCATCCGTTACGTGATCTTGGATGGCACACCCAGCGTAAGAGAAGTCACACAGGAGCTTGTTTCAAAATTATGATGACGGCATGCGTAACCGTAAAGGAGCGGAACTTCTGCAAGGCACTCCATTTCGTACCATCGCAAGGAATATGATCATTTTGGGTGGGAACCTATTGAGTCTTTTGAAGATTGAACGCCTCGCAAAAAACCGGAGGCAAAACAGGAGGCTTTGAAGCTGCTTCTGAGATCATCTGATATATTCTGTTTTTCGAAACGGTCGAGCTCGGATGAATTGCAAAATTTTCCGGTTGAAAATATTTTCCTTGCCATGATATTAAAAATCAGTTATAGATTTTTGGCTATCTATTTATATGGTACTGGAAAGTCAAATTAACCATCAGAAGCAACTATAAATATAATTTTTTCTGATGGAACGAAAGGGTGATAGAATTTGAAAGCAATTGAGGTCAAAGTGCTCGATAATGACCTTGAAAAGGCGATGCGCATTTTGAAAAAAAAGATTCAGAACGACGGGCTTTTCAAACGATTGAAGCTGAAAAAGAATTATGAAAAGCCAAGCGAATACAAACGTCGTAAACAGCGCGAAGCCTTGAGAAGGCAGCGGATTGCCACTGCAAAGAGCAAATATCGATAGAATAAGCTCTAACCCAATCTTTAACCCGGCGGAATTGATTTTCTGCCGGGTTTTTTTATGAAAATGAAACCAAATGCCGCTTACGATAATTGCCTCACAACACTTTATGGACTCAGTAGGTTCGGTATAAAACTCGGCCTCTTTTCGATCCAAAAGATCGCCGAAAGCTTAGGAAATCCTCAGGACCGCTTTAAATGCATCCACGTGGCGGGGACCAATGGAAAAGGTTCCATCGCTTCCGCGCTTTCTTCAATCCTGCAGGCATCCGGATACAGGGTCGGCCTGTACACTTCTCCGCACCTCATCCATTTCAATGAGAGAATTCGCATAAATAATCAATGCATATCGAATGATGAGGTTCTAACATCTTATGAAGCCGTTAAAAGCGCAGGCGACCCGGCCGCCCCTCTCACCTTTTTCGAATATACCACCGCCATGGCCTTTTATGCATTCGCGGATCGAAATGTGGACTGGGCCGTCATTGAAACCGGAATGGGCGGGCGGCTGGATGCAACGAATATCATCACACCTTCAATTTCCATCATATCCAATGTATCGCTTGAACACCAAAAATATCTGGGCAATACCATTGGTCGGATCGCCGGAGAAAAAGGAGGGATCATAAAAAACGACACACCGCTGGTAACCGGTGTCAGACAAAAAAACGCCTTATCCGTGCTGGAAAAGATCGCGGCGGCAAAATCGTCACCAATCTATCGTTACACCAAGGAATTCCGGGTAAGAAAAAACCGGGAAGAAAAATTTACTTATTTCGGAATAGAAAACATCTGGCATGACATGCATACGGGTTTACCGGGTGACCACCAGATCGATAACGCAGCGCTGGTTCTGGCCGCTTGCGAGTTATTAAAAGAGAACCGGGCGGATCTGTCTCCGGCGAACATCAAAAAAGGTCTCGCGCAAACCTCTTGGCCGGGAAGGCTGGAAATCGTCTCAAAATCTCCACTGATCCTGATTGATGGGGCACACAATCTGATGGGGGCGCGAAATCTGAAAAAGTTTCTATTAAAAAACCTGACGGAACGAAAAATAACGCTTATCACCGGCATATTGAACGATAAGCCCTATAAAGCAATGCTGCGGTGCCTTTTGCCTGTCTGCGACAGAGTCATTCTAACCCGCCCCAAAATCGATCGAGCACTGCCGCCGGAAAGATTGTACACGGTTGCAAAAAAAATCCTGCCGAACAGCCTTGTAATCCCGGATGTCCGAAGCGCTTTGGCGTACGCGGTCGAAACCGTATTTTCCCGAAATGCCATCTGCATTGCCGGCTCCCTCTACCTTGTCGGTGAAATAAAAGAAGCGCTTCTGGAAAAAAATGTATAGAATCGATTTCAAAGCTTACCAACAGGTCGAGAATCGAGACGGTTCGAGAAATTCAACCGATTGAATACGTTACGAATTTCAAGGATGGAACCTCTCGCCCCTACAAATCGATTGGTCACGATGAGAGGTTTTAAAGCATTTCTATCATCAAAAGCCCCCTCGGTTCAGCTCGAGCAGAAGTCTTGCAGTTCAAACTTGACATATCCGTTTCGATAAATTATTTTACAAACCGAATTGCGCCCGTAGCCCAGTGGATAAGGCGTCAGCCTCCGGAGCTGAAGATCGCAGGTTCGAGTCCTGCCGGGCGCGCCAATAAACATCAGATCGTAAAAAAAATCAATCCGGCCTGCCTCATAAGGCAATCAAATTTACAACCCTGTTTCATTGAAACGGTCTTTTGTTTCACCCGGAAAGATCACTTGGTTACCGGTCAAAAACGGTTTTTTGTAAAAAAACTCTGTGGTATTTCTCTTCTCCTTTTTCGCCGATTCAAAGCACGGGTTTAATGGTGTCGCCGCGTCTGGTATCCATGATTGCCTGGTTGATTTTACTGAAACTGTAAAACCGAACGAGGCGATTAAAGGGAAGGCGCCCGGACCGGTAAAGTGAGATCAGTTTCGGGATAAAGTACTGCGGTACAGCGTCAGCTTGAATTATCCCGACGGCTTTCCTCCCGCCGGGGAGAAGACCCGGGCCGCTCGAATCGGTAAGGATTGCCACTGTGCCATGAGGATTCAACGCTTTGATGGCGGCCTGGAGCATCCGCGGGTCACCGGTGATCTCCAGTACGAAATCGACACCTCCACCGGTAATCGAAGTGATGCGGGGCAGGACTTCCGTGTTACGACTGTCGGTCGTGTGGGTGCCACCTAGTTCCAGGGCGAGTTGAAGGCATGTGGGGTTGACCCCGATGATACGGGCCGCGAGGATCGCCGTCAGGCCGACGGCTCCTCTACCGAAGATGGCGATGCTTGGCCCTGCCGGGCCCCCTCACGAGTTCATCACCGCACCCGCTCCCGTCTGCATACCGCAACCCAGAGGTGCTGGAATTTCCAGTCGAAGGTCCTCGGAAACCTTTACCAGGTTGCGTTCGGTTGCAAGGGAGTAAGTGGCAAACGAAGGCTGCCCGAAGAAATGCCGATAAACGCCGCTTCTTTACAGTGCATTGCTGCCGTCCAAACGTTTGAACCCGAAGTTTGCTTCGTAAAAAAATCTGCAATTTGCGGGATTTCCGATCCGGCATGGAGGACAACGGCCGCAGGGCTGGCAGGAAAGCACAACATGATCACCGCCTTTGACATTTTTTACCTTTCCGCCGAACCGCTCCACCACCCCTGCGCCCTCATGCCTCAGAACCACCGGCTTGGTTTCCTTGTTCCATTCGTCGCATAAGTCGATATCCGTTCGGCATATGCCTGCGGCGATGATGCGTACCAGAACTTCGTCGTCTCGCGGTCCTTCCAATTCCAGAGATTCGATCTCCAACGGGCCGCCCCTTCCTGCGTAAAAACGGCGACCTGAATTTTCTGCGTGTGGGCAGCGGAAAGGCGGGGCATTATCCGGGTCCTTACCGGTTGGGGGATTTCCTTTTTACCATCGTTTAAGTCCATTTGAAAAATGATTTCTATTATCGCCTTGTAAAGGTTGCTCCAAAATGATTAAACAGTCTGCAAATGTGGGCAAAAATGAAAAAATAAGATCAAAGCCGATTTGTAGTAAGAAATGAAAATAGTATGGATCTTTTCAATATCTATCAGGCGATGCTCGAAGCAGTCCAGACAATTATTCCAGACTTATGTCCCACCGACAACTCGAACCCCCCCTGGGCACTCCAACATAACTTTATTATGCGGGGTATTGACACACAAAGACATTCTTGACATATTCTCGCATCAAAAAGCGACTCCTATCTCTCCCCATTAACAATATAATCTTTTAGGATCGTGGTATTTAAGTTTGCCCCGTTAAGAATGATGTATTGGAACCCGCGCGATCTGGAAGAGAGCTTAAGAACCTAAATGGAACTCTACAGGAAAGGGGATATGTCGGATAGGATTTAAACAAACTTGAACATTGGTGAAGACCTTCTCTTTAAAGGTGGAACCCTCGAGGACATCGATTCAGTCGGAATGTTTCGCAAGGTACCTGAGAGTGCCGTCTGCTTCTTTTTTCGGTTTTCGAATTCATTGACGGTTATAGACAGGCTTTGCTGACCGATCTGTTTTCTCCGGAATGCAAAATACCATTATAATTTGGATACGAAAATTCCATTCACTCAGTCAATGTTCTTTTCAATTCCACCGCACTGGATGCTGATCAAACGGCATGAATAGTCGAACAGATAGCACAACGGCGTCGGATGAAACTCGAAGGTTGATAAAAACTAAATGAATCCTAAAGAAACTGTACCCTTCTTACTCCCTTCACTTGACGAGATCACACTCGGTATTCAACGGTATGCCGGGGTATTACATGAGCAGAAAAGCAACCGGGTTCTATCGGAAAAAATATCTCAGATCGCTAAAGATGTTCCAACCGTGCTTGCTCCGCGTTCACTCCTGAAGAAAACGACGATTATAGCCTTCAAGAAAAATACCCTGACTGGTGAATGCATATCAATAGCGAGCAGACGACTCGTTTCTTTCGTGTCCTCCATGAATCGGCCTGCCTTCCTATATGGCTTCGCCCTTACGATGGGTCAGCAGATCGACCGGCTCGTGGCACAATGTCAGCGAACTTCATGGAGTAAGGCCTTATTTCTGGATGCCGCTGGCTCGTTTTTTGTGGAGCATTACGCCGACCTGGTTGAGAAGCATCTCAGAAACGAGCTTTCCCTACAAGGATTTGAGCTTTCGGCCCGCTTTAGTCCGGGGTACTGCGATTGGAATGTGGGGCAGGGGCAGACTGCAATCTCTCAATTCCTTATGCCCCAGTCAATCGGAATAAAGATATCCCCTGCCGGCGCAATGTCGCCTTTGAAGTCCATAACCGGGATCGTTGTTGCAGCGGCTTCCATGCCCATGCGGAAGCCCTGTGCATGGTGTGATGAGTCCAATTGCCCTTATCGTCACTGAACGGTTATCAACTCGATAACCTGATTCTGGATATTAACTTCCATGACAGTAGTACCTATCTTCGTTAGGTCCGCCAAAATCCCGTCAGAATAACGCATCCCTCCTCCCGGCTGTCGCAGCCTTGGCCTCGTACGGAACTCAGCATCCTATGGTAACGGCAAATCAACCTCGAGAAGTGTTCAAGGTTAATTGTTAAGGTTAACAGCCTAAAGTGACTTCTAACAAGCGCTTGCCCATTCTTTTTACCGTTTTTTCCTGCTTTATTATAGAAATATCTGATTAACCATTTTGTGGCCATTGATATTATCTATTTGCTATATTCAATATATATATTCTATAAATCCGCACAATTTGGAAATCTTGCATTAAATCCATGATTTCGGAATCATTGGAATTTCCTATTTTTGATTATAGTATAGAAGCCGTTTGCCTTCCGAAACAAAATGGTATCGTTTAGAAACAAAAGCGCCGGAAGCAAAGAGAAAGGATATCCTTGCAAGTTGCAGATGGCATGGAGTGATATAGGAAACAAACGGTTATATGCCACATATTTAGCATGGAATACATTGTTGAATTTTTGCAGCAATAGACATGATGCAATTCTTAAATAACAAACAGATCATTATTTTAATTTGATTCTTCAACATAGCGAAGAAAAATTCTATTTGAAATGATAGTATCCGGATCAGGATAAGCAGGGAAAGGAGGTATGCTTCCGGATCTTAGCGGTTTCATTAGCTAAAGATGGGAGTGCAGATCATATGGACATTCTGTTTGCAGCACCGGAGAAAGCATGGAATGGATTTCTGAGTCTTTTGCGAGCAGAATTGCCCGAGCATTGTTTTGAGTCAAGTGGGAGATTTGGCTTCGATGATCTCAGAGGTTATGATGTCTTGATACCAGCCATGAGTGAGGTAACAGATAAGCTTCTCGCCACAGGTGACCGCTTGAAACTCGTCCAACAGTGTGGCGCAGGTCTCGACAAGGTAGACCTTAAAGCCGCTGCTCGCCGAAATATCCTGGTAGCCAACATACCCTCCGGTATCTCAGGCAATGCGGACTCGGTGGCGGAACTGGGCATATACATGATAATCGGGCTTGCACGGGATGTCTTCAGCATGGCCTGCAACCTGCGCAATCGGAAAATCGGCGAACCGCCGGGGCGGGCCCTGACCGGCAAAACCATCGGTATCGTTGGACTCGGCGACATCGGCCGAGCGCTTATTCGTCGACTGCGCCCCTTTGATGTACGCCTGATAGGTATCAAACAGAACAATCCTGCAAGTGCGCGCAAGGAATTAAGCCTGGATTGGACAGGTGGCCCCGACGAACTTAATCATCTGCTCAAGAGGTCCGATTTCGTTGTTCTATGTGTGCCTCTTACGCCCACCACTAAAAACCTTATCAACCAAGATACCCTATCCTGTATGAAACCGGATGCCTGCCTAATCAACTTGGCGCGTGGCGGCATTGTGGACGCCAAGGCTCTGCAAGATGCCTTGGCCTCCCGGCGTATTTTTGGCGTGGGATTGGATGTCTTTTGGGATGAACCACCAGACCCGGACGACCCGATTTTCGCATACAACGTCATCGCAACGCCTCACGTTGGAGGCTCTACAGATATATCACTGAAGGGAATTCTCAAAATCATCGCTGAGAATCTACGTCGACTCCAGGACGGTCGGAAACTTTTGTATGTGAAAAACGGCGGCCCTGAAAAACCGCCTATCATGTTTAACGGATGACAAAACTCAAAGGAGGAAATGATATGAAATACAAGGAAATCTGTCTGGTACAGGCGGTACTACTATCACTTTTGGTCGTGCTGTTGGCGTGCCCGGCACATACAGCAGCATCGGAAAAGATCATACTGAAGTTTTCCTATGCCCCTTTCGGCTTCAGCGCCGATGCGGAACGCACCTTCTGGTCTAAATATATTAAGCAGTTCGAGAAAGAAAACCCAAACATTAAGGTAAACATGACCTGGGAATCGTGGGACAACTTTCATCAAAAAACACATATGGCTGCCGAAACCGGCAGAGTGCCGGATCTGTCCTACTGCAGCCCAGCAACAAATATGCCCATCGCCGCCCGGGGTCTGGTTCTTCAGGTAGATGATGTCATCAAGGCTTTGGGTGGTCCCCAAGAGTTCGTAGAATCAAACCTGGCACCCTTTCAACTGGATGGAAAGACCTACGGCGTTCCCAACTGCGATAATAATATCGTTTTGGCCTACCGAAAGGACATTCTCAAGAAGTTCGGGTTCAATGCTCCCCCAAAGACTTGGGATGAACTCGTAAAAATCGCAAAGGCCTGCACCAAAAACGGTGTGTATGGCCTCGGCCTGTTCCTCGGCAAAACTCATGATACCCGGCAGGTATACGAAGGGATGATGTGGGCAGCCGGCGGCTGCGAGATTGAGAAAAATGGGGACGTTGTGCTTGACAGCCCTGCGAACCTAACCGCCCTGAAGTTCTATACCGATTTGTACCTAAAACACAAGGTCGTACCGCCTAGTGCAGTGGACTGGAAATACGGTGACAACGCCAACCTCATCGGTTCCGGTCAAGTAGCCATGACGCCCATATACGGTGGATACGGCACGCTCATCGAAGAAATGTTCCCAAAGACCTATAAAGAAATCGGCTTCATCGAAATGCCATCTGGACCTACAGGGCATTCAGGGAGTCGCTCGGGTGTAGGAGCCTTTTTTATCTTTTCCAAAGCACAGCATCCTGAAGAGGCAAAGAAGTTCATTCTGTTTCTGTCCGAGCCGAAAATCCACAAGGAATGGTGTGTCATCTCCGGTAATGTTTCGCCGTTCAAGGCCATAGCCAACGATCCGGAATTGACGAAATTCGAATGGTATCGCGCCATCGCCCGGCAGTCTCCCAATGCCGTCCAGCCTGGGTTCAACTATGGACCACATGCAAAGGGGCTCGATGTGATCAACGGATTGCATGTAATGGCAGAACCGGTTGTTGGAGTCATTTCTGAAGGGTTTTCCCCAGAGGAATCCCTAAAGAGAGCCCACAAACATTATGCCCGGATCGTTGAGGATGCAAGGAAAAAGTAACCTCGTATAATGCAGATTTTGATCGATACAGACTCAAGGAAAAGGAGGAAAGCGCCGGGCCTGTTTCTATTGCCCGGCGCGCTCCTTGCGCCCACCCTCATAATCGTCTTCGTTGTCCTCCTCTACCCGGCCGCATGTACGATTTTTTTTTCCCTCACCGACAAGACCATGGCCGACACCACATATTCATTCATCGGCTTGAAAAACTATTCCAACCTATTCAGCGATCCGAAATTCTGGATGGCGTTCCAGCACTCCATTATATTTACTCTGGTAGCCGGTTCACTCAATATCCTTCTCGGTTTCGGCACGGCCCTGCTTGTTAATCGCGCAATCCCATTTCGCGGATTGTTTCGAAGCTTGTTGCTTATACCTTGGGTTATGCCTCACATCGTCACGGGCCTGATGTTCCGGTGGCTGTATAATGATTTTTATGGCTATCTGAATTATCTGCTCATACACGCTGGTCTCATTGAAAAACCCATTCTCTTCTTGGTGGACAGGGCCTTCGTCTGGCTCGCTGTAATCCTTCCCACCGTATGGTATGAGTATCCCTTTGTCATGCTCATGTTCCTGGCGGCATTGCAGTCCATTAGCCCTGATCTTTACCGGGCGGCTAAGGTTGACGGGGCTAACGCCTTCCAGCAGTTCCTCCACATTACCTTGCCATGCCTGAAACAGGCGTTTCTGCTCAACGGCCTGCTGCAAATCATCTTCATGTTCAAGTCATTCAACCTTGTCTGGATCCTTACCCAAGGCGGGCCAGGAGACAGGACGGAATTGCTGAGCACCTTGGCATATCGCCACGTGTTCGAAGGTTTTTCCACAGGATATGGCTCAGCCGTTGCCACCGTCATTTTCTTGGTCCTCTTTGCAGTCAGTATTGTATACTTGGCTTCTCCTGCGATTAGATCGGAGGAACCATGACATCATACCGACGTATGATCCAAATACTTACTCAGGTGCTCCTTTTCTGCGGGGTGCTTGGCGTAACAGTCCTTCTTCTTTTCCCGGCCATCGTTGCCTTCGGGACATCGTTCAAACCAATGGGAGAGATTTTTACTCAGACTCCGACGATCTTCCCCCACGAACCGACGCTGGCAGCATATAAAAAGATCTTTTGTATGCCCGAGTTTCCTCGCTTCTTGCTGAATAGCTTCATCATATCTGGATTAACCGCCCTGATCGTCATCATCGCGGCCCTGCTGGCAGCTTATACTCTGACTTTCACGAGATTTCCCGGCAAAAAGTTTATCAGGCAGATGATCCTCATGACATACATGTTTCCTGCAGTGACCCTGGTTATTCCTTTGTACTTCTTCGCCCATCGTCTCGATCTCCTGGATTCCTACCAGATCCTTATCTTTGCAGACCTGTCCTTCGCCCTTCCCATAGCGGTATGGCTCATGGCCGGCTATTTTGAAAAGTTTCCTCTGGAACTGGTGAAAGCAGCTAGGGTCGACGGCTGCAATCCACTGCAAATTATCCGCCATATTATCATCCCGGTCATGAAACCGGGAATTACCGCTGCCGGTATCTTCTCCTTTATTCTCGCCTGGAGCGAGTATCTGTTCTCCCTGACACTGACTCTCACGGACGAAAGCCGCACAATCTCCGCAGGAATGCACTACTGCCTAATGGGTAATTACCGAACCGATTACGGATTGCTAACCGCCGCAAGCACGATCATTGTCATCCCCGTGGTGATCTTGTTCGCATTGCTCCAAAAATTTATCGTAGGGGGGCTGACAGAAGGATCGTTGAAGTAGTGTTCGGTGAGAGGTCGCTATAACATTCAATCATAAAACGGAGATAATGACATGTCAGAGTTGAGATTAGAACATGTTTCGAAAAGGTTCGGTAGAAACCTGGTCCTAGACCGGGTGAACCTCGATATCCGTGATGGGGAACTCATGGTGATTCTTGGGCCCTCGGGATGCGGCAAATCAACGCTGCTCAGCATCGTAGCCGGTATAGAAGACCTGGATTCCGGAATCATTTGCCTCAACGGTCAATCCATCGGACATCTT
Source organism: Desulfobacterales bacterium (assembly GCA_018432925.1). GTDB lineage: Bacteria > Desulfobacterota > Desulfobacteria > Desulfobacterales > JAHDSC01 > JAHDSC01. The sequence continues at coordinate 2,836 of JAHDSC010000052.1, read as the reverse complement.
CCCCCCAGAAATCGAGACATGGCTATGGTGTTCCAAAACCATGCCCTTTATCCCCACATGAATGTTTATGAGAATATCGCCTTTGGGTTACGTATGCATAAGGTTTCTGCAGAAGAAATCAGAACCCGGGTCAATGAGGTTGCCGTCATGTTGGAAATTGAGCACCTTTTGAAGCGGAAGCCTCGCCAGATGTCGGGGGGGGAACGCCAGCGGGTAGCCATGGGAAGGGCCATTGCCCGCCATCCCCAAATTTTCCTTCTGGATGAGCCGCTATCGAGCCTCGATGCACAGCTGCGGACTCAAATACGGACCGAAATTAAAAAACTCCATGCCAAATTAGGTATTACCATGGTTTTCGTAACACACGATCAATTCGAAGCCATGACTCTATCCGACCGCATCGCCATCATGGACAGAGGCCGCATCGTTCAGGTAGGTACCCCGGATGAAGTGTACCACCATCCCATGACTACGTTTGTGGCAACGTTTTTGGGAAATCCGAGCATGAACCTGATCTCAGCCCGATACGACGCGTCCACCTGCTCTTTACACCTTGCGCACGACGGCGGTACAGTGTTGCCGACAAAAAGCACACCGCCACTGCCAGCCTGTCTGATCGGGTTCCGTCCGGAACATGTGCGACTGGAGGAACAAGGCGATCTCGTGCTCGACGGCAGCGTCGACGTTCTTGAGCCCACTGGGTCTGATGCCTTTGCGCTAATTGACTGCCATGGCTTGGCCGTCAAGGCCAGATGCAGTAACGGCGAACTCTCCGTCGGTCGTCGCATTCGCTTGGCAATCGCAAGCGAACATCTGCATGTTTTCGATGCCGCAAGTGGAAACCGAGTTTGAGACAGATCGACCGGCATATCCATCAAACCCGAGTTGGTAATTACAGATCAGACAATGGGGTGCGGGCGGCCTCCATGGCCGCTATGAGATTTTCCATAGGCGTATCATAGGCGCAGTCGCAACCGAATGAGAAAAGGTAGTTCGGAAAGGGACGCATAGCTCGCAGTAAGGCGAGTGTATGTTCCGTAACCGCCGGAGGATCGAATTCACGTAATACCTGAACGGGATCGAGATTGCCGATAAGGACTACCTCAGAAGGAATGATCGGCGCCAAGGTCGGAAAATCCATGACCTGGTCCAGACTCAAACCTTCTGCGCCGCAAGCGAGCATCTCCTGCACGAGATAATTGGTATTCCCGCAGATATGCAATACCCGCCAGACATCTGTGGGAAACCGGTCATAAATTGCCCGCAGGCGCTCACCTACCAAAATCCTGAAACGCTCGGGCGATAGAAGGACCGCCGCAGGCTCACCGATGCAAAGGAAGCGCGCCCCGGCTGCAACGACTGCTGTGGCATACCTGCCTACCACAGCATTTGTAAAGTCGAGCACGTCCTCGACGAAAAGCGGATCTTTTATGATGGCCCGGGCGAAAGCCTCAGCCCCGACGAGGAGTACTCCTAAGGTGAATGGCCCGGAGATTGACAGCGCAAGGGGTTTTTCAGAGGATTCGGCAATCAGATGCAATGCCTCCAAATAAGTCGGCATGGGACCAGAAACAGCGGGATCAGGAACGGTGAACTGTGCAAGGGTTTCCCGGTCCCGGACAGGATGATCCAAAACGCTCGGGAAATCATGATCCGGACGGAGCATCGGCAACCCGAGGGCCTCTGCGTATATGCGTCCATAGTCCAAGGGGTATACGAAGTCGGCCTGAAGCAACCGGTCCATTTCCTTGGCAAGCCGGAGGTGCTTGTGCGGATCCCGGTACACATCATGGAGGGTGTACCCGAGCCGGCTGAGGCCAGCGGCACCGGTCCAGGGGAAACACAGACGCCGCTGTCTCCCCATCAGATATTCATGGAGCCTCATGGACGTGCCTCGCGATCAATGAGCCTGCGCGCCAGCCGGACCGCTGCAGGAGCGTTTTCGGCATAGCCGTCGGCTCCGATCCGATCCGCGAAGGACTGTGAAACCGGCGCGCCCCCCACAATGACGTATCTATAACGATCAACGCTGGCTTCCCGGAGTTGATTGATTACCAGCGGCATGTTCTGCATGGTAGTAGTCACAAGCGCCGAAAGGGCAACGATGTCGGCATCAACATCGAGCGCTTGGCTAATGAATAGATGAGTTGGCACATTACGCCCAAGGTCATGTATCTCGAAACCTGCAGCATTTAGCATCATGGCAACGAGATTTTTACCAATATCATGGGTGTCACCTGCCACGACCCCGATCACGACGCGGCCTTTGGGGCGAGTTACCTTAAGCAGAGCGGGACGCAAGACTTCAAGGCCGGCATAAAGAGCATCTGCGCACACTACAACCTCGGGCACGAAATATTCACCGCGGTCAAACAACTCACCCGCTCGTTCCATTCCCAGCGCCAGTCCCTGATCGAGCGCCTTCTCGGCTGGGATCCCCTCGGCAAGCGCTTGCCGAGATAAAGCCGCACTTGCTTCCTCATCCATGCAGACGACCGCATCAGCCAAGGCAGCGAGGATAATGCTCTGCTGTGAAACTTCACCGCTTGCATCTCTTCCGGCTTTGTTCACGATTCCATTATTATGGTAACGGCTTTCAGAACTCATGACCCGTTCTTCTAGCAAAACTCAGAAAAGAAGTAAAGAGCTATTTTAATGTTAGAAAAATATATTTACTTCTTCCCGAATTAACTACAAGTCATCTCAAAATAAACGAAGTAAAATGATCGCGCACCCGAGCTGCACCATGCCAAGAAAGTTTTCAACGTGATATTCATACCTTACAACCAAGCGCCTGAAATTTTGTATCCAAGCAAACAGGCGTTCAACCTTCCAT
>JAHDSC010000099.1 GCA_018432925.1 Desulfobacterales bacterium | reverse complement strand
GCTTACGGAACCCGATGATTTTTAATAAGGTTCTTCCGGAAAAGCTGTTTTCACCCGCTTCATTTCAGGTCGAGAATCCCAAGTGGATAAATGAATACGACGAAAGGAATTCCATAATAAAAAATGCTGATGATTATAGGCGTTGGCCTCATTCTTTCGGGGTGCGTTTCCGTACCGACTGAAACATCAGACTTGGTGCCAGCCAAATATGTGGCCAATTTCAATTATACCGCACCGGCCCAGATGCCGGTTCAGGAAAAACCTGCTGTTTTTACCGTGGGAAAAGTTGCACACAAGCATGTCGGAAAAACCCCCTGGCTTTCGAAGCCGCAATTCGCAAATCTAGACAAGGAACTCGAGGAAGATTTGCCTGAAATACTCATAGCGAGGGAGAGGACTTGCGGGACGTCCTTAATTATCTAAACAACCTGAACGATGCTTCTGTCTGTGATATTTGAAAACCCATGCCAAGATCAGCCGGATTGGATGTGCCCGGAATTCTGCATCACGTGATAATCCGGGGGATTGAACGCCAGGACATATTCCGGGATCAAGCGGACAGGGAAGATTTTGTCGACCGGTTGTCAAAACTTGCCCCCGAAACCCGGACAAGCTGTTATGCATGGGTTTTGATGACCAATCATGCCCATTTTCTGTTTCGCTCCGGAACTTGCGGACTTTCCGAACTCATGCGGCGGCTTTTGACCGGATATGCGGTCAGTTTCAACCGTCGTCACAAGCGCCATGGGCAGCTGTTTCAGAACCGGTACAAATCCATTATCTGCCAGGAAGACGCCTATTTGTGCGCTATATTCACTTAAATCCGCTCAGGGCCAAAATGGTTAAAGACTTCGGAGCGCTCAACCGCTATGCTTTCAGCGGTCACAGGCTGCCGGCGGGAAAGGCCGAATGCGGCTGGCAGGATGGCGACTATGTGCTCGGATACTTTGGCGAGAGCGCGGCCATTGCTTCGAAACGATACCTTGCCTATGTGGAAGCCGGAATTGCCCTTGGCCGGCGACCGGAACTGGTCGGCGGCGGTTTGATCCGCGGCCTGGGCGGTTGGGCTGAAGTAAAAAAGATGCGGCTGAAGGGTATGGACCGGATCAAGGGCGATGAGCGGATACCTGGCGATTCGGATTTCGCGCTTTCGATGCTGTCCAGCGCAAAAGAGCGGTTTGAGCGCAGCTGCCGACTCAAAAGGCTTGGATACGATTTTGATCGCGTTGCAGCTGAAAAAGTGGCTGCCATTTATGAAATCGATCCGGACGAAATATTTCAAAAAGGCCGCCGGAAAACCCGCGCAGACGCCCGGGGTCTTTTTTGTTACTGGTGTTCAAGCGGACTGGGCATGTCGCTGACCGAACTTGCAAGGAAGCTTGAAATGACCGTTTCGGGCGCCGGCTATGCCGCCGGAAGAGGCGAAGCGCTTGCAAAACGCCACCAATATAGCTTGACGAAATAATATAGATAGTTACTTAAGGACGTCCCCGACTTTCCCTCCCCTGGTCGTTCACAACCCTTACCTTACTTCCGTTTATTGCCGATATCCAACACGGGCAATAACACGCAACATGGGCTTGATTTAACAGGATTTCTTTGATCTTTTTGTGTTGTATTTTCTATCACAATGTCCTAATCTTGCCGGCAAATCTGCCGGATAATATTATGTTGGGCACTGTAAAATCGTAACCGAGTCTTTAAATTGTTTTTTGGTAAGAGTAGCATAATTGTGAACAATGATTTGCATTTGGTCGTTGAGCATGTCGAAAAAGTATATGGTTGAATTTTTAATAAAGCAATTCATGCGGATTTATGATACATGGGGGTTTAACAGCATAACGACGTATCCGATGGAGAACCCCGATGGCCCGATATAAGCCTTACGACTACGATCAGTTCATGATGGTGCCGGTATCGCTGGAAGATCAGTTAATACCCGGCACGTTAGAGTATGCGATACATCATGTAGTAGAAGAACGTCTTGACTTGAGCATCTTTGATGATCGGTATAGCAACGACGAGACAGGGCGAACGGCGGTTTCGCCCAAGGTTTTGCTTAAGATTGTGTTTTTCGGATATTCACGGGGACTGCTTTCATCGAGGTCCCTGGAAAAGGCATGCTGTGAGAACATTATCTTCATTGCGCTGGCCTGTGGACAAAGGCCGGATCACAGTACGCTTGCCGCATTTGTTTCTTCATTGGACAAAGAAATCGAGCCGATATTCACCAAGGTGCTGCTGATATGTGAAGAAGAGGATCTGCTTGGAGGCACCCATTTCAGTTTGGACGGGATGAAGCTTACATCCAATGCGGCAAAGGAGTGGAGCGGGACGTTTGCGGATTTGAAGAAAAAGCAGGAAGCAATAGAGAGGAAAGTAAAGCAGGCACTACATGAGCACCGTGATGCGGATAAGCGGGAGAAAGGCAAGAGCGAAACCGAGCCTAAGCGCAGGGAAAAGCGGATCAGGAGACTGAAGCAGAAAGCCGAACGCATTGAGAAGTTTCTTGCAGAGAATGAACCGAAGATCGGAGCCGGCGGCAAGGAGATACAGAGCAACGTCACGGATAATGAGTCGGCCAAGATGGCGACTTCCCACGGGGTTGTGCAAGGGTATAATGCAAATGCCATAGTTGATGAGAAGCATCAGGTGGTAATGCATGCCGAGGCATTTGGAAAAGGCGAAGACAGCACAGTTATGAGAGAGATGCTGGAGGGGGCCGGAAAAAAACTGGAGTCAGCCGGGTGGAAAGAACCTTTAAAGGGCAGAACAGTCAGTGCAGATACCGGGTATTACAGCGTTAAGAACCTTGAGGACTGTAAAGGCCTTGAAGTTGATGCCTACGTTCCTGACCCGCAATTCAGGAAGCGAGATGTTCGGTTTGTCGATGCCGGCCGGTATCGGCGTCCGGTAGACAAGCACAAACAAAGATACAAATCGAAGAAGCGGTTTTTCAGTGTGGAAGACTTTACCTTTGATGATAAAACCGGGAAGCTGATCTGCCCCGCGGGTCATGGTCTATATGTGAGGAACCGCAATTTCGTTACTACCGATGGGCATAAGGCGATTGCTTATCAGGCCCCGAAAACCGCATGCCGGGATTGCGGATTGCGTTCGAAGTGTCTGCGCAATCCTGACACGGTATCCAGGCAGGTGCATGTGTTTTATGGGAATCGTCCCGACAGTATTACCGATGAGATGAAAAAGAAGATAGACACACCGGAGGGACGCCGTACATACAGCAAGCGACTGGGGATTGTGGAGCCGGTTTTCGGCAACATCCGCGCATGCAAGCGGATGGACAGGTTCACTCTGCGTGGCCGGATCAAGGTAAATATCCAATGGCTGCTGTACTGTCTGGTTCACAATATTGAAAAGATCGTCAACTTTGGGAAAAGTTATGCAATGGCGGCGGCATAATAGAGGGATCAGACTGGAAATCCGGCTGTAAGGGCTTGAGGTTCTTTCCACCTGTTTCCGCCATTATATTGAATGTTCGTTTTCCTTGAAAATCACCGAATTCTTGTCGTTTCACTTTGCTGTCATAAAAATTATCTTATAAAAAGGGTTTTTCGACAGGCTCGTTGGGTTTCGAAGAAATAAAAAGTAATGAATGAAGCGTTGAGAGATAAAAAAATACTTATTGTTGGCGGGACTTCCGGAATTGGGCTTGCTGTGGCAAAAAATGCCGTGCAGAACGGCGCTTATGTCATCATTGCCTCACGTAATGCATCGAAACGCTTGCCAGCATTGAACAACCTGCCTGAAAGTTCCATTGAGATGCATGTTTTGGATATTACCTCAAAAGAGGAACAGAGCCGATTGTTTGAAGTAATCGGTGTGATTGACCACTTGGTCGTTACCGTCAGGCCGGAGATCAAATCGGCCCCTTTTCAGACTATCGACATCGAAAAAGCAAAGATAGCCTTTGAAACGAAGTTTTGGGGGCCATATCATCTCATTCAAATGGCGCAACACCATATTCGAGAGGCTGGCAGCATTACTTTAACGAGTGGCATTGCCGGGGAGAAGATATACAAAGGGGCATCTACCATGGCTCTTATTAACAGCGCTACTGAAACGTTATGCCGTATTCTGGCTGTAGAGCTTGCTCCTTTAAGGGTAAACGTTGTCAGTCCAGGATTTGTAGAACCCAAGCCTCAGGAGATTCTTGAATATGCGACCCGTTTTCCTGCGGGGAAAATTGCCTCACTGGACGACGTAGCCAAGGCATACATCGGGCTGCTGGCAAATCCGTATATTACTGGCACGGTATCAGTTGTTGACGGTGGAGCAAGGCTTATTTGATTAATCTCAGAAATAAGATTGCCCAAAAATTGCTTGCACAGCCGACCGGGCTACCTCGGCGTTTCTTTCGAATGCTCGTGATGAGCGTGTTTTGTAAATTTTTCGTATGCCGTGGTAGCTTTCCGCCCGGCGGGTGAAGCATGGCGTTATAAGAAAAAAATTATGAAAAAAGCGATTGTGGTCGGTGCCAGTTCCGGGATAGGGCGCGAGTTGGCAAAAATCTTATTAAGGAATCAATATGTTGTTGGTGTCATGGCAAGGCGCGTTCAACTATTGAATGAACTGAGGAATGATGCAGAAGATAATATCTTTGTTCAAGAAATCGATGTTATGAATGACGAATTAGCAATGGAGGTTTTCGCTAAGTTTATACAAGAAATGGGCGGTATAGATCTTATTGTGATCAGCGCTGGGGCCGGAGACGTCAACGACAGTCTCAATTGGTGTCTGGAAAAAGACACTATCAAGACAAATGTTACCGGCTTTGCCGCTCTTGTGAATGTTGCCATGCATCATTTCACTGCAAAGGGTTCCGGTCATCTTGTGGGTATTTCGTCGGTAGCCGCGTTACGTGGCGGCAGTGAATCGCCAGCCTATAATGCGTCCAAGGCTTTTGAATCCAATTATATAGAAGGGCTTCGACAGAAGGTAAGAAAAACCAGATTACCAATCACAATCACCGATATAAAACCAGGGTTTGTTAATACCGCAATGGCTAAAGGAGATGGCATCTTTTGGTCGGCACCAGCAGACAAAGCAGCCATGCAAATTTACAATGCGATAAAACGAAAAAAGGCACATGCGTATATCACACATCGATGGAGATTAATAGCATGGATACTAAAGCTTATGCCAGCCAGCATTTATGAGAGGCTGTAAAATCTTATAAGAGGCAAAAAATGGGGTCACATCTTGAATAGTGAATATATTTTCATGAATTTATCCAGGAACCCTTTATTCATTTCCAATTCGGATTTCACCGATTTAACGATATGGATGATCGAAGAATAACTCACGCCGAAAAGCTCACCAATTTTCTCGTTTGTCAGTATTCCGGTTTTCCATATGCAATATACAAGCAGGTCCCTATTGGCTTTTACCGATTTTGGGATCCTTCTGGATTGTTGAAAAAGCAACATATCCATATCAAGTAACTCGGCTGCTTTACGGATGAGGTTTGAAGGATCTATCTATTTGTATTTTTAGCTGCTGGGGAATCTCTTTTTGAACTGAGCAGGGCAGAAAATTATCCCTTAGTTTTTTTACAAATTCAGTAGTTCCTAAAATCATTCCATGTTTCAGATCCTCCCATAATCGCTTTTCCTCCTCGGAATATCGCCGCACTTTTTCTCTATATGCCTGATGCCTGTTCCGATTGCCGAATTGTCCTGCGCAAAAGAGCGGTTTGAGCGCAGCTGCCGACTCAAAAGGCTGGGATACGATTTTGATCGCGTCGCTGAAAAAGTTTCTGTCATTTATGAAATCGATCCGGATGAAATATTTCAAAAAGGCCGCCGGAAAATCCGCGCAAACGCCCGGGGTCTTTTTTGTTACTGGTGTTCCAGCGGGCTGGGCATATCGTTGACCGAACTCGCGAGGAAGCTTGGAATGACCGTTTCGGGCGCCGGCTAGGCCGCCGGAAGAGGCGAAGCGTATGCAAAACGCCACCAATACAGCTTAACCAAATAATATAGTTAGTTATTTAAGGACGTCCCTGATTTTCCTCACATACAGCAAGCGACTGGGGATTGTGGAGCCGGTTTTCGGCAACATTCGCGCATGCAAGCGGATGGACAGGTTCACTCTGCGTGGCCGGATCAAGGTAAATCTCCAATGGCTGCTGTGCTGTCTGGTTCACAATATTGAAAAAATCGTCAACTTTGGGAAAAGTTATGCAATGGTGGCGGCATAATGGGGATCAGACTGGAAATCCGGCTGTAAGGGCTTGATTGGTTCTTTCCACCTGTTTCCGCCATTTTATTGAATGTTCGTTTTCCTTGAAAATCACCGAATTCTTGTCGTTTTACTTTGCTAGCATAAAAATTATCTTATAAAAATGGTTTTTCATCAAGCTGGTTAGACGAAAGGACGATTAGAGGGACAGGATACATAACAACATAAGCCATGTGCGAACGTTTTGTATTGATAACCGACTTAACAAGAATCGTTCAAGCCTTCGATGTCCGGAAGGTCACTGATGAATTGCATCAGGGGGATTGAAAGGACAGGATACGTAATTCAAAAAATCATTGAAGTATTACACTCCCCGCTCTAACAGGGTGTTGAAAAACAAGGATCAGGCCGTCCGGCAAGGCCCGGCGATACGACAAGCGCAGCATATTCAAGCATATGTGAGCATTGGAGAGAGCCCCGCAACGCTGAATGGCGGCCTCAGGCGCAGTTTTTCAACACCCTGATAAAACCCTATCAGCTGGGTCGGAATTGCCAGGAGACATTTGTGGTCGAAGCCAGGAAGTGGGGGAAGGTTGCTAAAAAATAGAAAAACAGGAGACATGAAACTATGACGGAAACACGTTGCATAAGTCATCGGGGGAGGGGGTTTTTCTCGGGGTTGTTGATCCTTTCCATTTTATGCGCATGCGCTGCTCTGCCAGCGAATACGGAAGAAAGTCTTCCCGTGCCGGTCAAGGACGGCTATACGATTCATTACGAAGAAGTCGTGGAAGTCGATGATACGCTTAAGCAAAATGATTTGTTCAACCGGACAAAGCTGTGGGTTGCGCAAAACTATAAGAAGACCGCCTTTTTTAATCCGATCCAGCTCGAAGAAAGGGATAACGGGTTAATAATCGTCAATATTTTTTACAAGTACAGCACGCGAGCTTTCATCCATCAATACAACTACACGGTTTATTCTGTCGGGAAAATACAGGTCAAGGATGGCAAATACAAATATACCTTCTCGGATTTCACCTATGTGTGCTCCGGTTCCAACAGACATTACGAGGTGAAAGAGCCGGTCAGTTGTGCGAATTTCATTTATCAGCACAACCTCAGAAATCCGTCTTCCGGCGTGTTCACGAAGGCGCTTTACGGGCTTGACGGCGGGATGAAGAGCGTAATCGCTTCACTTCACAAATCGCTTACGGAACCCGATGATTTTTAATAAGGTTCTTCCGGAAAAGCTGTTTTCACCCGCTTCATTTCAGGTCGAGAATCCCAAGTGGATAAATGAATACGACGAAAGGAATTCCATAATGAAAAAATGCTGATGATTATAGGCGTTGGCCTCATTCTTTTGGGGTGTGTTTCCGGCAAAGTAAAGATCTTCACCCAAACTGTATACAACTACGCATGTACGGGCGTCGCTTGATGGGCAGCCTGAAACGGTATCATTTCTTGAGAATGAATTCGGAGTAGAGATCAGAAAAATAATTGCTTAACCAATCCATACAGGCGATCGCTACGCTCCGGCTGATGTCGTCGTTAGGCCCTGACCGAATCTGTTCACACCTGAAAGGAGATTTTTCAGAATGGACATTCCGCGGATATTCAACATCACTGAAAGTGCTCACCGCATCCACAACCCGATCACACCCGAAAAGCTCGCCACTCTCGGCGCGGCACTGCGTCTGGAATCGGGGTCTCGAGTGCTTGACCTCGGCAGCGGTTCGGGGGAGATGCTGTGCACCTGGGCACGCGATTACGGCGTCATCGGCATCGGCATCGACATGAGCCGGTTGTTCACCGAGCAAGCGAAACTCCGTGCTGAAGAACTCGGCGTCGCCCATCAAGTCAAGTTCATCCATGGCGATGCTGCCGGCTATGTCTCTGACGAGAAGGTCGGTGTGGCAGCCTGTGTCGGTGCCACTTGGATCGCCGGTGGAGTCGTCGGCACTATCGAGCTTCTGGCGCGGAGCCTGCGAACCGGAGGGATCATCCTCATCGGCGAGCCCTACTGGCGGCAGTTACCGACGACGGAAGATGTTGCCAAGGGGTGTCTTGCCCACGCAATCTCCGACTTTCTCATGCTTCCGGAACTTCTCGCGTCTTTCGGCCACCTTGGCTACGACGTCGTTGAAATGGTTCTGGCTGACCAAGACGGCTGGGACAGATACGAGGCGGCCAAATGGTTCACCATGCGCCGATGGCTTGAAGCCAATCCCGACGACGAGCTGGCGGAAGAGGTTCGAGCCCAACTGACCTCGGAACCCGCGCGCCACGCCGCTTACACGCGTGAATACCTGGGCTGGGGTGTGTTCGCGCTGATGCCGCGGTGATGAGTCGGGGCATCCGGGGATTGCCAACGGCTGTGCCGCGCAACAGCTGATGGCTCGCCGAGATGTGATTGCGCCTAAATTCATTTTTTACGGTCTCGTTATCCGTGCAATCAACAGAAAGGCCTGTCACAGGAAGGCCTAACATTTCTATATGGCCTTCGGCTGTCAAGAAAAAACTATTCCTTTCGATCGGAAATGTAAATGAAGATATCTTCCGTCTTTCAATCGGATTTCCTGACAAGTGATTCGCTGGTTCCGGCTTGCATCTTCGATTATGAGCGTCAGCGCGTTTTGAATAACGCGTCTCGGTATTAAACGATCTGCCAAAAGGTTCTTTGACAATCAGCGTGCCAGCTTCAGAATATATTTCGTGTCCCTTATTCCTGCGCAGTCAAAGAAATCGGCTCGTCCGCCGGAGCAGGCGTCCAGTTAAGGTGTCACTCGGGAAAGAAACGGAACGCGATCATCCACTGCCATAATATCCGTATCCTTGGATAAAGCCGGAAGGTGTCGCCAATCAAATCAAATACGGTTCGGGAATTTGTTCCACTCTTTTTTCGAAGTCAAGATGCATACAATCAATTGATGGGTTCAGCTCCACCCGTATGATCTCCTTTACGAGGAAATAAAAATGGAAAACGGATTAATCTATTCAGATAAACTTGTTGATGTAGATGACAACGGTATACGCATAAAGAATTATTATTTTCCTTCAGCGAAAGCAAAGTTCGTTAAATTCTCGGACATACTCATAATAGAGAAAAAACAACCAACCTTAAGGAGTGGTAAATGGCGATATTGGGGAACTGGGAATTTTAAAACCTGGTTTCCTTTAGATTGGAGCCGTCCAAAGAGAGATTGCATATTCTTTTTTCGGCCAGCAAATCAAAAAATAAGAATAGGTTTTACTGTAGAGAATACGAAAGCTTTCATTGATGCCGTTAAATCAAAAAGCATAAAAATTGAAAACCTATCTTATTAAAAGGGTTTTTTGACAGTCTAGTTCAACCCGACAAATAAAAAAAACGAATAACATCTTGAGTACTGTGATACAGAAGCTTTATCTATCTCCAACCAAATGGAGCTTGTATAAAATGAATGAATTGCCAAGGTATGTTCAAAATGCCTTAAATCAATGGGATTCAATCTCCTATTTTGCGTATGACTGTTATGAAAAAGTAGGAAGGGTTGCTGTCGGAATAGAAGCTGACCCGAATAACCCTGCTGGAGCAAGACTCCTGGCTTTTCAGCATGATTTTCAAAACGGAAAACCTGACAAGAAAACAGCCCATATATTGGCAAGTTATGATCCAGAAAATGAAATTGTTATTCAGTTCATGCAGGATAACGGGCAAGTTCGAACTCAACGGTTAAAAACTGCTCCAGGAGCTCGCCATCCCAAACGCGTATTTTTTTTTGAAATTTTGCGCCGATTATCCGAGGAGCCATCTACAGTCAATTTGTCTGAGCTGCCACCATGGGTCATTGAGGCTTTGGAAAAATTGGATAAAATGAAAAAAGATCAATAATGTCGTATAATTTCATTTGCTTGAAGGCGAGAAGCGCTACGGCGCTGATGCAGCAAGTTAGAGTGGACCGCTGGTGATGCAGGTTGTCAACTGTATAACAGGAATAAAAAAAATGAGGTTCTTCTCCCGATTAGTGGGAGAAAGCCTGGTAAATTTTCAACGTAAAGTAGCGTAGATCGTGGAACCCGTATGATTTACGCTTTATGACCTTTATTTTGATTCACCCCTTCCAGTTTACCGGTATGGGCCAAGACTCATCTTGAATAGTGTACAATATTAAAATTTCTATCTTTTGCTGCTATTGGTCTCGATTATGGCGCGCGCATGGCGAATAGAATATGCTGGTGCTTTGTACAATGTCCTGTCCAGAGGCAATGAACAACAGGATATCTTTCGCGACGATATATCAGGAAGTGATTTATGAAAATCGATATCGATTCTATGAGTTATGACGAGCTTATCGAATTGAATCAAAGAATTATCGAAAGGCTTAAATTTTTGGATTCGGTGCATACTCACAAAGAAATGATGCAATTTCGTCCTGGAGATCAAGTTTGTTTTGAGCCTCCAGGTCGAGAGAAACAATTTGGCACATTGGTGAAGTACAATAAAAAAACTGTTACAATTATCACGGAGTCTGGCCAAAAATGGAATGTCTCACCCCATTTGCTGAACAAAGTTAAAAGCGTTAAAAACAAACAGCACAAGCAGGGTAAAATAATTGATCTGTATAAAAAGTAGCATAACATCCGCTTCTACAATGCGCGTGCAGGGCGTTCGCCCTGCACGCCTGTGAAGCGTACGTTCGGCTAGTGGGATTCATAGTTCAAAAGAAGGCATAGCATGTCTGAGGAAACAAAAATCGATAAACAATCCGATGTGGACAGGGGATTAGTCGCCATGTTCTTAAGGATGTCACCCGAGGAGCGATTGCGGGCCAACGACAACGCTTTCCGTACCATTCTGGAGTTGAGAGATGCCTACAGGCGGCAGAAAGCCAACGAGCGCAAGCCTAAGTGAAATTCTGGATGGACTGTTAGAGGCAGGGGTCGATTTTATTCTGGTCGGAGGCCTTGCGGCTGTAATCCAGGGCGCCCCTGTCACAACAATGGATGTGGACGTTGTTCACAGCCGGTCTCCCGAGAACATCGCCAGACTACTTTCCTTTCTAAAATCGGTTGACGCTGTTCATCGTCGCTTGGACGACAGGTTGATTGAACCCACGGAGCGCGACCTATCGGGGAAGGGTCACGTGCTTCTCACGACCCGAATCGGCCCGCTAGACATATCGGCTGTTATTGAGGGGGGAAGATCCTATGAGGAACTTCTGGCGCACACCGTGGAAATTGATTTCAGAGACCACAGCCTTCGAGTGCTGGACCTAAAAACGCTGATCGAACTCAAGAAAACTTC
>JAHDSC010000113.1 GCA_018432925.1 Desulfobacterales bacterium | reverse complement strand
GGTGACAAGCAACGGGCAACGGGGTTTTCTTTATATCCGATATTGCATGACCTCCCGAACCCGATCATGACGAGTCTTGAACTCCGTGAGCTCCTCATGGGGCATCTATGCCTAAGAGGTAATAGCTATTGCCTGATTGAGAGAGATGCCGGCGCGGTGGTGGCATTGTGGCCCTTGCATCCGGACCGGGTGACGGTTGAGGCCGATGGTCGAGAGCTCCTCTATATTTATCAGTCTGATGGTAAAGAGGAGAAATACAGGATGGAGGACATCCTTCATATCCGGGGGCTGTCCTCTGATGGGATCATCGGATATTCACCTCTTGCCCTGCTAAGAGATTCTTTCGGACATGCAAAAGCCATTTCCGATTATTCGGCCAATTTTTTCAAAAACGATGCCTCTCCGGGTGGCATTCTGAGCACTCCGAACGCACTGAAACCGGAGGCGATTTCAAATCTGAGGGAGGTATGGCAAAAGGGCCATCAGGGGAAAGGGAATCATCACCGGGTTGCGATTTTGGATAGTGATTTAAAATGGCAGTCTGTCGGAATCTCCCCGGAAGACTCTCAAATGATCGAGAGCCAAAAATTTTCTGTCGTTGAGATTGCCCGATGTTTCCGGGTGCCTCTGAATCTCATCATGGATTACGAGCGAAGCACTTACTCAAACGTAACCGAGCAGAACCGATCCTTTTTGACTCACACTCTGACCCCTTGGATGGAACGGATTGAACAGGCGATTCATAAGAGCCTGCTGACTGAATCCGAAAAACAGAGGTATTTTGTCGAGCATTTAACGGCTAATTTTTTGAAGGCAAACACCCAAGAAAGGTTTGAGGCATATAAGATTGCAAGGGATGCCGGATTCTTATCTGTCAACGAGATCCGGCAGCTTGAAAATATGAACAGTGTCGAGGGCGGAGACGTTTACGAAACATCAAAATGAGGTGAATCGTGAATAAAAAAACCATATGCGAAAAATGCGAAAAACGAGACAGGTGCAAAAAATCCTGCAAAAAAGTCAATGCATTACTCTGGAAAGACAATCGAGTCATGGAAAAGAAAGCTTATAACCGGATTGTAACATATCCAAAAAAAAACGAGGTGCGGTTTTCCGAGATCTCCCAGGAACAAATCGATAATTTTACCACGATGGATGTCATCCCGTGGAGCTCTGGTGATTTGCGTTTGAGAAAAACCATCGTTTTTGTGGAAAGATTTTTCAATAAAACCCCCTGCAAGGTCCTGGCTGATCGGTTTGGTGTGAAAAAAAATACAATCCTGTGTATGTATCAGCAAGCGGTTGAACAGCTTGAAAAAATAGTTGAGAAAATGGATTCGCGGAAAGAGGGGATCAAGGCAATGAAAGCGGATCGGTTCACCGAGGATCAAAAGTTTTTTCTGTTATCCCATGTTTTTGGATTCCCTCAAGCCGAAGTTGCCCGGATGTTCAAGAGAAACAGGGACGCTGTCAACAAAAAGGTAAAAAGGCTATGCGATAAATACGAGGCTTTGTTTGCGGCGGCATGAGGTAGCAATTTTTAACAGGGTATCAATACGGTAGCAGGAAAAAATATAAGGGGTTGGACAATCTGTCTAACCCCTTGTTTTTTAGCTAAAATATGTCTAAATACGGTTTAATTTCCGTTGGGTCATGAGTTCAACGATTTGATCGGCGCTGGTTTCGATGGGCTTATCGGTGGCATCAATGACGGTGAATCCGCCCTGTTTAAATATCTGACGCGCTGCTTCCGCCTCTTCATAAACGGCCTTGGGATTTACATAGAATGATGATTCGATTTTACCCAAACGATCCAAACGACGTTGTCGATGCAGACGATGGGCAAGAATCTGCCCGGGCTCCACTACCAGGCCGATCACCCGGCGGGGGTCAAGTTGAAAAAGCTCCGACGGAGGAGAAAGCCCCATAACCAGGGGAACGTTGGCTGTCTTCCATCCCAGCATGGAGAGGTACATGCTCAAAGGGGTTTTACCGGTGCGCGATATGCCGATCAGCACGATTTCCGCCTGGGGCAAGTCTTCGGGATTCTTGCCGTCGTCGTGGGCCACCGTGAATTCAATGGCAGCTACCCGATCGAAGTAAGCCTTGTGCAGTTGTCTGTACAGGCCGGGGTGCCCAAGAGGCTCCTTTCCCAGGAGATCGGAGAATCTGGATATCAGGGGCCCCATCAGGTCAATGGCTGCAACGTTTCGCTTTTTCGATAAACGGATCAGCGCCTTTCGCAACCGGGCATCAACCAGGGTGTGAACGATGGTGCCGCCGGTTACGGAAGCCTTCTCTACAACCTCTTCGATCTGTTCGATCTGCCGTATGTGGGCCACGGTTTTTACCGGAACCGGGCTTTCAGGAAACTGGGCCAGGACCGTGTGAACGAGTTGCTCCCCGCTGGCTCCCGCGCCGCCGGATACGATGTATATTGGGGAAGGGGACATGGAGTTTTTTCGGTTCCTGGATTTTTTGCACGAAGCGGAGAATCTGAAAACATCATTTGTTATATTCATCAGACAAACCGGACCGATCTTCTTCAGCGCGAACGATTGCCCACCGGGTTAAAACCGGTCCGATCAATTCAAATATCACGGTCGCCGCAATGACGATCGGCAGGATGGTTTCACCAAGATCCGGTCGACGATGGGTTACAACAAGGGCCATACCCAGTGCGACTCCTGCCTGCGGTATCAATGCCATACCCATCCAACGTCGCATCAGCGGGTCCGAATGGCTGATCACTCCCCCCGCCCATGCGCCCAGGAAGCGACCGATGGTTCGGCAGATGATGTAGACGGTTCCGACGAGTCCAATGTGGTAAAGTGCCTGCAGATGGAACGAAGCCCCTGCTAAAACAAAAAACAGGATCATAAACGGCCATTCGATGTTTTCAATGGCATGGAAAGGGCGGGTATGATGGCGTGCCATGTTTGCGACCACACATCCGAGTGCCATTGAAGCCAATAAATAAGAAACTTTCAGCCAGATGGCGATCCCGCCGCAAAGGAAAACTCCTCCCAGGGCCTCGACAAGGGTCGGCTCTCCGGGTTTAAGCCGGCCGGTTAAATAGGCCATTGGTATACCCAAAAAAAGACCGACGGAAAGAGCACCTCCGATTTCCCAGGTGCTGGTGAGCAGCAGGGCAATCGCATTGCCTTGCCCACCGACGATTTCGGATGCGGTAAACATGATGCTGAAAACGATCAGCCCCCATGCATCATCAACGGCGACGATTCCCAGCAGAGTCCGAGTGAATCTGCCGTTCGCTCTCATTTCATGAACCACGGCAGCGGTTGCAGCCGGGGCGGTAGCGGTTGCGATTCCGGCAAGTAGAAAGGCGATGTCGATCCGCACACCGATCAGAAGAAGCCCCGCCATCACCGCGATTGCCGTTATGATTACCTCTGCTATGGATATCCAGATCACGAACTTGCCGATCTTCCGAAGCGAAGAGACGGTTAGTTTCTCGCCGAGAAGAAATCCGATCATAACCAGCGCCATGTCTCCGACAACGGAAAACCATTGGCTGTCTGTCGGAGATATGAAATCCAAGACTCCGGGACCGACAATAAAACCGAATATTAATAATAATGTTACGCGAGGCAGTCGGCTGCGATGACCGATCGCATCCGTCGCAAGGCCGAGCAGTAAAAGGCTTCCCAATATCACAAGGGTTCTGCCTGTTTCTTCCATAAATCCCATGCCCTGAGGAGAAGTATTTCGCCGGGATCGTTAGTAAATGTGATTCGTCTGCGCTGTCTGCGGATATGAATTGATCCGAAAACCGAATTTTTCAACTGGAATCCGGTTGAAATCATCCATCGATTTTTCGTTTTCACATAAGATTGTTTTCAAATCAGACCGCTTCTATGGTAGAAGGCGGTTTCGGGGTAATATTATAGGTAACGCTGACCACTCCGGGAACTTCCGATGTGATTCTTTCCGCCAGCCGGATTAAAATATCATGGGGAAGCGCCGTGGGACGTCCCGTTTTCGCATCTTCACTATCCCAGCATCGGACTTCTATTTGCATACCGTAATCCCTTTTGCCGTTCCGGATGCCGGTCACTCGATCCTGATGCAGAATTGCAAGGTATTGAAACGCGTTGGTATCGCACAAGAGTGCTTCAACGATTTGAGTCGCTTTTCTTACGGTTTTCACCCTTTCCGGCGTGACTTCTCCGATCACTCGGGCCGCCAAGGCGGGTCCGGGAAACGGCGGTCGATTATAAATTTCAGCCGGCAAACCAAGTGCTTCCGCGATTACCCGGATTGCGGGTTTTCTGAGCTGTATTAATGGTTCGATGATCTTATATCCGTATGCTTCTTGGGGATCAATTCCCAGCTGTTCAATAATATTATGCTGTCTTTTAATCCCGGCCACCGTTTCTTCGATATCCGTATAATTGGTACCCTGAAAGACATAGGTTGCACCGCTTTTTTTTGCCAAACGGGCAAAAACAATCGGGTAAAAGGTCTGTGTAATGGCTTCCCGCTTTTCTTCGGGATCGGTTTTACCCTTGAGCGCGCCAAAAAACTGTTTTTTCGCATCGATGTTCTCTACACGAACACCCAGTTTTTTGAATAAACCGACGATATGTTCCGGTTCCCCGGCTCTCATTAATCCGCTGTCAATAAAGTAGCTTTTCAGCCGGTCGCCCAATGCTCTGTGGGCAAGCATCGTGACAACCGAAGAATCCACCCCGCCGGATAATGCGTTGACCGCCAAACCGTCCCCGACCATGGAAGAAATTTCCTCCGTCTTCCGGTTTATAAATTCCTCGGTATGCAGTTCTTCCAGTTTAACTTCTTCAAATTTCATTTTGCCTCCTTCCATCATCATGAACCGCACAGAGAGTGAATTCTCCCGTGGTTAATGAGTAAACCTGACATCGATCAAGAGTCCTTGAGGCCGAAAATTCCCTGCTGCTTGCAGGGGGGAGTTTCTATCAGCCGGTTTTTCGATTTGAATATTCCGAAATTGTAAAAATAACAATAAAAAAGAAAAGCCGGATTCTTAGTAAAGTTTTTTTCTAACACTTTCGGGAGTTTTTTTATTCCGATCCATGACGATCCTTTGTCGGATAAATTCCACTTACCGTATTTTAAATGGTTTATCAACACTTCACAGTTTTCAGGTCAAGAATATTCCAGCCGTTCCTGGTGAATTCAGATTCAAAACCGGCCGACCCTTAATGCTTGACATGCGAGTTTTATCCCACTATAAGTAATTGTCTTTTAAAAAAGAAACGGGTTCGCAACTCACTGTATTTAAGCGGCATTCGAGCAATTTGAAACAGGATTCCCGTAATGGTTCCATTCGTCAGATCAACCCATTTTTTATCTGCGGTCGGCAGATGGACAATTTTCCAGATCCAGGAAATAGGACGGATTGCCTTATTCATGTTCCGGGGGATTGTTTTCATTTTTTCAATTCCCTTTCAGATATTTAAAACCGTCAATCAGGTTTATTTCATCGGCATGAAATCCGTTTTTGTGATCTGCCTGACGGGGGCGTTTACCGGGATGGTTCTGGGGCTTCAGGGATATTACACCCTGGTAAAGTTTGGATCCGAGGGACTGCTCGGTTCCGCCGTTGCACTTTCGCTGATCCGTGAGCTGGGGCCGGTGCTTACCGCCATCATGATTACCGCGAGAGCCGGATCGGCCATGGCTGCTGAAATCGGTATCATGCGGATTTCCGAACAAATCGATGCATTGGAAACAATGGATATCAATCCCATTCGTTTCCTGTTCAGTCCCCGTCTTCTGGCCGCTTTGATCAGTTTTCCGCTTCTTACCGCCATTTTTGACGTCGTGGGTATCGTTGGGGGTTATTTGTCGGGTTCGCTTCTGCTCGGGATTAATCCGGGAATTTTTTTTTCACGGGTTGAATCGAGCGTTTTAATGAAAGATGTTACGGGCGGTTTTCTCAAATCGATCGTTTTTGCCGCCGTGGTTGCAACCATATGCTGTTTCCAGGGATACTACACCCATACCCGGGCCGAAGGCTTCGGTGCCAGAGGTGTGAGCCTCGCCACTACCTCGGCGGTGGTTATTTCCTGTGTTCTGATTCTTATAACCGATTATATTTTGACAACGTTTTTGCTGTAACAGTCCATGAATGCACCGCTGATTGAATTTAAAAAGGTTTATAAGCGTTTCGGCGCGAACCAGGTTCTAAACGGCGTTGATCTCCTTATTTACCGGGGAGAGATCACCACCATTATCGGAAAGAGCGGTGGGGGAAAAAGCGTGCTGCTTAAGCATATCATTGGACTGATTCTGCCTGATTCCGGAGAAATCCTGTTTGAAGGCCGACCTCTTTCCGAAATAAAAAAGGCCGAAAAACGCGCATTTAAAAAAAAGATCAGTTATATGTTTCAGGGCACCGCTCTTTTCGACTCAATGACCGTTTTTGAAAATATCGCCCTTCCGCTGAAGGAAAAAACAGAATTGAAAGACGCGGAAATTCGAGAACGCGTTCATAACAAGATGAGCGATCTGGATCTGCAGGACATCGACGACAAGTATCCTTCACAGCTTTCCGGGGGAATGAAAAAAAGAGTGGCTCTGGCCAGAGCCCTGGTCACGGATCCGGAAATTGTTTTATTCGACGAGCCAACCACAGGACTTGATCCGATCCGAAAGAATGCTGTGCACAGCATGATTTCCGACTACCAGAAGCGATTCGGATTCACAGGCATAGCGGTGAGCCATGAATTACCGGATATCTTTTATATTTCTCAACGAATTGCCATGCTGGATGAAGGCCGCATCATTTTTCAAGGAACGCCGAAAGAGATTCAGCAGACTACGGATCCGGTGATAAGGGAGTTTATTCAAGGGCTTGAAACCAGGCGCGACGGTCTGACCGGCATGGTTCCCAGGCCAATGGGAGAAGAAAGGTTTAAGGAAGAAATGGATCGGCTGAGGCGGTTCCGAATCGCTTTTTCCCTGATTCTTCTGACCGTGCGGAACATGGACGAAATCAACCTAAAAATAGGCCATGTAAAAGGGCAGATCGTGCTTAAAAATTTAGCGGAAAAGGTAAAGCAGTATATGCGTGTTACCGATACCTGCTCCCGGTATGGTTTGAACAAGATACTGATTTTTCTTTCTCATACCAACCTGGAACAGGCCCGGATGTTCTGCGGCAAGTTGTCCGATGAATTGGCCCAAAACGAAACAATGGGAATAGGCCCCGCCCCGGGGTTTTGTCTTTCAATCAGCGCCGGTTTCGCCGAAGTGAAAAAGGAAAATCATATAGAGGATCTTATTGCAAATGCTGAATTGAGTCAGAACCAGTTGTCCGAATTCCGGGTATGCTGAAATATGTGAGGAGATATGAAAAGATCGTGGATTGAAACGGCGGTCGGAATCTTTGTGCTTATTGGAATTGCGTGTGTGGGATACCTCACCATCCAGCTTGGGAAGATGGAATGGCTTGGGGATAAATATTATCCTCTTTTTGCGCGGTTCGATTCGGTGGCGGGCCTCAGGGATGGAACGCAGGTGGAAATGGCGGGTGTTGAGATCGGAAAAGTTGATTCGATCACCTTAGACCCGCAACGGCAGGTGGCGGTCGTCCGGTTGAAGATAAAAAAGGGTGTGGTCTTGACCGATGACGTGATTGCCTCCATTAAGACATCGGGGCTGATCGGTGATAAATATTTGAGCCTTTCCCCGGGAGGTTCCGATCAGATTCTCAAACCCGGGGATCAGATTATAGAGACGGAATCGGCGCTGGACCTGGAGGATCTGATCAGAAAATATGTCTTCGGCAAGGTTTAACCGAACAGCGCTTCGACAGGGATTTTTTATGGATACATTCTTTAAACCGGTTATCGTTGCGATGGTCATGGTTTGGATCGGTACGGCATCCCCGGCCTCCGGAAAGGAGCCGCTGGATGAACTCAAGCAACCGATCGACAAGGTGATAGAAATTCTGAGAGACCCTTTGTACCGGGACGAAGCAAAGAAGAAGTTGCAGCGGGAGAAGATATGGGATGTTATCCGAACCCATTTCGATTTTCTGGAGATTTCCAAACGCTCTCTGGCTCGGAACTGGCTGGTTTTTACGCCGAAGGAGAGAAAGGAATTTACTGAGGTTTTCGGTGACTTTCTGGGCGAAATTTACATTGACAAGTTGCAGGGTGAGTTCCAAGACGAAAAAGTTGTATATGTCGGTCAGGAAATGGTTTCGGATTCCAAGGCCCTGGTTAAAACCACGGTAATCAGGAAAACCGCTGAAATTCCGATGAACTACAGCATGTTAAAAAATAACGACGGATGGAAGATCTATGATGTGAATATCGAAGGGGTCAGTCTTGTACAAAACTACCGCACCCAGTTCAATCAAACCCTTTCAAAAGAGTCCCCCGCTCAGTTGATCGAACGACTGAGGAACAAGAATCAACCGTAAAACAACGGGAAAAAGCGGGTGCGATTTTAAAGACGGTTCTGCACTCCGCTTGAGACCTTCCGGGTGGAAAACAAGCGGCACCGCGTTGGCCAAGGGACCATGAGAACAAGGAAAAATTCTGTGAAAATCTTCTCCCGGATTGTAATGCTTTTGGCTGTTCTTTCGGTTTGCTGCGAAAACGAATCGGTTGCAGGCTCCTTTTCCGAGACCGCGGAACGGCATTTCCAAACGGACCGGAAATTGATTTTGGCGGAAGCGGTTCGGCCCCCTTCAAATTCCGGGGAAATTGAGGAAGATTTTTTCAATGAAGATCTTGATTTTTTGGAAGAAGAGGCGGAAGAAGAGACCGTGCAGGTAGCGGATCCGCTGAAACCATGGAACCGGGCCATGTTTCATTTCAATGACAAGTTTTATTTCTGGGTACTAAAACCGGTGACACAGGGGTATCGATTTGTTATACCGGAAGATATCCGGGTGGGTGTAAAAAATTTCTTTAACAATCTTGCCGCCCCCATCCGGGTGGCAAATTCACTTCTGCAGGGAAAGTGGGGTGGGGCCTGGGCGGAATTTTCAAGATTTTTCATCAACAGCACGGTCGGTGTCCTGGGCTTGGCAGACCCCGCAAGCACGAGTTTCCCCCAAATGGAGCCAAGCGAGGAAGATTTGGGGCAGACTCTCGGCTCTTATGGAATCGATAACGGCGTCTACATTGTATGGCCTTTTCTGGGGCTTTCCACCCTGCGTGATACCGTGGGATGGGTCGGGGATGGATTTTTACGCCCAACCTTTTATATCCGTCCCACGGAAGCGGCTTTGGCGATCCGGGCTTACCAGACGGTAAACGCTACCTCCTTTCGCATCGGGGATTACGAGGATTTCAAGGAAGCCGCCATCGAACCATATGAAGCCTTTCGGGATGCCTATTTACGACATCGAAAAACTCTTGTGGAAGAATGATTCCGGCCGGTATGGTTCCGCATGCATCAAGCGGTTTCGGGTTTCATGGGTGCCATATCAATGAGATCAAGCAAAAAGCGGATCAAAGGTTAAAACCTCTCCAGTCTAAATTGCCATGAGGCAAGGTGTATATCAAACCCGGTTTTCATGGTGGTTCGCCGGGTGATCGCAAATGCAGGAAAAATGGGTCAAGATTCCTCGGGCGCGGTCAAAAAGCGTCCCATAAATTTCAATTAACGGAAAACAACAAGGAATCCGACGATTTCAGATATTAACTGGACAGATATCCTTTTTAATCTTCTGGGTGGACTCGGCGTCTTCATGTACGGAATGAAGCAGATGTCGAGTGGTTTGCAGGAGCTTGCCGGGAGCCGAATCAAGCGCATATTCGATATGGTTTCGAATAACCGCGTGTTGGGAGTTTTTACCGGTCTATCCGTCACGGCGCTCATCCAGTCCAGTTCGGCGACTACCGTCATGCTTGTCGGTTTCTTAAATGCCGGCCTCATGGAGCTTTCCCAGGCGGTAGGCATCGTTATGGGCGCCAACATCGGGACAACGATCACTTCGTGGATTATTGTGATCAAGGTCACCCGTTATGCGCTTCCTATCCTTGGTATCGGCGTTGCCATGTATCTGTTTTCAAAAAACCGGAAAATGCACACCTGGGGCCAGATCCTTCTGGGATTCGGAATGTTGTTTTTCGGATTGAAGCTGATGGAAACGGCATTCTATCCGCTCCGCAACAGTCCGACCTTCGTGCCGTTTTTTGCACAATTCGGCGCGGATAATATCGGTCAGATTCTAAGAAGTGTTTTTGCCGGATTTCTTTTGACGGCGATCGTTCAATCAAGCTCCACCACCATCGGGATTACGATCGCGCTTGCGAATCAGGGACTGATCACCTATCCGGCAGCGGCTGCGCTGGTGCTCGGGGAAAATATCGGGACCACCATCACGATGGAACTGGCTTCGATTGGAACGAATCTGATGGCCAAGCGAGCCGCAAGAGCTCACTCGCTGTTCAACCTCATCGGTGTTACGTACATGATCATCGCGTTTCACTGGTTTGTGCAGTTTGTGGATTTTGTCGTGCCGGGAGGAATGGATCTCATAACCGATGACGGCACGAAGCCTTACATTGCGGCGCACATTGCGGCGGGACATTCCATATTCAATATTTTTAATACGATCATCCTGGTTCCATTCGCCGGAGTATTGATCCGGTTGGCAACATGGATGGTTCCCGGGGAGAAAGCGCCCATTGAAAAACATCTTGAATTCATCGATTATACATTCATTTCAACTCCGCCGATCGCGCTCGGGCAGGCGAAAAAAGAAACCATCAAGATGTCTCAGATTGTTACAAATATGTTCAAGTGGACGGAAAACCTGATATTCGAGCCGGTATCCAATCGTGAACTGTATGACCGGTTGTTTAAATACGAAAACATTACGGATGAAATTCAACATGAAATTTCACGTTTTCTTGCGCGGCTTCTTCAGAGTTCACCGGGGGCGGAGGTGGCGGAGGGCACCCGACGCTACCTCCGCATCGTTGACGAATATGAATCCATCGGCGATTACTGCGAGAGGCTGGCAAAATACGGGATTCGCAAGGAACAGCAGATGGTCAGTTTCAGCGAAGAGGCCACCGTGGGGCTTAGTAACGCCCATCACGAACTGCTCAAGTATATCGAGCTTTGCACGCTCTGTTTTATTGAAGAAAAAGAAAGAATACTCACCGAGATCAACTCGAAAGGCAAATCTCTGCAGAAGATGATGAAACAGCTCCGAGCCGCTCACATTGATCGGCTGAATCGTGAAGAATGCAACGTTGTTGCGGGGCTTCTTTATACCGACATTCTTACCGCATACCAAAATATCCGTTCCCATGCCCTCAACATTGCAGAGGCGGCTGTAGGTCTGAAATAAATCTCCGGTTCTCAAATCATCCGGCAGATTGTCTTTTCCTCATGAAACCGTTGTTATTTCCGATCGCCTTTATGTTTTCACGGTATATTCGTGAAGACGTTCGATAATGGCTGCTTTTTAGGAATCCGTCAAAAAAACAAGGGAGGGAATCATGAAAGAGATTCTATTGAAAGCCGGTGATATCGCACCACTGTTTACGCTCGTGAACCAGAATGAAAAAGAAGTTTCACTCGCCTCATTGAAAGGCAAAAATGTGCTTCTTTCATTTCATCCGCTGGCATGGACCTCCGTCTGTGAAATACAGATGCGAACACTCGAACTCAAAAAGCCTGTTTTTGACAAGCTGAATACGGTGGCTCTGGGTATCAGTGTGGACAGCGTTTACTGCAAGAAGGCTTGGGCGGAACACATGGGCCTGAAACAAACGGATATTGTGGCGGATTTCTGGCCCCATGGAGAGGCGGCAAAGAAATACGGTGTTTTTATCGAAGAAAAAGGATTTTCAGCACGAGCGAACATTTTGATTGATTCGGAAGGGAAAATAGAATTCATTAAAGTTTATGAAATTCTTGAAATTCCTGATATTGAAGCGATTATTAAGATGATCGGGAAATGATCCCGTCCGGCGAACATCATTTTTTAAAAAAAACGGGATGCGGTTTCAAGGAGATTGCTCCCGATTCGAAAGCATTTTCAGAAACTTGGGCCATCCTTTTTTTAAATGATTGATTGCACGTTTGATGGTTTCTTGAATTTCTTCATCATTTTCTGTCTTTAGAGCCTTCTTTAAAGAAGATATCGAAAGTCTTCTGTTCAAATGCCCTGTTTCTCTCAGTGCGCCCGCACTCATTAAACGCAGGGTTCGATCCTTGCTGTTCAAACCGAGGATCAGAAAATTCAAATGATGTTCGGTATCTACACCGAATCGGATGAGAGCGTGTGAGGCCGCGAGTCGGACAGACGGTTCGATGTCATTTGCCAGCGTTCGAAGTGTCGCTATCACTTCGCTGGTGGCGAACCGAATCTGCCCCAGCGAAAACGCGAGGAACCTTCTAACGGAAGGACTGTCATCTCCGGAGAGTATCAGAAGGCGCGGCAACGCTTTGGCGGCTGCTTTCCCTTTCGAGGCGACGTCCGCCAAAATTTTTATTCGAATGTCGGGGTCGGGGTCCCGCAGTGCCGCGGTCAGGGCGTCCAGTGAATTTTTAATGGACGGGTCGATTTTTTGAAGAACTTCGAAATAGGAGGCTTTCATCGGATCGTCCGTCCGGTTCAACAACTTCCAGAGTTTATATATCGCCGCCCTTGATAAGGGACCCCATTTCCCCAGTGTACGGGCTGCATAGCCTCGCACATTATGATCATCCGAGTCCAATGCGCGAATTAAAACAGGAACCGCTTTTTCGATAAGTTTGCCTGAAAGACGGATATACTGACCGATGGCGCCACAGGCCATTCGGGCCCAATCATACCTGCGCAGGTCGAGGGTAGCTTCCAGCGTGGCGATAAGCACCGGCACTGCCTCTTCTTCACAACAGACATGTGCGGAAAACGATTCTGCCGCAAAGATGCCGGCCCATCCATCGGCATTGTTTATCAAATCCTTCAGCGACGCTTCCCATCCCCTGATTAAAGGTCCCATCTTACGAACTTTTTGCCATGCCCGCACGCGTTCTTCCCAGCGGTTGGAACGTTTGATGATTTCGACAAGACGCAGAAGTTCCGGATCTCTGTCCAGCTTGATCAGGTCTGCAAGGCTCCTCCGGGCCAAACCTGAAATCGGCTTTTGCAAGCCGACGGTCCCGGCTTTTACGATTTGGCCGATTTTCTCGATTTCAGACATTTGAGTGTGGTCGCGTTCTCTCCGCCAGTTCGATCTTCGCCTGTTGAATCTGCAAATCGATTGCCTCCGCCAATTTCTTCAAAAGATCTCTTCCTTCGGCCTCGGCTTCATTCACTCGATTCATGAGGATATACATGTCCGAAGCCTTGATTTGTAGAATTTTATCATCGAGGGATCGGATCCTGCGTTTCAGCTGGGCGACGATTCGGGTCAATCGAATGATTTCGCTCGCCGCTCCATAACCACTTACCGCTTCAGGGCTTAATTCCCACTCCGCCAGTATATCCTGCATTTTCTGTATATCCCCCCTTGCGTATGCATCGTTCAGGGCGGCCATCAGGCGGGTTCGAAAGTCGCCGGATCGTTTATCGTCCGCTTTATCCGGATGGATCAACGCCGCGATCTTCCGATACAGTTGTTTCCCTTCCGGGGAAACGGTTATTTTTTCATTGAAAGTTTCCGTACGGGATTCATAAGATTTATATTCCCCCGCGCTTTTTTCCGCATTCCGTCCGGCTTCCGATGCCTGCCGGATCAATTCGGGATCATAGGGGTTTTCGCGGTATCTCATTTCCGATAAACGCGCTTTTAATGCATCCAGTTCAACGTATTTTTCGGCGATGATGGAAAAATAGCGGTGCTCAAAACGTGCAAGCGCAAGCTTGAGTTCTACCAATTCCATTTCCTTATCAGCCAGAAGGCTGGATAACCGGGCAAGCTCCAGACGTTTTAATTCGGCTTCCTTTGGATCGGGCGAACGACTTTTTGTTAAATATCCGTCCATCGCGGCTTAAAATAAATTCCCAAAGTTCAGTTTCTCCGGCGATCGGGTTTCGATTGTAAAATTTGTCAATCGAAATGGCGGAAAAACCGGACTGAATTCGTTACACTCCACCTGAAATATGGTTCACGCGAGCGGCGGCCCGAGCCTGAAGGCCTCTCCGACATCATTGGGTCGATTGGATGAAATGAGAGTCGATTGGGAAGATAATCGGAAAAATAGTTTCGAAGATTCCTGTTTTTAAATAATCCATATCATAAGCAGAATTTTTCCGCGGTCATTCATTTTTTTGAAAAAGCCGCGGTAACGCTTTGCCCGC
Organism: Desulfobacterales bacterium; assembly: GCA_018432925.1. Classification (GTDB taxonomy): domain Bacteria; phylum Desulfobacterota; class Desulfobacteria; order Desulfobacterales; family JAHDSC01; genus JAHDSC01. The sequence continues at coordinate 24,601 of JAHDSC010000113.1, read as the reverse complement.
GGTGGAACGAATGGTATCATCGTACATTTTCGACATTTCAGAAGCTTCTGGATTTATTTCGATGCAAAGGGCGCCTTTATTTCTGGCAATCTCAGGAAAACCCGCCGCTGGCCAGACCACACCGGAGGTTCCGATGCTGATAAAAAGTTCGCATTGCTCAATCGCGGTCAAAGCCGAATTGATCACATCCGGATTCAACATGTCGCCGAACCAGATGATATCCGGTCGGAGCCAGTTGCCGCATTTTTTGCAGGCATAATCGGTATATTTCTCGCCGATATCCTCAAAAGTGCCATGGATGGGGCATCTCATCCGCCACAGGCTGCCATGCAGTTCAACCACGTTTTCACTGCCTGCGCGCTGGTGCATACCGTCTATATTTTGCGTTACGACGGTTACCCCCGGATGCTGTTTCTCTAATTCGGCAATCGCAAAATGTCCGGCATGCGGCTGACATTCCAGGACCGCCTTCCGTCTGAGTTCGTGAAATTTCAGTACCTTTTCCGGATCTCGATCAAATGCCGACTGGCAAGCGTAATTATTCCAATCATACTGGTCCCAGATGCCTCCTTTCCCTCGATAGGTGGGAACCCCGCTTTCGGCCGACATTCCGGCGCCGGTGAAAAAAAGAATGCGCTGATAATTTTTTGGATCAAATACTTGCATGAGAATTCCTTTTCATGATTTTTGTTTTCTGTAGGATGCGATGATATTTTTTATCGATTCGAATCCGACCTCTTCAAGGTTGATTTGAGCCGGCGGCAGGAAAATGTAATCCGCTGCATCATCATCCGGCTTGATATCGTCAAAGCTTACGATCTTGCACAGGAAAGCCAGATCCAGCGTGAAATATACAATACCGTCGAACCGGTACCTGTTCGGGGAGGAAGCAAAAAATTGAAATTCCTTTATTTCCAGGTTCAATTCTTCTTTAATTTCTCTTTTCAAGGCCTCTTCCGCTGTTTCAAGAACATCCACAAATCCACCGGGCAAATCCAGACTGCCTTTCATCGGATCTTTTAATCTTCGGGTCAGCAGAAGGTTTCCATCGGCGTTTTCAATCAAAGCGGCCACGGAAGCCGAAGAATTGATGTAATAATGAAGGCCGCAGTCAAGGCATTTAAAGGAATGGTCGGTTTGAAAAATAAAGTCGGCGGACCCGCATCCGGGGCAGTACTTGAAAATGTTTTTCGGATAATTTTTTTCATGGTTATCCACGGTGATTTCTTTCCCGCAAAGCAGTCTGCAAAAGATTTGTATCAGACCGGTTCAAAGCGAAAAACTTCCGGCCGTCCGGTAAGGATATCGCATTTGGTCCGGCGAAGAACGTGTTCCGCCACACTGCCCAGCAGAATATGGGGCAAACCGGTGCGGCCGTGAGTTCCGATTGCAATGAGGTCGGCTCTCCATTGGAGAGCCTTCTTCAGGATTTGCGAAGCGGCCTGCCCGTTTTCAACGCTTTTTTCGATGCGGCGGGAGTCTGAATGACACTCCTGGAGAAACCGGTCGATCTGATCGTGAGCATGTTCGACCGCCATTTTGTGGTACATTGCCATGATATCTTTTTTCGTTCCGGGGATTCCGGCGCGTTTTTCTCCCCGTATTTCATAGACATGCAAAATATGAAAACGGGCGCCTGGAGCGAGAAGAAGTGCATGCCGGAACGCCTCGCGGCAAGCTTCCGAAAAATCCACCGGCACCAAAACGCGACGATACGTTGCCTCCGGAGGCCGTTTCACCACCAGAATCGGACGGTCTCCTTTGCGGATAATCCTTTCAGCGGTGGTTCCCAGAAATGCCTCTTTAATAAACCCCTTCCCATGAGCTCCGATGATAATCAGATCGGCGTGAATCCTTCGGGCATATCGTATAATGGATACAAAATCTTTGCCGGGTTCGACGTGAATATTCGCTTGAACCGGGATTTTCCCTCCCAGAACCGATACCTGCCTGCCGAGTTCTTTTTGGGCCGGTTCCATCAACTGCCCGACAAACGGTTCCGACTCCTCGGAAGACGGGGGCCCCGAATGATCCTCAAGTCCGGAAGCCGGAACCACATGCAGCGCCTCCAGGTTCGCGTTGAGTTCACCGGCAAGCAGAAAGGCTCGAGCCAAAGCATATTCCGTCCGTTTTGAAAGATCGCTGGCAACCAGGATTTTTTTTATTCTTGACATTTTCGCTGCTGCCGGCAACCGGGTGGTGCAATTGATTGGGGACACCAAACATACAACTCGAAATGGCCGCGTTCAAACAAAACCATTCCATAGCATTCCGTTCAGGAAGAGTCAAACCACCACGACACCGTTTCCGTTTGCATAGGTAATGGAAAGGAAGGAGGCTTGCTCCTCCGGATCGATATGCCCGATGAGAAAATTAAAACATCGTCGGGTGGATTTTGCCGGCACCCTCCGCCGTACCGAGAGACACCGCTTCCGGGAAACCCATTGTGATCCAGCCGGAATACTCCTATCCGTTTTGCCGGGAATATTAAAAGCTCGGCAACCACAAGCTGTCTTCAAAAAGATTGTTTCTCCATAACGTGTGAGCTTCCACTTTATTTTTTCATGCTCGAATGCGATCATAATGAGATGCTATGGTTTGCCGCTTCTCAAAGAATCCCTGATTTCCTGTAATAACTGTACTTCCGCACTCGGCGGCGGCGGCTCCTCCGGTTTTGCTTCTTCTTTTCTGCGGACCGAGTTCATTGCCTTGATCATCATGAAAATGGCAAATGCAATGATGATAAAGTCGAATACCGTTTGAACAAAATTGCCGTAATTCAGTGTCGGTGCTCCCGCCTTTTGCGCTTCCGCGAGTGTTTTATAACCGGTGCCTCCGAGGTTGATAAATAAACTGGTGAAATCGACATTTCCCAGGAGTTTTCCGATGGGAGGCATAATTACGTCGTTGACCAGAGAGCTGACGATTTTTCCAAACGCCCCGCCGATGATGATGCCAACCGCCATGTCCACGGCGTTGCCCTTGACCGCGAACTCCTTGAATTCTTGAATTAAGCCCATGTGTTTCTCCTTTTCCGTTTGAAGAACATAATCCCATTCTAAAAACAAATACCAAAACCCTGAGCTAAAAAAGTCATTCAAAAAGAAGAAATATTAAGAACAAAGCGTGCATTTGCCGGCACGTATGGTTCAATGAAATCGTCGGGTAAAAGGCGAAAAGGCACCGCCGCTTTTTTTTTGAGAATCAATAAGAACGTTTATTCGTAAGGAATAAACCCAATCACGATGGGCGTTATCAGACTCGCGGTATCGACGGCGGATCACTCGGATTGATTAAAAATTAGCATAATCGAAAGATTCGGTTGAGTCAAAAAAATAATTTCATACATATCCGATATCCATAAAATATATGGCACTTTCCCATGAATAAAAATGATGGAAATGCCTCACGGTCGAAGATTTCCCACGGCTTGAAATATTGTTCATCGGGCTGGAAAGCACCCCGCCCGTATTTCAGGCCCTTGATCCATAAAAACATTCTGCTTTTTTAAAACAGACGGGTTTGATATAGAATCCACCTTTACTTCTTGACGATCGTTTCGTGAACGTAGTGAACGGTTTTTTTCTCGGTTGTCCGGGCATTCCCATCGATCGTTCACGATTAAATTTGCAGAAAATCTGCCGCCGGCTTCCGGCGCGTCATTGATTGTTGAGATTTGCATGAAAAAAGCCGGGAGCCCTTCGACCATGTTTTTTTAATCGTTATTTTTTTGTAGCCCGAACGTCTGCTGGAATTTTATCCGATGATCACACTTGAAACCTGGAAAAGGGGAGCTTTCAATGGCTTAAAAACCTCCTGGATGCTTTTAAAAATTATTCTTCCTGTTTTTGCCGCGGTTACAATTTTAGGCCATACGCCGGTGATTTCATGGTTATCCAGGTTGTTTACACCGATCATGAATTTTGTGGGTCTGCCGGGCGAGGCCGCCATTGCCTTCGTCACGGGAGCGTTTGTAAATATTTATGTTGCCATTGGAATCACGATTGCCCTTCACCTCTCGCCATGGGAAGTGACCACGCTTGCCATCATGCTCAATCTTTCTCATGAACTGTTTATTGAATCGGCCGTTTTAAAAAAAACGGGAATTATCGTATGGCCCATTGCAGCGATGCGTTTGATGAACGCATTCCTGGCAGGAGCTTTGATGAACCTGATTGGATGTCGATTTTAGGACAAGGGACGAAGAAATGGATTGGTTTTCGATTCTGCAGGAGATTATTTGCGGGGTATGTAAAATAATGGTTCTGATCACGGCGATTCTGTTGCTTCTGATGATTGGACTGGAATTAATTAAGGAAATCAAATTGTTAGATCGAGCCGCCGCAGTTATCCAGCCGCTTATGCGGGTTCTGGATCTTCCGAAAGAAGGGGCATATCCCATGCTTGCCGGCATTTTTTTAGGGATCACCTATGGTTCCGGAGTGATATTGGCTTTTACAAATGACGGATCCCTGAAAAAAAAAGACATTATTCTATTGTGCGTTTTTCTGGCGATTTGCCACGGCATGATTGAAGATACAATGATTTTTGCCGCGATCGGCGCCAAATGGTGGGTTCTCGTCGTTATCAGAGTTTCATTTGCCTTTATCATTGTAAAGACGGTATCCATTCTATTAAAAAAAAGAACTCTGCTGAATCGTTCATAAAGAAAAAGGCTTGAAAAAATTATTCGAAAGGATCGGATTCGGCTGACTTGCGGGGGTATTCGTAATCAGTATTCTCCGATCAGGACCTCGGAAACATCCATGCGGTGAGAGGCGGAATCATGAACCGTCGGATATCCGATTGCCACAACGGCCATAAGCTCCAGATTTTCCGGCAATTCAAGGAGGGTCCGGACCTTATCGCCGTTTTTCAGTATTTCACCCAGCCAGACGGTTCCCAGCCCGATGGCATGGGCCGCGAGAAGCATGTTTTGGATACAGGCGCCCATTGCCTGATGATCCTTCAGCTCATCGTAAATCGAATCTTTATCCACGAATACCGCGATGCAGGCGGGGGCATTTTCTATGGTTTGATGATATCGCGTCAGGATAGCTAATTTAGAGCGAAGCTGTTCATTTGTTATAATGACAAAGCGCCACGGCTGATTATTCAGGCCGGAAGGAGCCCAGGTTCCCGCCTTCATGATTTCCATCAGATGCGATCTTTCAACCGGCTGACTTGTAAATTTTCGGATGCTTCTGCGAGTAAATATTCCCTGAAGTAAATCCATCGTTGATTTCCTTTCTCTGAATGAAACCCGGGCTGTCCCGACCTTGATTTTCCCGTACTCGGGCGGGTTAAAGAATACGATGCAATAGGTAAAAATAAAAAATCGATGAGATTATGAGACAGCCGCACGGAAAAAACAACCGTTTATACACAGCCCCTGTTGTCGTGCCGAAATATTCGTTGGAAAGGATCAAGCATAGATGTACCGGGGAAAGCAATACCCCTGTAAAACCGCAGACCAATCCCAGCATGATATAGGGCATCATGTGACCGGCAGGATCAAGTGAATGGATCAACGGTATCAAGATGGGGAATGTGCTTCCAACAAAGGCGATGGTGATTCCGGAAACCATCCCTGTCATGAAAGGCAGAATGCTGACGATAAATACGAGGGGAATATTCAGCAGTGTCAATTCGAGGCTGATTGCCTGAACCGCATGACTATCTTCAAGTATTCCTTTAAATACGAGGATCGCCAGAACCATATAAAACATCTTCAGCAACTGGGGACTGACGAGCATCTTCCATATGCGGAGAGCCTCCATCCGGTTTTCATACCATACCCATCCGATGGATAAAAGGAGGGCGATGATCAGGCCGATCTCTTTTGCAATTGAGAGCTCAGGGTCAAGAAATGAAAAGAGCGCACCCATTCCCAGCCCCGGAAATATTACAATCAGAATCGGGATCATTTCTTTTAAAAAAGGCCGCCCTGAAGGACGTTGCGGATAATTTTCAACCTTTTTGCAAAGCGATTCATTTTTTCTCAACTGTCTGTATCCGATCGACACGGCCAGCAGAGTAATCGGAGCCATGAACGCCATGAAAGATGCGAGGTTAATATCGGCAAGTATTGTTGAAAGCAGAACGCCGGGATACAGGGGCCAACAATATTCCCAGATATGTCGGAACCAATAATTGATGAAGCTGAGCATATCGGGGGCGATTTTTGAATTCATACCCAGTTCCCTGACCATCGGTGCGGAAAACACGGCACCGCCGGGCATCGGTAAAAGTCCGATCAGCGCGGGGAAGACAATGATATTGACCCTGGGATTGGAGATCAGTCCCTGAAATTTATTTAACAGCTGTTTCATGCGACCGGCGATTTCCATGCTGTTGCTGAGAATCAGAATCAATGAAACGATTATGGCGAGAGACAGGGTTTTCGGGTAAACAATCGATGTGCCCATGGATTTAAGCATTTCAGAAGGTTTCAAGTTGAACAGGAGACTCAGGATGAGGGATCCGACAAAAAAAGTGTTTCCCAGCGAAATGTTTTTTCGAATCAAAAGAATTATGCAGATAAAGACGATCAGAATTTTGATCAAAGCCGGAATATGAAAAATATCGGTCATGTCGTTGAGATTTTCTGGTTTAATAATCGGTTCGACGGGCAGATCGGGACACTCGCCCGGCTAACCGGACCGGGATGTTTTTAAAAAATCCGATACGCCGGAAGGCATGTTTGACCGATCCATGCGATACAACAAAAGTGTCCGCGCCGATCGAAATAACGGAAAAGTGTGTCCACGACTTTGTCGGCGATCATTTATTCATTTTTTTTGGTTTCCCATTATTGACGAGAACCAAGGTGCTGTCAATGATGAAAACCTTGGAAAAAACCGGTATATGCAAGCTTGAAAAATGAAGAACTCCGCGGCAAGTCGCGGGGCCTCCGCTCGCTGTTGCGGTTGAAGCGATCACCGATCGGATGCCGGCCGACAAACCGCCGCCGCTTTTTCCAAAAAATCGACGGGTGCCGTAGCCGGAAACGCATCGATGAGGTTTCATTTTTTAAAGAAAGCCTGAATCCGCTTCTCCGGCCGAATGATAAAATATCGTACGAAAAGCGATATTCCGCTTTTTGAGGAAGGCCTCATCGAATGCGTCGGGAGAAAAGAATATTTAAACCTTGCCGATGATTTCATGTCGAATCCGGAATACGTTTTCATCCGGGACGATGAGATGAAACCTTCTCCGGATACCCATCTATCTTCTTGAAAACATATAATATTATATTTCATTCTTGACTAAAAAGCCGATTTGAGTTGAAATGTATTATATTTTATCAGACGCCAAGGAGGATTCAGATGAATTTGCTGGAGTATTGCCCCAATAAGGTTATGCGGGCCGAGGAAGCGATTTCCAGGATCAAAAGAGGCAGCAGGGTTTTTATCGGTACCGGCTGCGGGGAACCCCAGCATTTGATCCGTACCATGGTTAAGGACATGAATTTACAAGATATCATGGTATATCAGATGCTTTCTTCCACTTTGGCTCAGTATGTCGATGATCCTTCTTTTCTCCGGCGGTTTTCCTTGCGGCTTTTTTTTATCAGTAAAATCATGCGAAAGGCTGCTTTTGAAGGAAAAATAGACTATATTCCATCCTATCTCTCACAAATTCCCAAACTTTTCTCCAGTAAACGGATCGGCCTCGATGTAGCATTAATACAGGTAAGCCCTCCGGATCAATTCGGATACTGCAGTCTCGGGGTCTCGGTTGATATCACCCGATCCGGAACGGAAAATGCCGAAATCGTGATCGCGCAGGTAAACCCGAAAATGCCCAGAACCTGGGGAGACAGCTTTGTTCATGTCGATGAAATTGATTATTTCGTATTGCACGAAGAGCCTTTAGTAGAGGTTTTACCCACTATTACCGACACCGAGGTCGCCAGAAGAATCGGCATGTACGTTTCCCAACTGATCAATGACGGAGCAACGCTTCAGATCGGATTCGGGGGACTTCCATACGCCGTTTTACCATACCTGGACAAGAAAAAAGATCTCGGCATACATACTCAGCTGATCACGGATGGTTTTCTGCCGCTGTTTGAAAAAAATGTGATTACCAATAAAAAAAAGACGCTTCTCCCGGGCAGGGTGGTTGCATCCCTTTGTATGGGATCGGAAAAGATTTACCGATTCGTGGATAACAACCCAAAATTTTATTTTCGTTCTTCCGAGTTTGTCAACGATCCGACCGTCATCGCGCGCAACGATAATCTGATCTCGATCAGTTCGGCTCTTGAAGTTGATTTGACCGGCCAAATCTGCACGGATTCCGTTGGGTACTTTTTTTACAGCGGTATCGGCGATCAGGTCGACTTTCTTCGGGGAAGCGCGATGTCGAAAGGGGGGTTTTCCATCGTGGCGCTTCCATCTACGGCTCACAACGGGCGGGTATCGAGAATCGTTTCCCATCTGAGCGAAGGTGCCGGCGTTGCTACAACCCGGGGAGATGTCAATTTCGTTGTGACCGAGTATGGTATCGCGGAGCTTCAGGGAAAAGGAATTTACCAGCGGGTGATGGAGCTGGCCGAAATCGCGCATCCGAAATTCCGCGAGGAGATCATTCAGGAGGCGAAGAAACATCACTATATTTTTTCCGACCAGCTTCCTCCGTCCAGCGACGATCTCCTGTTTATAGAAGGTTACAAAAGCGAGCTGGAACTGAAAAACGGCCAGAGAGTGGAGTTCCGGCCTCTTCTGCCTTCGGATGAGTTCGAATACAGGAATTTCTTCTACTCGCTTGAAGAAAAGACGATTTACTTCCGCTTTTTTTATCGAATGAAAGTTTTTTCTCATGAGGTGGCACAGCAGCAGTGGGCATTGGTGGATTACCGGAAGAATATGTCCATCATCGGCCTGGTGCAGAAGGCCGGGCATAAGGAGATCATTGCGATCGGCTCCTATGCGCAGATCGATGAAGAGATCGCCGAGGTGGCTTTTGTTGTTCGGGAAGATTTCCAGAATATGGGGATCACTTCCTATCTTCTCGGCGTACTGGAGAAGATCGCAAAAGAAAACAGCTATAAAGGTTTTAACGCAACGGTTTTAAGAGAAAATGCGGTAATGATCCATATTTTCAAAGAGCGGTATCCGAATGCAAAGATTTCCATGAGCGGAGGAAGCGATGTTTTAATTCAAATGAAATTCGAGGATTCGGTCGAGGAGGAAGGCAAGGAGTAGAGGTGGAACTGGGCTCGGAGAAATGGAAGCGTCTGATCAGAAGTGGCGCCAAGGCCCTTGATATCGATATGGATCGGAAGAAAACCGATCAATTTGCCATTCATGCCGAGGAACTGATCAAATGGAATCGAAAGATGAATCTTACGTCCATTACGGATCCTCTGGAGGTCGCGGTCAAACATTTTTTGGATTCCATAGTGCCTGCCTCTGTTATTCCCCCATATGCCAGGATGCTCGATATCGGTTCGGGCGGAGGATTTCCCGGGATACCGCTCAAGGTTTTGATCCCTTCCATGCAGGTGACGCTGATTGATGCCTCCCGCAAAAAAGTCAATTTTTTGAAACATGTGATCCGGAGTTTAAATCTTGACAATATGGATGCCGGACAGGTGAGGGCGGAGGATCTCCCCAGAGACCGGGTCTATGATGTGATTATCAGCCGGGCGCTTTCTTCCCTGGAAGCCTTTGTTTCGATGGCGTTGCCCTTATTGGCCGAAGGCGGCAGGATCATCGCCCTGAGAGGGGCGATTGCGGAAACGGAGAAAGAATCGGTTCGTTCATTGACTTCGAAATATTTGCGGGAAGGGGAATCCGTCGGGAATCTTTTTTCAATGGATATGAAAACATATGCGCTTCCCTTCCTGGGTGCGGCAAGATCATTGTTTTATCTGAAGCTTGCACCATAAGTGTGTTTTCACCCGGTTTCGATCGGCCAATACCCCGTTTTCCTCTTCCGTCATTGATTTTCGGAGGGTTTCCGGAGCCTATATCCGGATTTTTTTAATACCTTCCGACAATTCGTTCATGGTGAACGGCTTCTGAATAAAACCGTTACAGCCCCGCTCGATGATCTTTGACGCTTCGCCGTTCATGCTGTAACCACTTGACAGCAGGACCTTAACGTTCGAATTGATTGCTTTCATCCGGTCGAAAACCTGGCCGCCTCCCATATCGGGCATAACCATGTCTAAAATAACAAGATCAATTCGATCCTGATTTTTTTCATAAATTTCAATGGCGGCGTTTCCGCTTTTCGCCGATAGGACCTCATAATCAAGGGCTTTCAACATATCTTGAGCCACATCTAGAGTGACTTCTTCATCATCGACCACCAGGATGATTTTCTTGCCGCGGCAACGATAGGTTTCATCCGGGATTTTTTCGTTTATTTTTTTCTCGGCGGGGCCTTGTGCCGGAAAATAAATGTTGAAGGTTGTGCCTTTGTTTTTTTCAGATTCCACATCGATGTACCCCCCGTGCCCCTTTACGATGCCGTAAACCGAGGCCAGCCCGAGACCGCTTCCTTTTCCGATCTGTTGGGTCGTGAAGAATGGATCAAAGATACGCGGAAGCGTTTCCGGTTCCATTCCGATTCCCGTATCACTGACGGTCAACAGAACATAGTTTCCGGGCTTCGGTTGATACAGCTTCCCTTTCATTACATCCGAAACCGTATTTCGGGTCTTTAAAGCCAGGCCTCCGCCTTCCGGCATGGCATTGGCGGCGTTGACATAGAGATTTAAGAGTACCTGTTCCAGCTGTCCCCGATCCGCTTGTATTTCAAACAGGTCATCTGCCAGAGCCAAATGGATGGTGATTTCTTTTTTCGCTCTGCCGAATGTTTCGGATGTTTCATTTATTAAATCGTTTAAATTCAAAGGCTTAACCGAATATTTCCCTTTTCTGGCGTATCCGAGGAGTTGGGAGGTCAATTTGGCTCCGCTCTTGATCTGTTTTTCGATATTCTTCAACCGATCATAGTGCGGATGCGTGGCGGTGATATCAAGGATCATCAGGGAAGTATTCCCCTGTATTCCCATAAGAAGATTGTTAAAATCATGAGCAATCCCCGCGGCAAGCGTTCCGATGGCCTCCATTTTTTGTGCCTGACGGATCCGGGCTTCTCTTTGCTTCTTTTCCGTCACATCATTGAGGATGACAACGGCTTTGCGGTCTTCTTTTTTAAGAGGCAAAATTTTTAATTCTACCTGACTGCCGTTGAGCTCTATGGGCAAATCTTCGATGGCTTCCATTGGGGTAAGACTCGCTTGCTTCAGCAGAGCACCAACTTTCGGGCGATCGTTTTCATGAAACCGGTCAATAAAATTTGAAGAAAGCAGCTTCTCTTCGGGCATATCAAACAGCGACGACGCAACCGGATTGGCGTATACGATCTGCGCCGCTGCATTCAGTTCCAGAATTCCTTCGTTCAGGCTCTCCAGGATGGTTTCAAAATGTCTTTTGACCGATAGCAGTTCACGGGCGATATCGTAAGTACGAAATTCTTCCAGGCCCATGATTTCGCCGGAAAATGGATGAGGGGTTTCCTGGTCCGACCGGGAGATGATATCCAGCACGTGTTCCCTCATTTTGTCAAACGGACCTTTTGCAATGCAGGCGTTGACCTTCAGGCCGGTAATATTCATCATTTCCTCTTCCGTCGCAATGGCGGAAAGAAGGACCAGATACACATTTTTCAGAGACGGTGTTTTATGAATAATTCCGCATAGTTTATCCCCGCTGATGTTCGGCATGATGAGATCGACGAAGATGATGTCCGGCACATGGTTTTTTAAAATTTCTAAGGCCCGGATACCGTCTTCGGCGGTTAGGACTTGATGCCCTTCCTTTTCCAGGAGGCTCTTCATGAATTTTAATATGACGGGGTGGTTATCAACCACCAGGATTTTTTTTCCCATATCATTGCTTTCCTTTGTTTGGCACGCAACCGCGAGCGCATTCCACGCGGCTTGCCGCGGGGTTGGCGAGCGAATCAATAATTAGATAAAAAGTCCTTACGGTCGAATCTCCGGAATAACGTTTTCCCGTTAAAATCGATCGGACGACGGATCGTTCGGTATATTCGGAATATTTATCGTTTCGAATCCGCCCATTCCTCCGGAGCTCCGGATTTTACGATATTTCTCCCGCACTGTTTGGCCAGGTAAAGGTGCCGGTCGGCCTGGTTGATGATGGCGTCCATCGGGATTTCCGCATCCCTCGGGATCGAATGGAAACCCGTTACACCGAAACTGGCTGTAAGTCGGATTTCGGTCTTTTCTATATGGATCACTTTCTCGGAAACGATTCGGCGCAAACGTTCGGCCAAATTCGAGGCGCCGATCCAATCGGACTCCGGGAGTATGATCAGAAATTCCTCGCCTCCATATCGGACGATCCAATCCACCGTATTGCGGATGGATCTTAAGAGCAAACCGGCAAATTCTTTCAGGACATGATCTCCGGCCTGATGACCGTAAGTGTCGTTTATTTTCTTGAAATGATCGATATCGCATAAAATCATGGAAAGCGGATGCCTATATCTTTTTGCCCGGTTCAGTTCCATGAGCATCCTTTCGTTAAGATAGGTCCGATTATAACATCCGGTAAGAGGATCGGTTATGGACAAGGTCCGGATTTCCTCATTCGCCTTTCTCAGAGATCCTTCCAATTCAAGGATGCGAATGCCGGTTTTGAGGCGGGCGATCAACTCGCAATGGTTAAAAGGCTTGGTCAAGTAATCATCGGCTCCGGATTCCAGTCCGGCGATCGTATCGTATTTTGAATCCTTGACGGATAAAAGCACGATAAAGACATAACCCGGAGTAACGCGTTTCCGAATGGCACGGCACAATTCCGGACCATTCATTTCCGGCATGATCCAGTCCGTAAGGACCATCGGGAAAAACCTGCTTTCGAAAAGGGCAAGGGCTTTCCCGCCGTTTTCCGCGGACACGACTTCATAGCCCGCTTTTGTCAGGATTTTTTCCAGAAGCTTCCGGGTAACCAGATCGTCTTCGGCAACCAATATGGGGTAAGGATGGGTCTTATCCCCCCGGTCGGGTTCAGATGGGTTTTTTTCCATCAATCATTTCACCGTTTGGAAATATTCGTTATCAGATCCATTTCATTTTTTATGGACCGGATCGCTCCCAAAGCGTCATCCAGCATATCCTTATGAGCCATCTCCTCGATCTGTTTCGCAATTCGGAAAATCGAGGTCAATCCGAGATTTGCCGCTGCACCTTTCATGGAATGGGCCGCGCAGGCAACCTCTTCCGTGCGTTTTTTTTCAACGGCGGACTGCAAATCGGCAAGGTCTGTCGTCCCGGTATCAATAAACAACTCAAGGAGTTCCAGATATTCCTCTTCTTCCAGGCCTAAATTTTCCGCCGATTCCTTGATGTTCATTTGCTTTCCTCCTCATTAAAAACCCACTTTTCAAGTATTTTAAAAACAAGTTCTCTTTTAATCGGTTTTGTAATAAAATCATTCATTCCCGCTTCGATGCATTTTTCGTGGTCTTCCTTCATTGTATTGGCCGTCATTGCGACAATCGGAATAGAATGCCCCGCGGGTAGCCCGATGACGGTCGGAGGTTGCCCGTCGTCAACCGACTTCTTTTCAATCCGTCGAATCGAACGGGCGGCTTCAAACCCGTCCATTTCCGGCATCTGGAGATCCATGAAAATCAAATCGAACGCTCCGGGGGATGCCTCGAAAAGTTCAATTGCTTCCCGGCCGTTAGCGGCGACCTTTATCTGATATCCGGCTTTTGTGAGGAGTATTTTTGCCAGTTGCTGATTCACCGGGTTGTCCTCCACCAAAAGAACCGATGCCGGACGCCTGAGCTTTTCCGGAATGGAAAAGGAATAGGGGTTGATCTCGTGATCATCGAGAATTTCGCTTTTTTTCGTTTCACTTTTTCTGTCATCCAATATTTTCCTTACCGCCTGAAACAGTTTTTCCCTGCGAATCGGTTTGCTTAACAACCCGTCAAATCCGGATTCCTTGCATTTCAGGGCATCTCGCTCCAGCAGTGAAGATACGGCAATCAACGGAATATTTGAGAATGGATGGTTGGGATTGCGAATCTGTTCGGCCAACTCATATCCATTGATAACAGGCATCCGGATATCGAGAATGCAGAAGTGGAACGGATTGCCGGAATCAAACGATTTTTGAAGAGTCGGCGGGACCCGCTCCGCATCGGTCAGCGTTTTTATTTCCATGCCGGCGGATGATAGATAGTGTTTCAGGATATCCAGATTGCTTTGGTTGTCATCCACGATAAGCGCCTTCTTTTCAGCCATGGATCCGAATTCGAATCGCCGAACCGCGTTATTTTTCGATTTTCCAAGCCATGCGGTAAAGTGAAAAGAACTTCCTTTGCCGACTTCGCTCTCCACCCAAACATCGCCGTTCATCAGACTGGAGATCTGCTTACAAATGGACAGCCCCAGACCGGTGCCTCCGTATTTCCTTGTCGTTGAATCGTCCGCCTGCTGGAACGCATTGAATATTCTAGACAATCTGTTTTCAGGAATGCCGATTCCGGTGTCTTGAATCGTTGCATGAAGTTTTACCAGTTTTTCCGTTTCATCTCGGATATCGAGCGAAAGGATGATTTCTCCGGAATCGGTAAACTTGGCGGCGTTTCCCATCAAGTTGATCAGAACTTGTCGAAAACGTCCGGAATCGCCCACAACCCGGGATGGAAGGTTGTCGCCGACGCGGCAAAGAATCTCAATCGGTTTGGATGCTATCCGGGGTGTGATCAGTTCGCATACATCATAGGCCAGAAGTTCCGGATCAAATTCGATTTCTTCCAATTCCAGCTCTCCCGCCTCGATTTTTGAAAAATCAAGGATATCGTTGAGCAAAGATAGCAAAACCTGCCCGCTTTTTTTTATCGTGAACGCATAATCCGCCTGATTTTCATCCAGGCGGGTATCGAGCAGGATATCGGTAAAACCGATGACCGCGTTCATGGGGGTTCGAATCTCGTGGCTCATGGTAGCCAGGAATTGACTTTTGGCTTTATTGGCGGCCTCCGCGGATTCGCGCGCCTCTATCAATTCCGTTACGTTCACGAACGATTCCACCGCACCGAGCAACCGACCCGAATTATCGTATATTCTGTCGGCATTTTTGATAACGGTTAGTTTCCGTCCGTCTTTCGCATAAATTTCGCATTGTTTTTTAAAAATCTTTTTTTCAGAATTGAAATTCCGAAAAACGCAGGAATCCTCGCACGGCGAGCCTTTCAAACATTCGCAGTGCTTTCCAATCACCTCTAATTTATGAAAACCGGTTACGGAGCAGAATTCCTTGTTCACTTCAGTGATCCGGCATTGCGGATCGACCGTAAATATGGCGGTTGCCGCATTGTCCAGGATTTTTTGCTGAAAGTTGCTGTTTTCTTTCAACTGATCGTTCGCCCTGCGGAGTTCCTTGGTCTGGCGGGCAATTTCAAACTTTAGCTTTCGCGAGTAGTTCGATTGCTGTTTTTGAATGATTTGAAAGCCGCGATGATTATCCTCCAGGATTTTCTGGTATTTCTTTTCCAATACATGAAATTTGCGCTGGAGCTGTTTTCTTTGTATTTTATAAAATGCCTGTTCGTCTTGGACCGTTTTTTGAGAAAAAAACAGATCGATACATAACCGGATTACAGACATCGCGCTGTCGATGGTTTTTATATCCGAGGATTCCGCGGGGAATTCGCAAAACAGAAACGCATTGAACTTCTTCAAAGGCACTGCATAAGCCGACTGCCCGCTCGGAAGCTTGAACCGGACATCGTTGTTTTTCTTCTCCGGATCTTCGGCGGTTTTATCACCTTCCTCCAGGGGCGGATGAAATTTTTGACCTTTAAAAACAACAGGATTTTCATTGGAAACGATCTGGAAACAGACGCCCGGAAGGCGTTTTTCCACTAGGGAGAGAAGCGAATTCCGTTCTTTCTCAGGATCGGTAAAACAATCGAAGATTTGATCAATCGCATCCATTTTTTCAGCTCTCATCCGGGTGATACAGCTCCTTTGCCTTCGAGAGTTCTTCGGGCAGATCTTTCGCCAGGGTTTTATATTCCTCCACATTATCATGGATATGTCGGATCAAGGGGGGAGAGAGGATTCCATGCATTCCGGGCAGGGCCGTATAACCCAGCTTGCCGACGATATATTCCGCGAGCTGGATGATTCCGATGAGGCGGGATGAGGAAATATTTTCTGAAATCAGGTGGTGCTGCTTGATTCCCAGTTGCACCTCCGGAGGAAGCTCCCAGTCCCGGGCCAGCAAATAACCGACCATGCAATGGTCGGTACCGATAATTTCTTTTTCGCATTCGGAAAACGGCTTGGATTCCGCATGATAAGCTTTGCAGGCCCGGATAAACAGATCATGTTCCACCTGATCTTCCACGATCATCCCAACGTCGTGAAGTATGCCGCACAGGAATGCATCCTCGCCGTTGATGCCGAAAATACGTTCCGAAATCATTTGACCGCAGATACTGACGGCGGCGCAATGAAGCCATAGCTGTTTTCTGGAAAAGATTTGTTCGTCCGGTGGATTCTTGAATATATCCTTGAGGGCTTCGATCACGATCATATTCCGCAGGTTTCTCATTCCAACGAATATCACCGCCCTTGAGATGTTGTCGACTTTTTGATGAAGCCCATAATAGGGGCTGTTTATAAGGCGCATCAGGCGCAGCACCAGCGTGGGATCCAGTCGAATCACTTCTTCCAGTTGATACACCGTGCTGTGTTCGTTCGAAATAAGCTGGGACAGACGGATTGCCAGATGAGGCAGTGTTTTGAATTTTTTATACTTTTTAAGCAGTGATTGGGCGATCACCATCGGGCGGCTCTCCTTGAATGGGAGAAAAACGATTCCTCGGATTCGTCTTTTTTTGCTCCTGTTTATCGACATTTGCCCGGAATGACTTGAATTTTGGTTTGCATATCCGGCTTTGAAAAGTGAATATTTTGCCATATTCGTTTGTCGTTTTTTAAGGTTCCGGATCGGATTCTTAAAAATAGACAGGACAATTCAAAGTTGAAATGATATATAACCTTTCCGTCATTCAATGGCTTCCCGGCGCAAAGATAAACCATGAAGGGGAAAATCGGCAATGGCGGCCGGGCGGTTGAAACAGGACTCGAATTCCGGCATTTGACGGAATCGTTCAAACGGTCCGGGATGGCCTTCGACTCCGGCGAACCGTGAATATGTCATGGCGTTTTTTCCACCGTCCGCAAAGGCAAATGGCGTAACCGATTGGACCGGATCTCAATATTTGGGGGAGAACAGCATGAGGATCGTGACACGGCCTGATTTTGACGGCGTGGTATGCGCCGTACTTCTTCGCGAAGCGGAAAATATAAGCGAACCCGTGAAATGGGTGGAGCCCAACGATATGCAAATGGGCCTTGTGGATATTCGCGAAGGAGATATCATTGCAAATCTGCCTTTTAATGAAAAGTGCACTTTGTGGTTTGATCACCATTATACGAACAAAACAGACAAGCCGTTTCAGGGCGCGTTTACGATCAGCCCCTCCGCGGCAAGAATCATCTTTGAATATTATGGAAATCGATGGAAGCGGGATTATCGGGAATTGATAAAAGAAACGGACCGAATCGATTCCGCGGATTTATCCCTGACCGAGGTGCTTCATCCGGAAAACAATCCTTATCTGCTGCTTTCAATGACGATTACCGGTTTCAGCGAGCTGGACGAGCGTTACTGGAACCGGCTGGTGGATCTGCTCGGAAAATTTCCGATACAATCGGTCAAGTGTGATCCGGAAGTGGAGAAACGATGCGCGGACGTCATCGAACAAAATAGAAGGTATAAAAAGATCTTGCAAAAAAACACTCAAATAAAAGGACGGGTATCCATTACGGATTTGAGACCTTTTGACAAGACGCCTGTCGGAAATCGATTTTTAGTTTATTCGTTGTTTCCCGAGACGGTGGTAAACGTTAGAATCCGTTATCAGAATGACAATCGGGAAAAGATCGTGGTCGGAGTCGGACACAGTATCTTCAATCGAAATTGTAATGTGAACGTCGGCGCGATGCTGTCCAGGTTCAATGGCGGAGGGCACGGCGGAGCGGGTTCCTGCACTTTTCCCGCAGGCCTGGCGGAAAGGTATATACCGGAAATTATCGACATCCTTCTAAGGAACTGTGAATAATGGAATCGGTCTTGCGGCGGATCGATTCAGAATGAATCCCCGGAGCAGAGGGTGCCGAACAGGGCGTTGTTTTCGTGTAAACCTTCAATCCGAACGGTAATCAGGGTGTTTTTCAGGCGGCTTTCCCCTCTTAAAACAACCGGAACATAGCTCGAAGTGATTCCCTGATAAAAACCGGCGGATCGATCCATTCCCGTTTCAATCAGCACGGCAACTTTTTTCCCGATAAATTTTCCGAAAAATTCTTTTTTTTTGGCATTGCCGAGCTTTCGTATCTTTTGACATCTCGTTTTGATCACCTTTGCCGGAACCGGATCGGGATATCGGCTTGCGGGGGTTCCCTCGCGGGCTGAAAACGGGAACACATGAAGATAGGCAACCGGCAGCTTTTCGATCATCGCATACGTCTTGTTAAAGGCCTCCTCGGTTTCGCCCGGGAATCCGATCAATGTGTCCACCCCGATGGCGGCATCCGGGAGCCATTCATGAATTTTTCTCACCCGTTCGGCAAACAGCGATCCGGTATAAGGACGGCGCATTCTCCTCAGGATCCGGTCATCCCCGCTTTGCAAAGAGATATGGAAGTGATGGCAGAAGCAGTCCGAGTCCGCGACTCGTTCGATAATATCTGCCGTAAGTTCAAGGGGACTTATGGAACTGAGCCGCACCCGGTCCATCGGCTTCGACTCCCGGATACGATTCAGGAGATCCTTCAGGCGAACCGGCCGCGGAGACAGATCAAGGCCGTAGGATCCCAGGTTCACGCCGGAAAGGACCACTTCCCGGTATCCGGCCGTCTTAAGGGAATGAATGCCGGAAATTACCTCTTCAATGGCCATGCTGCGGCTTCGGCCCCTTGCATGGGGCACGATGCAATAGGTGCAAAAGGCGTCGCATCCGTCTTGAATTTTTAGAAAAGGCCTTGTCCGATGACTGAAGGTCGTTGCCGGAATATGATTAAAACTGCGTTCCCGGTGAATGTCGCGCAGGATGGAGACCGGGTAAAGGAAACTTTTTTCCCCGCTCGATTCGATGATCTCCGGGATTTTATGTTTGTCCGCATTGCCGACGATGTAATGAATCCCCCGGATCGTTTGGATGTCATCCGGTGCGATCTGCGCATAACAACCGGTTACAACGATCCGTGCACCCGGGTTGTTGCGCATTGCCCGGCGGACGGCTTGCCTGGACTGCATCGAAGCTTTGCGGGTGACGGTGCAGGTGTTGATCACGCACAGATCGGCACTGCCGTTGTCCCGCGCGGGGAGCCATCCGAATTTTTGCAGACCCTGTGCGATGGATTCCGATTCGGCCTGGTTGACTTTGCAACCCAATGTGGTAATTGAAAACAGCGCCATGCTCCTACTCGATCCATCCGCCGCCAAGAAGCTCATCCTCTTTATAAAACATGGCCCCCTGACCGGGAGTGACGGCCATTTGAGGATTTTGAAAGCGGACCGTCACGGTTTCCCCATCGATCGGAAAAAGTACGGACTCAACGGCTTCATTTCGATATCTCACTTTTGTATGGACCTTGATGGGAGACGTCGGTTCCTGATTGATCCAGTTTATTTTTTCCACCCTGCACGCAGACGATAGAAGATCCTTCCTTCGTCCAACCACCAGACGGTTCTTCTCTCTGTCCATTCGGATCACGTAATAGGGAGCCGAGGAAGGGCAATCAATACCCCGTCGCTGGCCGACGGTAAACAGGTGAAGCCCCGGATGCGTCCCCAGCGGGTTTCCGTTCAAATCCTCGATCATACCGGGTTGTGGTTCAATTTTCGAGCTCTGAGCCAGGAACTCTCCATAGCTTTTTCCCTGGATAAAACAGACATCCTGACTTTCCCGGTTCCGTATCGGTCTGAGTTTCTTTTCGTTTGCCAGTTGTAGAACCTGATTTTTTGTCATTTCACCGAGAGGAAAGATAGCATGCGCCAACTGTTTTTGAGTCAGAAAGCCCAGAAAATAAGACTGATCCTTCCCCCGATCCGCACCTTTCAGGAGATGGAATTTCCCCTGTTCGTCATTTGTTATTCGGGCGTAATGGCCTGTTGCAAGACAGGTTGAGCCCATTTCGCGGGCCGCATCCAGGAGCGCCCCGAATTTTATGGATGCATTGCAGACCAGGCATGGATTCGGCGTTTTCCCGAACCGGTAGGTTCGTATAAAATAATCGACAACCGATGATTTGAATTCCGCCCTCAAATCGATGACTTTAACCTGTATTCCGAGCCGGTCCTGAAAACAGGAGGTGAGGTCGGAAGCGGCCGCGGAATCGATGGCGGCCGGGTGGTTTTTTATGCCGTCTTCCGTTGAAACTGTTTTCGGAACGTGGAAATCGGGAGAGGTTTCATATCCTGTAATGAAGTGGATTCCGACGATGCGCCTGCCTTGTTCTTTCAACAGGTGCGCCGCCACCAGCGAATCGATTCCGCCGCTGACGGCAACGGCGATTAACTGATTCATTCGAAAAAGCCGTTGTTTGCCGGGCGAACAACCATCGCGCGGGTAGGGCAGGCGGGCACGCAAAGTTCGCAGACGCTGCATTTCGTCTGATCAAAAAGAACCCGCATTTCCGGTCTTTGAATCGAAAGCGCTCCCGTCGGGCAGACCGCGGTACATGCGCCGCAATGGGTGCATTTATTTTTATCCCGTTTTACTTCCTGAGCCGCATTTTGTACATGGATTCCCTGGTTTTTGAGATATTCAATCCCGTCCCTGAAGTTTTTTCTGGGTCCGGTCAGCTCGAGAACCATGATTCCTTCTTTTCTGGGCAGAATCGCGGCATTGAGTATGGTAAAGGTCAGATCGAAATTTTTGGCGAGATGACAGACCGTCGGTTTCTGCGCCTTGGTTTTCGGAAAACGAAGAATAAGAATTTTTGATTGCACGAAAGCCTCCAAACATACCGAATTTAAAAAACGTTTTATGTTAGTGGCATTTAAGAGGCCTGTCAATACCAAATTGGGACATTAAATTTTCCGGCAAGCATCGGGGAATGGGCTTGCCGCGGGGTTCTTCCATCCCGATTCGTTTCCGATGCCGCATGGATTTCCGCTGCAATTTCTCGGATGGCCGCGTTTCACACACCTTTTCCATCCGGTTTTTAATTTTTGAAGATTCGCTTTTAAAAAGGTCGGACCCTGTGTTATAGGGTTTTCGATCACGATCCTCTTTGACCCCACCTTATTGCTGAGGAGAAATTTTTATGCGCGGGAAGAAATTATTTTTTGTTTTGTGTCTCATTTGTCTTGTAGCCTTTTGCTGTACATCCAAAAAAAATTATCTGGAAATCGAAACGACTTCCCTCAACACACAAGGTCCGTTGGATCAGGAAAGGCAAAAGGTGAAAAGTCTGGAACGCAGGATGGAGGAGTCGTATCAGGAACAAAAACGAACCCTGGAGGAATTATCGCTTCTTAAGACCCGATGCGCCGAACTGGAAAATGAAAATCAGCAGCTTGTCAATGAGATGACGGAGCTTTCGAGCGAATTGAAGAAAAACAAATCGGTCATTCAATTACAGGGCGAGGTGATCAGTCTTCTGGATGATCCCAAGCAGACGATCGAAAAAAGCCTGAAAGAAAAATTGGCCTCCGAAAATATTCGCGTGGAAGATAATAAAGGTACGCAGGGACTGACCTTTGCCGATATGATTGTTTTCGATTCAGGGGGCGCGGCGATCAACGATAGCGGGAAGGAGCTGTTGATGAAAATAGCCGAATCGGTAAGGGAGAACCCGAATCAGCGGATCGAGGTCCGAGGCCACGCCGATGATATGCCGATCGCATCGACGCTGAAAGAAAAATTTCCGACCAACTGGGAATTATCTGCAGCCAGGGCAATCGCCGTGGTGCGCTTCCTTCACGAAGAATGCGGTTTGGCGCCGGAGAGACTTTCCGCCCGCGGTTTCAGTTACTACCGGCCGATCGCATCCAACCGCACGGAAGAAGGCCGCCGCCAGAACAGGCGGATAGAAATCATGCTGGATTCGGATAATTGAGATCTTTTTCCGATGGATGCAAATTTTTATTCCCAAGGTCCAGTATCTCCCTGACCTTTCTGGACAGTTGGGTGATATCAAATGGTTTCTGGATAAAGCCGCTGCAACCGCGTTTCATGATATCTTCGGTCAGGATGTTTGCGCTGTACCCGCTCGACAAAAGAACCTTAATCCCGGGAATCATCTCCTGCAACCGATCGAAAGTTTCACTGCCGCTCATTTCCGGCATGATCATATCGAGAATGACCAAATCCAGATTTTTGATATTTTTATTGGCAACCTCTATCGCTTCTTTTCCGTTTTTGGCCCGCAATACCATGTAGCCCAGCTCTTTCAGCATCAATTCCGCCACTTCCATCGGTCCTTCTTCGTCATCGACGATTAAAACGGTTTCATTGCCGCGAATCAGTTCAAACCGGGATTCCGTTTTTCGGACGGCCTGATTTTTCGAGGCCGGAAGATATACATTGAAAGTCGATCCGTGCTCTTTTTCGCTGTACACACGGATGATGCCGTTATGATTTTTAATGATACCATACGCGGAAGCCAGGCCGAGTCCGGTTCCTTTCCCCACTTCTTTGGTCGTGAAAAACGGTTCGAAGATCCTTTCCATGAATTTTTTATCGATACCGATGCCTGTATCGGTTACCGATATCTTGACATAATCGCCCGGGGGAACTTCAAACGGCTTGCAATAACCGGCATCGAGAAAGACGTTTTCGGTCTGAAGAAACAGGGAGCCGCCTTCCGGCATCGCCTGCCCGGCATTCACGAAAAGATTTAAAAGCACTTGCTCGATTTGGCCGGGGTCCACCTCGACGGCCCGGATATCCGGGTCATATTTTTTATCGATCCGGATTCCCTTGTTCGTCCGGCTGAAAATCTGAATGCCTTTCTCAACCAGATCGTTCGGGCAGGCCGGCTTTACTTCATACTTGCCTCCCCTTGCAAAGCCAAGAATCTGCCGGGTGAGGTTCGCGGCGCTTTTGATGGTATTTCCGATCGCCCGGATATGTTCATAATGAGGATGATCGGCGGGAGTATGAAGGAGCATCAGGGAAACACGGCCCTGGATGGCCATGAGCAGATTGTTGAAATCATGGGCGATGCCCCCGGCCAGGGTGCCGATGGCCTCCATTTTCTGGGCATGGCGAAGCTGCACCTCCAGTTGCTTTTTTTCTTTTTCGGCCCTCAATTGATCGGTAATATCGATGACCTGAAATATTGTTGTCGCGTTTTCATTTAAGCCTTTTATCAGACTGGCACTGATTTCACAGTGCCTCTCCCGGCCGTCTTTCCGGACGAGAACGGCCTGAAACAAGGATTGAAACCCCTTGCTTTCATCTTCCGGCAATGAGCGATCCTTTAGAATCGGATGATTTTCGTCCCTGAAAAGAATCCGGACATCCATCCCTACGATTTCGTCGCTGGAATACGCCAATATGCTGCACAATTTATTGTTCACATAAATGATACGGGAGTAATCGTCAAAAACAAGAATTCCGTCGTGAGAATATTCAACTACCGATCGAAATCGCTCTTCGCTTGCGCGCAAAGCTCTTTCCGCTTCCCTTCGTTCGCTGATATTGCGGGCAACGTTCAGGACAACCTTTTTTCCCCTGTAAGTGATCACTCTGGAGTTGATTTCAAATGGAATCAGAAAACCTTCGTTGTTTCTATGATACGTTTCAATTGTTATTTTCCCTTGATCCTCTGTAAAGGCGCTGCCGGAGATTCGATCAAGCAGAATTTCGGCGTCATTTCCGGGAAGGATGGATCGTATGTTCGATTGAAAGAACGTTTCGGGCAAATAGCCGAGTTGCGAATAGGTCGCTTCATTTGCTTCCAGTATCTTACCGTTCGAATCGACCAGATAGACCGCGTCATCGACGTTTTCCAGCAATTCGGTATAGCGGGTTTTTTCCTCCATGGCCTTCAAATTGATCAGCATGGAGTTAAATGCCCGCGACAACTGTTTGAATTCCCGGTAATCGCCGGGTTTGTTTTCAAAAAAGAGGTCTTGTTTCCCTTCGGAAATCGCAATGGCTTTCGTTGCCATCTCATCGAGCGGATGCGCAATCTGCCTGCTTAAAAACAGAGACAACAAGGTTGAAACGGCAAGCCCGGATATGGAAAACAGGGCGATGAGGAAAGATACTTTTGTTTTTTCCGCGGCCAGATCTTTTCTGGAGGAAATAAAATACAGGTGATTATGTCCTTTGAGTTTGGAAATCACATGATCGGAATTTGAATGAAACGATTCGGATGGGATTGCCCCGTTATTTGCTTTTTTGCCGTCAATCGGCAAGAGGGCGCCGGAAACCAGACTGAAAAAGCCGTCTTTTCGATCGATCGAAAGATCCGCATCCACCATTTTGCTTATGGTGTTCATTG
>JAHDSC010000032.1 GCA_018432925.1 Desulfobacterales bacterium | reverse complement strand
GCCCGGCATAAAAATCGTAAACCGCTCTGTGGGTACCGGAACCCGTCTTTTGTTCGACCGGGAGCTGAAAAAAGCGGAGATCAGCGGCGAAGAAATCGACGGATATCATCATGAACTCAACCGGCACATCGATGTCGGCCTGGAGGTATCTTCCGGCCGCGCTCATGCCGGACCGGGAATCCGATCGGTGGCAGCCCTGCTCGGTCTGGAATTTATTTCTCTGCGATGGGAGCGTTATGACCTTCTGATCACAAAAGAGCGATTTTTTGATGAGGGCGTTCAGCTTTTCCTGGGTCTTTTTCATGAAAAAGCCTTTCGTGAAGCGGCGGAAGAGCTTGCCGGCTATGATGTAAGCCTAAGCGGAAAAATGGTTTATCCACATGAAACGATGAAGGAGGAGTAAATGAAAAAAACACTTTTTAATTCAAAAACAATGGTTATGGTCGCAATGATTGCGTTGGTGGTTTTGCCTTTTTTTCTGACATCTCAGGCCGGAGCAAAAGAAAAGGTCAT
The DNA here is from genome assembly GCA_018432925.1 of Desulfobacterales bacterium. Lineage (GTDB taxonomy): Bacteria > Desulfobacterota > Desulfobacteria > Desulfobacterales > JAHDSC01 > JAHDSC01. Next base: position 72,756 of record JAHDSC010000032.1, on the reverse strand, counting down.
TTTGTTTCACGCCGGGAGCCTGGCCGTGCCTTTTGCGGAAATGGAAAAAGCTTTTGAAGCGAAATATCCGGATATCGATGTCATGCTCGAAGCCGGCGGAAGCACCCAGATGGCACGTATGATTTCAGAGCTCAATAAACCCGCGGATATCATGGCATCCGCGGACTTTACCGTCATCGATAAAGTGTTGATCCCGGCAAAGGCCGACTGGAATATCCGTTTTGCGAGCAACCAGCTGGTTCTCTGCTATACGGATAAAAGCCGGTTCGCAAACGAAATCAATGCCGACAACTGGCATGAGATTCTCGGCCGCCCCGGCGTTATATGGGGGCATTCGGATCCGAATCTGGATCCTTGCGGATATCGCAGCCTGATGGTGCTTCAACTGGCCGAAAAACATTACCAGCAACCCGGGCTTTATGACCGGCTCATCGCGAACCGGCCCAAGGAAAACATAAGACCCAAGTCGGTAGAACTGGTTTCGCTTCTGAAGACCGGACATATGGACTATGCATGGGAATATCTTTCCGTTGCGGTTCAACACGAACTGAAATATGTAAAAATGCCCGACCGGATCAATCTGGGCAATTATAAAGAGGATGAATTTTACGCGCAGGCCAAGGTAGAAGTCACCGGCAATCAACCCGGCACCTGGATCACGCAGACCGGAATATCCTGCACCTATGGGGTCACCATGGTAAAAGACTGCCCGAATCCAAAGGGGGCCGTTCTTTTTCTCCAATACATGCTCGATCCGGACGGGGGCTTGAAAATTTTAAAAGACATGGGGCAGCCACCTTTCATTCCCTGCCGGGTTCCCACTGAAAAAATGAAGGAACAGATACCGGCGGAGTTACAGAAACTGGTGGAGGTCAGGGACTGAGACCTTTCGAATACATGAAATTACCCAACTGGAGAAACCAGGCCCTTGATCCGCTGATATGGCTGACCGTTTCAAGCAGCATGATCATTATTGCCTTTATTCTGCTTCCCTTGTTCGAAATGGTGTTTCAGTCAAGCCTCGCGGATCTCAGGGAAACGATTCGGGACAAGGATGTAATCCAGTCCATCCGTCTCAGCATCTACACCTCGGTGTCGGCCGCGCTGATATCATTTTTGTTCGGGACCCCGTTTGCATATCTTCTTGCCCGGAAGGAATTTGCCGGGAAGAAATTCATAGAAAGTATCGTGGATCTCCCGATCATGATTCCCCATCCGGTGATCGGAATCGCCATTTTGAGCATCGCCGGGAAAAATCACTGGCTGGGCGAGATAATGAGTTCCCTGGGGATCCGGATAATGGGAAGTGTAACGGGTATCATTGTGGTTCTGACATTTGTGGGGCTTCCTTTTTACGTGAATAATGTCAAGACGGGATTTGAAGCCATACCCGTTCGGCTTGAAAATATCTCCCGTAGCCTGGGAGCTTCGGCGATCGGCACCTTTTTTCGAGTGACATTTCCCCTGGCATGGCGGAGCATGGTGGTCGGCATGATCATGTGCACGGCCCGGGCCATCAGCGAGTTCGGAGCGATTGTCATTGTCGCATATCATCCGATGATTGCTCCGGTCATGATATACCAGCGTTTCACGGCCTACGGGCTCCGATATTCACAGCCCGTGGCCGTGTGGCTGATTATTGTTTGCCTTTTTCTTTTTCTGCTTCTCCGAGTTTTTTCGATTCATAAGAAAAAGATGACATGATTCGAATAGAAAACCTTTGCGTCCGGCTTCCCGATTTTTCTCTCCATAAAATTGATCTCAGGATTCAGGCCGGAGAATTTTTTACGTTGCTCGGTCCGACCGGAGCTGGAAAGACGGTCGTACTGGAAGCGGTGATCGGATTGGTTCCCGTATCGGAAGGGCGGATATGGATAAACAGCCGGGATGTTACACGCCTTCCTCCCGAGAAGCGCGGGATCGGCATTGTTTATCAGGATTACGCGCTGTTTCCTCATTTAACGGTTTACGAGAACATTGTTTACGGATTGCGCTATCATAAGAAAGACGGGAAAAAGACGGGAAAGAATTTAGATTTTATCGTGGATCGATTTTCTCTGCGCCGCATTTTGGGAAGATCGATTTTAAACCTGAGCGGCGGAGAAATGCAGCGCGTGGCGCTGGCCCGCGCGCTTGCGGTGGATCCTTCCGTGCTTTTGCTCGACGAACCCTTGTCCGCCCTGGATCCGAATTTTCGGGAAGAGATCAGGGAAATACTTAAAATGCTTCACGCCGACACGGGGATCACCGTTTTGATGGTAACCCACGACTTTTCGGAAGCTCAATACCTGGGACAGCGAAGCGCGGTCATCAACAAAGGCCGGTTAGAGCAGGTTGGAACCGTTACCGAAGTATTTCACCAGCCCGCCACCCCGTTTGTTGCGAAGTTCGTCGGGATGAAAAATGTTTTTCCCGCGATATTTGAAGGCCGTAAGGCCTATGTAGCGAATTTGCGGATCGAGTTGGGATTCGAGGAAAGCGAACGGAAAAAATACATCGCCATACGGCCGGAAGACATCCACATCCGCGGGGATAAATTTCCTCCGGGCACGCCCAATTGTATCGAGGCAACGGTATCAAAAATTTTAAACCAGGGTTTTTACAGCGATGTCATCATAGAATCGGCCGGTATCGAACTCCGGGCAATCATTTCATCCAGCTCGCTGTTTCGAATGAGTCTTACCGAAAAAACCAGAGTTTATGCGGCATTTGACACCTCGGTGGTCCACGCGTTTTAAATGGTTTTCCACCATCGACCGTGTCGATCAAAAAAGAGGTCTAAAAATTTTATCGTTACCATATTTTTTTTGAATCTATTTTATCAGGAGTATGGAATGTTTATTTATGTCGGTTTTGACGATACGGATACCCGGGACTCGGATCGCGGGACCGGTAAATTGGCCCGCTGGTTCGAGCAGCAACTGCCCGATGATTGCCGAATGAAAGGCGTGGTGCGTCAGCAGCTTCTGGTCGATGCGGCAATCCCTTATACGTCGCACAACAGCTCGGCATGTGTCATTGTAGATGCCCCCGATTCCACGTTCCTCGATGTACTCGTAAAAAAAGCGGTCGAGCATGTGGAACGTTATTTTTTGCCCGGAAGCGATCCCGGGATCTGTGCGGCATGTGAAGACGATGATTCCCTGCCGGCTCTTGTCGACTTCGGCCTTGCCTGCACCCGGAGAATCGTAACGCAGAAAGAGGCGGTCCGGGTTGCATCGAATGTGCATCTTTCCGGTCATGGCGGGACAAATGACGGGGTCATCGGTGCCGCCGCCGCCGTCGGACTCACTGCTTCCGGACGTTGCGGGCGATTTATCGAGTTCGGAAGGTTGCGGAATTTTCCGGATCGGATTTCGGTATCGGCGCTTGAGGAAAAAAATATCCAGGTGGTCTCTATCGATCGGGATGCACGGGTTCCCCGGCCGGATGATTTCGTTTTGACCAAAGGCTGGATACGTCCGAGGCTTTTGGGTCATCAGGCGATCCTGATGGTTCGTTCCAATGGGGAGGAGAGTTGGGAAAATATCGCGCAAAAAAAGCATCGGCAACAAAATTTATAAAATTCCGTTCCCGATAAATCCCGAATCTACAAAAAGTCGGCTGCCAAATTTTCTGTATCGGCGCTTTTGATGACTTTTAGAAAAAATTCGTTCATTTTCCGACTTACTTTAACTTTTTTGAACCTGAGAAAGGAGGCTAAGATGAAAAAATTTTGCATTGGACTGGTGATTTTAGGATGTTTGATGTTCGGCATCACTTCGGGAGGATTTGCGGCAGACAAGGTCATAAAAATGTCCACCACAACAAGCACCCTTGCTTCCGGATTGCTGGATATTCTCCTGCCGGAACTGAAAAAGGATACCGGGATTGAAATCAAAGTCCTTGCCAAGGGAACGGGAGCTGCCATCCGTGACGGCATGGACGGCAATGTGGATGTGATATTCGTTCATGCCCTGGAGCGGGAAAAAGAGTTTGTGGAGAAAGGTTATGGAACCAAAAGGTATGCGGTCATGCATAATGATTTTATCGTTGTGGGTCCGAAAGAAGATCCGGCGGGGATCAAGGGAATGACGGACGCGGCGGAGGCTCTGAAGAAAATCGCCCTTTCCGGTTCGACGTTTATCTCCCGGGGCGATGACAGCGGAACGCATACCAAGGAACAGGAATTGTGGGAAACCACCGGTATCCCGATGAACAAGGAAACCCGAACCATTGTTCTGGAAGGGAAAGAACTGAAGGTCTCCTTCTTCAGCCCGCAGGATTCCGGCCGATGGTATGTGTCAATCGGCCAGGGAATGGGCAAGACCCTGACGTTTGCCGATGAAAAACAGGCATACACGCTTGCGGATCGTGGAACCTACGTTAACTACAAACTGGGTCGCGCGGTTCCACTGGATCTGGAAATTTTTTGCGAAGGCGATTCTAGACTGGCCAATCCCTATGGTGTCATTCCGGTGAATCCCAAAAAGTTTCCCCATGTACGGTATGATCTGGCGGAACAATTCGCCCAGTGGCTGATTTCTCCGAGGGGTCAATCCGTGATTAAGAATTATCAGGTTTTGGGCCAAACGCTCTTTTTTCCGGATGCGATACCCGGTATAAAATAGGCGATTTTAGGAAAACGCCCCGGTCTCAAAAAGAGAGGGGCAAAAAAATGGCGGGTACCGGACGATCGGCAGCAAGAAGCCGGAAGAGTACTTCCCACCGAACCTTCCGCTACCCGTCCGTTTTCCGTAATCAAAATAATTTCTGATACTCCGGTCATCAATGGATTTTTTTGTCGACAGCTTTTTATCCTCGCTGATTCTTATAAGGACGGTGGATCCCGCCCTCCTGAATATTGTTTATGTTTCACTCAAGGTAAGTTTGTTATCGACCCTGATTGCGGGTGCCGTCGGAATTCCGTTCGGCTTTGTCGTCGCCGTCACCGAATTTGCGGGAAAAAGAGCGGTAATCACGTTGCTGAATACGCTTCTGGCGCTCCCGACAGTGGTCATTGGTCTTTTTGTCTATATGTTCATTTCCAGAAGAGGGATATTCGGAGTATTTGACCTTCTCTATACGCAAAAGGCCATGATTATCGGTCAGGTGATACTGATTGTGCCGGTGGTAACCACTTTTACCATCACGGCGATCAGCCGAATCGATACCCGGTATCGACGGACGGCGATGACGCTCGGGGCCGACCGGATTCAAACGGCGATGGTGATTTTGAGAGAGGCCCGCTTCGGGATCGTCGCATCCGTGGTGGCTGCGTTCGGGCGGGTCATATCGGAAGTGGGAATCAGCATGATGCTCGGCGGCAATGCCAAGGGGTTTACCCGCACCATGACCACCGCGATGGCCCTCGAATACGACAAGGGGGAATTTGTTTTGGCCGTGGCCCTGGGGATCATCCTGATGAGCATCAGCCTGGTAATGAATATACTTTTAAATTACTTTCAGGGAAGGACGGCGGTTTAATGCTGTATTCCGCCAGAAATCTTAAAAAGACATACAACGGCCGAACCGTTCTGGATATTCCGGAACTTTCCATTGAAAAAGAAAAAATATATGCACTCCTCGGTCCAAACGGTTCGGGCAAGACAACGCTTCTCCATATTCTGAGTTTTATTTTAACCCCTTCCACCGGCGCCCTTTTTTACAATGACAAGCCGGTCCAGTTTCTGGAAAAGGCGCTTCAGTTATTGCGCAAGGAGGTCGTTCTAGTGGACCAGCACCCGATTCTTTTCAGCACTTCGGTGCACAAGAACGTCGAATTCGGCCTGAAGATGCGAGATATTGCCAAAAAAGACAGAAGACGCATCACCGAGGAATCGCTGGATCTAGTCGGAATGCGCGATTTTGAATGGGCGGCCGCCGCTCACCTTTCCGGAGGTGAAACCCAGCGGGTGGCGATTGCCAGAGCGCTGGCCTGTCGGCCCAAAGTGATTCTCTTCGACGAGCCCACCGCCAGCGTGGATGTGGAAAATCAAATTGCCATTGAAAATATCATTCAAAGCATTCACCGGGAAAGAAAAATCTCGGTTATCGTTTGTACTCATAACATGCTTCAGGCATCCAAACTGGCCGAAGAAACCTTGTTTCTTTTCGAAGGACGGCCCACTTCTTCCATCTACGAGAACATTTTCGGCGGGAAAGTCATTATGAAGGGTGGCAGAAGCTACTGCGCAATTGATGACAAGTTTCTGATTCCCGTCAAAACGGACCAGACGGGTTTCATAAAAATTTCGATCCATCCCAAATCCATCAAATTTGCAAGTTCCCCAAAAAACGATGCATCCTCTGTCTTTTATGATGGACGGATCTCCCAGCTATCGGAAGAGAAGGGATGGATCCGGATATTGGTAAATATCGGAATTCCACTCAGTGTTTTTATGAAGAAAAAAGAGTTCGATCTCTTCGGGACCGGCATCGGGCAGAACGTCACCGTGAAATGCTCCGACTATGGGGTTGAAATCATTGGAAGCGAAACCATGCCCGGCTGATTCGGCCTTGATGAATCGTACCGGTTTCAAGCCATAAAAATCTTTAAGTTCTTCATTCTCATGCATTTCCGTCGTTTTCGATTTACAACGATCCATTGAAAAACACCCTGGCACCGTTCAGATTTGGGCCAGGCCTTTATTTTCATGAACGACTTTCAGACAGAAAGGAGGATTGGATTATGTCCGGAAAAATTTTTTATCGGGAAAGGCTGAGAGCGAAAGAAGGGGAGAGAAAACCGAGTTATCGAGTCGTCGCCGTGTCTGACCTAAACCTGAAGGTTTATGCGGAGCATTTTCGAAAAAGCGAATTGGAGCACATGGCGGAAGAACTGGATGCCGAGCTGATTCAACTTCGACGGGGCGCGAAACATGGCGGTGAGGAAGAAGGTTGATGATTTTCAACCCGGGTGCCTTTGCCGTTCATTTCTATTCACGGGAAGGCCACCCGGAGTGTCAAGAGATTAAGTGAGTACCATAGTATGTTCCATCCAAAATAAGGGAGGCTGTTAAATGTCACTGGTTCGCGAGAAAGACGGAAAGCGGTTGCATGTCAAAAGCAGGCTGATGGGAGAAAGTCTTGTAAGCCAATCGTTTATTGAAGGTCTTGAAATATCCCCCCAGCAAAGACTTTTCCCGGACGTTTGCCTGGTAAAGATCGGCGGTCAATCCATCTGCGATCGCGGGATCAAGGCACTTCCCGGGATTATCAAGGAAATCGCCGCGAATCGGGAAACACACAAAATGCTCATCGTTGCAGGTGGCGGAACCCGAAGTCGGCATATTTACGCCATCGGGCTGGAACTCGGCATGCCTACCGGAATTATCGCCAAGTTCGGCAGTTCCATTTCCGAACAAAATTCCCTGATGATCGCAACCCTTTTATCGCCATGGGGGGGGATCAAGATCGGACATGACGACATTGTCAAGCTGCCGACTTACTTTCTCCAGGGCATTATTCCGGTGACGCACGGAATGCCTCCATACGATTATTTCGCCATTCGACCCGCCAGGGGCCGAATCCCGGTTCATCGAACGGATGTGGGACTGGTACTGCTGGCGGACCTGATCGGCAGCCGGACCGTTGTGTTCGTCAAGGATGAAAAGGGCCTTTACACGGATGATCCCAAAAAGAATCCCGACGCTGAATTTATTCGGGAAACGGGTGCCGGAGATTTAATGGAAAGGAACCTGGATGACCTTATTATCGAGCGCCCGTGCCTGGAAATCATCCAGAACAGCGAGGTGATCGAAAAGGTACAGATCATCAACGGGTTGGAGCCGGGCAATATCACCCGGGCTCTCAATGGCGAACATGTGGGGACGATGATTTACAAGCAGTAGAAAATTCGACTTCTCACAAGATTTTTCCGGTGAATCATCATGACCGGTCGGATGTTTTCACTGAGATCCACTTGCTGAGGACGCGGTTCTGTCAAGAAACGAAACATCATCCTCCGCCGAAAAGTGTTCCGGGCTTCCTTAAGGATAAATATGGCGAGGCAATGTACAATGACGCGGAGTATGCCCGGCAGTACGAACATTAAAACGACCCGCAATTGAACGTTGAAAAGCAGACTTTTGCGGGAATGACGATTCCTCGGGAAAACGTCATTCCCGCAAAAGGAAAACATGAAGCGCCTATTTTGTCAGCCGTCGGTACATGGCGATAAAATTTTGAAGTTTTTCAGCCTGATTTTCCATGTACCCGATCCAGGCCGATAAGACCTCATTTCCTTCTTCCGTAATACAATACATCCGTTTCGCGGGACCCGTTCCTTCCGTCTTCCATTCCGAGCGTACCAACCCGTCTTCTTCCAATTGCCTCAGGTGGCGATAAATCATTCCGGGAGGAGCATCGCCTTTCACAAAGCCGAAGTTCTGAATATGGCGGATGATTTCATAACCATAGGATGGATTCAGGTAAAGCCCCATCAAAATCGAAGGTTGTATATAGCGTTCCTGTTTCGCCGACCCCGGATGGTCGTTTTTTTTTCTGTTTTTGCTTATTTTCATGTTTGACATATATTCTTAAAGGATATATATTTATTCTGAAACCAACATTGGACATTATCAACCCTATACGAAAAGGAGGCAACCATGAGCGGAAAAATTTTTGTCCGTGAAAGACGAAAAATCGAAAAAGGTGAAAAAAAGCCCCGTTTCCGTTTTATCGGCACCAGCGGCTGCGATGTGAAAATTCATGTAAATCATCTCCGCAAAAAGGAACTGGACCAAATCGCAAATGCTACCGGAGCCGAAATTGTCTATCTCGAAGCCGGTAAAGAGGAAAAGGAATAAGACGCCGATTAAAATGAGACCTTTTAAAATCGTTCCGTATTTTAAAAGGTCTCGCCGGATCGTTTGTCAGCCGGCGGTATGCGGCTCGATTTCATCCTTGTAAATGGTTGTCCCAACGTGCTCTCCCTCGAGCGCCCGCAGAATATACTCCGGATGATTGAGCGCGTCGACGATCTGGAATTCCTTGAGGCATTTGGCTCGCTGAAGCATCAAGAGAATGGGTCTTTCGATGATCATATCGTCAAGGTCCAGTTCAAGAAGCTGCGTTGCGGAAATCCGATCAAAAAACCTGAGATTTTTTTGCTCCGCCCGGCCCGATTTCTTAGGATCCTTATCATAGAGCCCTTTTTCGTCTTTCAGAAAAATGAGGCGGCGTGCTCCGATGTTTTCCGCCAGCAGAAAGGCGCCGCAGTCCGTCCGGTGCGGAGGAATCGATCCGTGTTCGGCAGGATGTTCGAAGAATCCGTAGGGCGGGATACCATAGGTGATCGGGATATACCCGAGCCGACAGAACATCGTTAACTGCTCGAGATTGTCTCCGTGTCCGATTTTGACCCCGCCGTACTTGGCAAGAAGCACAGCGAGCATTTCCGCATTCTGCCAGGAGATCTTATCGCCCAATTTGGAAAGAACGCCGGTGGGCATGCCCAAATCCACTCCGATATTATAAACATGGCGAGCCCGGGTCCCGCCTCCGGTCATTATTAGAATCTTATGTTTCTCCTTTGCCTGAACCAGTGCATCCAGAATGGGAAAAAGGGCCTTTGCGCCGCGATCCATAATGCTCTGCCCCCCGATTTTCAAAACATTGATATCCGGGTGCATATGAAAATATTTTTTAGCCTCGGTTCGGATCAACAATTCCTTGCTTACCAGCGACTCTCCCATCAGGGGCGTATCGATATGAAGACGGCCTCTTTCTCCCTCCTCTTTAATCAGCTTTGTCATATTTTTTCTCTCATCGATGGTTTATAAAAATTTTTGTTTCCGGTGCCGATCATAAAATCAGATTGAATGGATGTCAAGTTATTGAAGGGTTGTTCGGACTTTACCGTTTGCGGTTACCGGCTTGACACCTGAAACGCCTTTCCATATACTTTCATTAAATATATTGCAAATATTGCTCACCGCATAAATTGTATTGCCGATGATTTTTTTAAGTATTTTAATCCGATTTCCAACCGACGATCGTCGATAATAGACACCGGCATGATCCACAATAAAATATATGTTGGAACCTCCGGGTGGAATTACGATCATTGGAGGGGTGTTTTCTATCCGGAAAAATATCCCAGGTCAAAATGGCTGGAGTTTTATTCCGGGGAATTTAAAACCGTTGAAGTCAATGCAACCTTTTATCGTTCCATGAAGCCGGAAACCTTCGATAATTGGCGGAAAAGAACGCCCGAAACGTTTTCGTGGTCCGTGAAAGCCAGCAGGTTCATAACGCATGTCAAACGATTGAAAGATGCCTCGGAGCCGATGCAAAAATTCATGAAACCCTTGACGATGCTGGGGGAAAAGCTCGGCGTCATTCTTTTCCAGCTTCCCCCGAGCCTGGTATTTGACGAGGACGTACTTGAGAATTTCTGCCGCTGTCTTCCGGAAAATAAACGATGCACTTTCGAAGCTCGGCATTCGAGCTGGCTGCAGGAAAATGCTTTGCTGTCCTTCAAGCGACATAACATCGCCTGGTGTATCTCCGATACCGCAGGGCGTTATCCCTTCCGCGAAGCGGTCACATCGGATTTCATTTATATCCGGCTGCACGGTTCCAGAAAACTTTACGCCTCGGAATATACGGAAGAGGAGCTGAAGACCTGGGCGGAAAAGATCAGGAGGTGGAACCGGGATACCTTTGTATACTTTGACAACGATTTTATGGGCTATGCACCGAAAAACGCGTTGAGACTCAAGGAACTCCTTTGCGGATCGCGGGATTCCGACCCGGGCGTTTCCAATCAATGACGAGATTCGCGAATCCGGCCCATGCATTTACAAAAAGAGGAGGTATCGACATGGACGTAAAGAGTACGGCATTTGAAAACGGGGGAATGATACCCGCTCGATATACCTGTGACGGAAAAAACGTTTCACCGGCACTCGAATGGCATTCGATTCCGTCGGGCACCCGGAGCATCACCATCATCGCCGATGATCCGGATGCTCCGATGGGCACATGGGTTCACTGGGTCTACTATGATATCCCGCCGGAAACGACAAGCCTGCCGGAAAACGTTTCTCCCCGGGAGCATCCGCCAAGCGGCGGAACACATGGAGTCAATGATTTCGGAAAAACCGGTTACGGCGGCCCATGCCCTCCCGGAGGCACCCACAGATACTACTTCAAGATATACGCGCTGGATGCGATGCTCGGGGTGACGCCGGGGGCAACCAAAAAACAGATAGTAAAAGCGATGGAGGGGCATATTCTGGATCAGACTCAACTGATGGGTAAATACAAAAGAAGATGAAATGCACATGGAACAAAATTCAATTGCTTCAATCTTCTTTTGAACCGCAACAGCGAACGGATTACCCTCGCAGCTTGCCGCGAGGTTCTTCAAAAATTGTTTGCCGTCAGCGCCCATGCAAGATACAGGTTGACTTGGCGGAATCGGGACGGATCGGAAGCGGGGAGATGTTGTTTCATATTTTCAGCGAATCGGTCGATATCAGAAGATAATCCCATAAGTTTAATGAAGAATTCGCCGAACCCGGCGCAAGCTTATTGATGTTCAGCAAATGAGTCGTCCAATGCGGTGCAAAGGGAACAAATGGCTTGCCGGTCTCCTGCAAGCCGCCGGTATTTTATTTATTTCAGCCCTCTTGAGTCTGATTGTAAACGGTTTGCGTCCGGATCGATTGCCGATTCTGGCCGACGGGACATCGAAATTCCGATTGGCGACGGATCCCGGTAAAAACCTCATGGTTTCCCTCGATGAGGCAAAAAAACATTATTTCGATCGATCGGCGGTCTTTCTGGATGCGCGTTCTCCGGAGGACTACGAACAGGGCCATATAAAAGGAGCCTTCAATCTGCCGCAGGAAAATATGGAAGAAAAATTTTCCGAGGTGATGGAAAACATTCCTCCGGAGCGTTCGATTGTTGTCTATTGTGACGGAGAAAACTGCCGTTCCGGGTCGGACCTGGCGGTTTTTTTGCTGGAATTCGGATTCACGCATGTCAAGGTTCTGGTCAACGGATGGTCCGTGTGGCAGGAGAATCACCTCCCGGTAGAAAGGAATCTCCGGGATATTTCGTAGAAAATGCCGTTTCCGTTTATTCTCCTGGTTATAACCGTTGGAATACGGCAAAACATCCTGCAAAGGTAGCCAATTGGATCAAATGAACCGCGGGAGGCTGTGGAGATCGTTTTGAAAACACCCCTTTTCTTTTGGGGCCGCCTCGTATTGGGCCTGATTTTTATTTTTGCCGCCTTTGAGAAAATTCTGAATCCGGCTGATTTTGCCGGCTTGGTTTTTAATTATCAAATTCTTCCGGATCGTTTGATTAATTTTACCGCCGTTTTTTTACCTTGGATGGAAGTTCTTTTGGGCGTTCTGCTTGTTTTCGGATTATGGATCCCCGGAGCCGTGATTCTGGTCAACCTCCTTCTGTTGATCTTTTTAAGCGCCCTGATGTTTAATGCGGCGCGGGGATTGGATATCCAGTGCGGCTGTTTTTCAACCGGCGGGGCAATGACCTCCCATGTTACCCTGAGCATCTTGCGCGATGTCGGGCTTATGGTTTTAGCGCTTTATCTGTTCTACAATATTTTTTTAAGCGAAACGTCCTGAAATTCCGTCTTTTAAACTTTTTTTGCTCTCTGATCCACTTCCGACGGTACATGAAAATGGTTGGATCCGGCGGATGGATACCGAAGCGGGCCGTCATTCATGCAGGGATTTGTCCAGAGACTTGAAAGCGGCTTCCTGCAAGATCTCGGACAGTGTCGGATGGGCGTGGATGGTATCGGCCAGATCTTTTACATTACAACCCGTGCGTACGGCAAGGGTCGCTTCGGCGATCAGATCCGTCGCGTGCGGCCCGACCAGTTGGACCCCAAGGATTTTACCATTTTCCGTATCCGAGACGATTTTCGCCTCTCCCGCGATTTCTCCCATGACATGGGCCATTCCCAGGTTGCGAAAAAGAACGCTGTCCGCTCGAACCCGGTGCCCCTGCGTTTTTGCCTGAACCTCGGTCAGGCCGACAGCGGCAACTTCCGGGCTGGTAAAGACCCCTACCGGCACGGCGCCGTATCGCATGAACCGGCTTCCTCCCATTGCGTTTTCCGCGGCCACAAGTCCCTCGGCGGATGCTACGTGGGCGAGCATCACCTTGGAGGGACCCAATACGTCTCCAACGGCGTAAACGCCGGGTACGCTGGTTTCCATTTTTTTATCGGCGGTAATCCATCCTTTTTCATCGGTTTCAACTCCGATCCTCTCCAGGCCGACACCCGCGGTCATGGGACTTCGACCGATGCAGACCAGCATCTTTTCAACTTCCACCTGCACGGGAGGCAGATCCTTTTCCTTCCGATCGAAACCGGCTTGCGTGGCCTCCATAGTGACGAGGAGTTTTTTTCCGGTTTTTTCGACGCCTTTGACGGTCCGGTTGATCATGAAATGGATCTTGCGCTTTTTCATCTCCCGTTGCATGAGCCTGGAACAATCCGCATCGATGGAAGGAATTGGAAGGATGCGTGACAAGGCTTCCACCAGAGTCACTTCGGACCCCAGCGATGAAAGAATGAATGCGAATTCGCATCCGATAACGCCTCCTCCGACAATCAGGATGGATTTCGGAATTTTCTGAAGGTTGACCGCTTCGTTGCTGGATATGATTCGCTCGCCGTCCATCGGGAACAAAGGAATATCCGATGGCTGTGAACCCGGTGCCAAAATCAGACGATCCCATGGGAGTTCGATCGTTTCGCCGTTTTTCTGTCTCACTTCAGCCATTCCGTGCCCCTGGATGAATCCATGACCGTTAAGAATGCGGATCTTACGATGATGGAAAAGCTTCAAGAGGTTATCGGCCTGGTTTTGAATAATTTTTTCTTTTCGGTTCATCAGAAGGGCCATGTCGGGATGGATTTCTCCCTTCCATTCGATGCCGAATTCCCTGGATCGATGGAAACTTTCCATCAGTTGGGCGGTTGTCTTCATAATTTTGGAAGGGATACACCCCCAGTGGAGACAGGTTCCTCCCACCCGGTCCCGTTCGACAACGGTGACCTCGGCACCCAGCTGCGCGGCGCGAAGGGCGGCAACATATCCTCCCGACCCCGCTCCGATTACGGCTATTTTTGTGGCCATGATCTTTCACTTTCCCTGAACTTGAGATGAATACGATTTGATTTCCGTTTTCATGGGGGGAAAACGCCCGAAGGAAAAGAAGATTTATTTTCTTCGACTCGATTCCATATCTTCTATTGACAGAATCATCAATCTAAATTAGTCGAATTCTTGACAACCGTAATCCATAATACCCCTTCTGAGAAGGAAAAAAATGCCTGAAAAAACGAAAAAGACGTTGCTGCATTCCTGGCATACAGCCTGTGGAGCCAATATGGCGGATTTCGGCGGATACCATATGCCGCTGTGGTATCCGGCGGGCGTGAAGAAGGAACACCTTTCGGTTCTCACGAATGCCGGCATTTTCGACACAAGCCATATGGCCGCTATACGGATTGAGGGACCGGGTGCCTTTGATTTACTCCAGCTCTGCTTCACCAAGAATCTGGCAGCCTGCGTCGGGAAAAAACAATCGCCTCTGAAACCCGGCAAATGCGCTTACGGTGTATTCCTTAAGGATAACGGAGAAGTAATCGACGATGCGATCGTTTACCAGTTGTCCGGAAAGCTCTATATGGTTGTGGTGAATGCCGGGATGGGCGGACGGGTGACCGAGCATCTGAAAGTTCGTTCGGGACCGAGAAGGGTTGAACTGACGGATCTTACCGACCGTCTGGGTAAAATGGATATACAGGGTCCCGCAGCAGCCAAAATCCTTGGTAAGGTTCTGGCGAACCCCGAGAAAACCCTTCAGGGGATGAGTTACTTCTCGTTTAAAGGGGAGGTTGGTAAAACGACCGTTTTTGGTTCACAGGTGCGGCTTGTTGACGGCATTCCGCTGCTGCTTTCCCGAACCGGTTATACCGGGGAATTCGGTTTTGAAATTTTTATGGCTCCGGAGCATATTGTAAAGGCTTGGGAGCTCATTATTCAATCCGGCCGGGATTTCGGTTTGATCCCATGCGGACTGGCAGCTCGGGATTCGCTTCGGACCGGTGCCGTGCTTCCGCTTTCTCACCAGGATATCGGATCATGGCCCTTTGTGAATCACCCCTGGCCGTTTGCCTTGCCGCTTAATCCCGAGGGAACGGGTTTTACTAAAAAATTTATCGGCGATGAAGCCCTTCTGAATATCAAGGAACCCACTTACACCTATCCATTTGTCGGCTATGATCTTCGAAAGGTTTCCGTCTGCGCTCCCGCGGTTGTGCTGGACCCCGAAGGGATGAAAATCGGAGACGTCCTGACCTGTGTCACGGATATGGGTATCGGACGTCACAACGACCGTATTTTCAGCATCGCCAGCCCCGACAAACCGGAAAATTTTCATCCGGGCGGCCTGAGCTGCGGCTTTGTGAAGGTGAAATCGAAGTTGTTTCCAGGGCAAATCGTTTATCTCAGGGATACCATCCGCAAAATAAAGGCGATCATCGTGGAAGACATTCGTCCGGATCGGACGGCGCGCAGATCCATCAATGAAATGATGGCGTGAAAACCAAACGGTGGATGAAAAATTCCCATGGTCGTTGTTGTGGTTCCGATCCGGATTTTACTGCCTTCATCGAACGGGGTTTTTCGTATTTTGACCGGTTTCAATAAAATGGAGAAAATTTTCTTAGGCGGAACCCGATAAATATTTTTCTATGTTTTTGGATAGGATTGCGTTGGAGAAAGAAGGAGGAAAGCAATGAAGGGGATCGATCAGTTAATCATACCGGATGTGCGTTATGCGCCGGATCATGAATGGGCTCGACTGGAAGGCGATCGGGTAAGGGTCGGTATCAGCGATTATGCACAGGATCAACTGGGGGATATCGTTTACGTGGAGTTGCCCCGGGTGGGGGACACCTTTGAGCGGGGAGAGGTTTTCGGGACCGTCGAATCGGTGAAAGCGGTTTCCGAACTGTACATCCCCGTCGGTGGGGAAATCCTTGCCGTCAACCCGGCGCTTGAAGGTTCGCCGGAATTGGTCAATACGGATCCGTACCACGAGGGATGGATGATCGACGTGAAACCCGGTGATCTGAAGGAATTGGATGCCTTGATGAGCCAGAACGCTTATGTTCGGATGCTGAAAGGATTGGATTAATGCGCTATCTGCCTCATACTCCGGATGACATCGCTTCCATGTTGCGGGCGGTGGGAGCGAAAGACTTGGACGGTCTTTTTCCCACCATTCCTGAAAATTGCCGCCGTACCGGTGATATGAAATTGCCGGAACCGCTGACCGAATGGGAATTGACCGCCTACCTGGGCGCCCTTTCGGAACGTGTCGCCGTTTCGCCGGAATACAAGGTTTTCATGGGAGCCGGGAGCTATGAACATTATATACCTCAATCGGTCTCCTTTCTGCTGAGCCGTTCCGAATTTGTCACGGCGTATACCCCTTACCAGCCGGAAATGAGCCAGGGAACCCTTCAGGCGATTTACGAGTATCAAACCATGGTTGCCCGGCTCCTGGGAATGGAGGTGGCAAATGCATCCATTTACGATGGCGCGTCCGCGCTTGCGGAGGCCTTGCTCATGGCGGTTCGTATTACCCGGAAAAAGAGGGTCGCCGTTTCATCCCTTGTTCACCCCCTGTATCGTCGCGTGGTTCGAACCTATTTTGAACCGGCCGGCTATGAGCTTGTCGAACTGCCCTTTCGTAAAAACGGTACGACGGATCTGTCACCGGTGGATCACATGGATGGTCTGGCTGCGCTGGCGGTTCAATCGCCAAACTTTTTCGGCTGTATCGAAAACCTCGGGGAGGCGGCGGAAAAAATTCATAAGAATGAAGGCCTCTTTATTACTTCTTTTACCGAACCGCTCGCCTATGGACTCCTGAAAAGCCCGGGCGTTCAGGGCGCGGACATTGCGTGCGGGGAGGGTCAAAGCTTCGGCATTCCGCAGTCTTTCGGCGGACCGGTTCTCGGAATGTTCGCCGGCAAGATGAAATACGTTCGAAGCATGCCGGGTCGCCTCGTGGGCAAAACCATGGACAGAGAAGGCAAAGAAGGCTTTGTTCTGACGCTTGCCACGCGCGAGCAGCACATTCGTCGGGAGAAGGCGACCTCGAACATTTGCACCAACAACAGTCTTTGCGCGCTGACGGCTGCGATGTATATGGCCTCCGCGGGCCGTACCGGCATGCGGGAACTCGCCTCGATCAATCACGACAAAGCCGAATACCTGAAAAAGGAACTGAAGAAAGCCGGGGTCGGAATACCTTTTGACAGCCCCACGTTCAATGAGTTTGTCGTTGAATTCCCGGCCGATTTTGAAAGCACCTATCGGCGCCTGATGGAAAAAAGGATCGTGGCGGGCTTTCCGCTGGCATCCTTTTATCCCGAACTGGCCGGGCATTATCTCTTCTGCGTGACGGAAACCAAAACGCGCGAAGACATGGATGCATTGGTCAAGGAGATTACGCCATGAAAGAATCACTGGGAACCACCGGTCTGATATTGAACGAACCGCTGCTCTGGGAGAAGGGAAAAAGCGGAAGATGCGGAATATCCCTGCCCCGGCATGATGTAGATCCGGCCCCTCTGGATAAGGATTTGACGACGGAAGGTCCGGACCTTCCGGATTTGAGCGAAGTCGACGTGGTCCGTCACTATACGAGGTTGTCGCAATGGAATTTCGGTGTGGATTCCGGGATGTATCCCCTGGGTTCCTGCACCATGAAATATAACCCGAAGATCAACGAAAAACTGGCAAACCTCAAGGGATTTTCCGGCGCCCATCCATTGCTCCCCGCGCATCTTTCACAGGGGGTGCTGAAGCTGATGTTCGAACTTGAACAGTTTCTGGCTGAAATAACCGGAATGGATGCGGTAACCCTGCAGCCTGCCGCCGGTGCTCACGGAGAACTCACCGGAATGATGCTTATTCATGCCTATCATAAAAAAAAGGGCGGACACCGTTCAAAAATAATCGTTCCGGATACGGCTCATGGCACAAACCCGGCCAGCGCGGCGCTCTGCGGTTACCGTCCCGTGCCCGTACGATCCAATGAACAGGGAATTCTGTCCACCGGGGCCGTTGCCGAGTTGATGGATGAAGATACCGCGGGAATCATGGTCACCAATCCCAATACGCTGGGCCTGTTTGAGGAAAACATAAAAAAGATCGCTGAAATTGTTCATTCAAAAGGAGGGCTGGTCTACTGCGACGGCGCCAACATGAATGCAGTAATGGGCATCGTGAGCATGGGTGAAATCGGGGTCGATGTGTTGCATCTGAATCTCCACAAAACCTTTTCAACACCGCACGGAGGCGGCGGCCCCGGCAGCGGGCCGGTTTGCGTGAGAAAGCATTTGATCCCTTTTTTACCGGTCCCCCGAATCATCGAGAAGAATGGAGCATATGCTCTTTCCAGCGAGTTTCCGGAATCGATCGGTAAGTTGCAGGCCTTTTATGGAAATTTTGGCGTCATGATCAAGGCGTACTGCTATATCCGGAGCATGGGACCGGTGAACCTGAGAAAAGCCAGCCAACTCGCTGTCCTGAACGCCAATTACATCAAGGAAAATTTAAAAAAGGTTTTTCATCTGCCATATGACAGAAATTGCATGCATGAATGCGTCTTTTCCGATAAGTTTCAGAATGCGTATAAAATTACCACGCTGGACATGGTGAAGCGATTGATGGATTACGGATTTCATCCCCCTACCATCTATTTTCCGCTGGTGGTCAGCGGCGCGATGATGATTGAACCGACGGAAACGGAATCCAAGGAGACCATCGATCTTTTCATCGATTCACTGAAGGCCGTTGCAAATGAAGCGAAGGAAAACCCGGATTTACTGCGGCAAGCACCCGGGCGCTGCAAGGTCACACGGCTGGACGAGGTGTCCGCCGCGCGGCATCCGTGCCTTGCGGGATGAAACCGGTACACATATTTTCCGGCCCGTCCGCAGAAAATTATTTCAAAAAGCCGCTGAATTGTTTCCGTAAGGTGGAATTGATTTGAAGACCGATTCAAGCCGTGTGCAATCCGGCGGAAGCAAAAGATGGCATTGCCTGCAACTGTCCGCCGTTTCATACAGTGAAGCCCTGGATTTACAGCACAGGCTGGTTGACGCCAGAATAAACAAGATCATCGATAGGGATATTGTTCTGCTCCTGGAACACCCTCCGGTTTTCACCCTTGGCCGCAGGGGAGGACTGGAGAGTCTGAAAATATCCGAGAAATTTCTGGAAGAAACCGGAATCCCGATATTCCACACGGAACGCGGCGGCACGATTACGTTTCATGGGCCCGGTCAAGTGGTACTTTATCCCATCATCCGTCTCAGGGAAAACCGGATGCGGGTAGTGGAATATGTAACGGGGCTGGAAGAAATCATGATTCGCACCGCCGGGGACTGGGGAATCCGGGCGGAGCGGAATTCCTTGAACCGGGGGGTTTGGGTCGGAAACCGGAAACTGGGAAGTATCGGAATTTCGGTTCGACGGGGGATAACCTTTCACGGCCTGGCGCTCAATGTCAATCTTTCCCTTGAACCTTTCGGCTGGATTCATCCCTGCGGCCTTCCGGGAGTTCAAATGACCTCCATGCGGGAAGTGCTTTCGAGTGAAATTGCCATGAATCCGGTTCGCCGTGCGGTCCGACAACATATTGAAAGCGTTTTCGCCGTTGAGCTGGAAATGATCAAGCGGGAAGAATTGCGAGGTATAAAAATAAACGATTTGGCGGCTTCTTTAAAGTTGTAACCCCGAACGACCGAAAGCATCCTGTTGCCGAAAGCCGGAGGCAGAAAAACAATGATTCAACATCCGGAGGCAAAAAAAAGGATTCCAAAACCACCCTGGCTCAAGCGCAGATTGCCCACCGGCTCCGCTTATGAGAAAGTCAGGAAACTGCTGGAAGAGAACCGCCTTCACACCGTATGCCAGGAGGCAAAATGCCCCAACATCTGGGAGTGTTTTTCCCGCCAAACGGCAACATTTCTGATCATGGGGCCTCGGTGCACCCGGGACTGCGGGTTTTGCTCGGTGGCTCATGGGCCTCTGACGCCTCCCGACCCGGGGGAACCCTTCCGGGTTGCGGAAGCGGTAAAACATCTGGGACTGCAATATGTGGTTGTAACTTCCGTCACCCGCGATGACTTGGACGATGGCGGTGCCGGATTTTTCAGCGAAACCGTAAATAAAATTCATCGCGCGGCACCCGATGCAAAGGTGGAGGTCTTGATCCCGGATTTTCGCGGAAACGCGGATTCGCTTCGATTGATTCTCGATGCCCGCATCAGTGTCTTGAACCATAACCTGGAAACGGTCCCGCGTCTTTATTCCCTGGCTCGTCCGGGCGCGGACTACCAACAGTCGCTTGAGCTGATCAGGCGGGTTGGACGTTACCGCCCGCGGGTGCCTGTAAAGTCCGGTCTCATGCTCGGGCTGGGGGAGTCGACGGAAGAAATTTTGAAAACCCTCCTGGATCTTCGAAACGCCGGCTGCAATCTTCTGACACTGGGACAATATTTGCAGCCGACAAGCCGGCATTTGCCGGTCGAACGCTTTATTCCTCCGGAAGAATTCGATCGCTGGAGGCGGACCGCTCTTGAAATGGGTTTTACGGAAGCGGCCAGCGGACCGCTTGTGAGAAGCTCTTACCACGCAAAAGAGCTCTATCTCGCCTGTTCGCAAACGGTTTCCAGAGACGGATTTTACGGTGTACCTTTTCCAAAGGAACAATCATGAACGTAGGAATTTTAAAAGAAATCAAGACGGAGGAACATCGTGTTTCCATGACCCCCTCCGGGGCGGCGGTAATGAAGGAAAACGGGCATCGCGTCTGGATCGAGAAAGAAGCGGGGAAAGGGAGCGGGTTCGATGATGCCATGTATGTCGAGGCCGGAGCGCAACTTGTCGATACGCCGAAAGAAGTTTACGACCGCTGCGAAATGGTGATGCATGTGAAAGAGCCGTTGCCCTCCGAATATGACTGGATTCGAGAAGGCCAGATCATTTTTACCTTTCTTCACCTGGCCGCCATGGAAGAATTGACCCGTGTTCTTATAAAAAGCGGTTCCGTCGGTATCGCGTACGAAACGATTCAAACGGCGGACGGCTCCCTGCCGCTGCTGGCGCCGATGAGCGAAATTGCCGGACGGATGGCCGTACCGCAAGGTGCCAGGTATCTGGAAAAGATTCATGGCGGTCAGGGGATTTTGCTTGGCGGGGTACCGGGAGTCGATCCGGGGACGGTTCTGGTTATCGGAGGCGGCAAGGTGGGAACCAATGCAGCCAAGATCGCTTGCGGGATGGGGGCAAAGGTATATCTTCTCGATGTCCGGCTGGACCGGTTGCGATATCTCAGCGATGTCATGCCTCCAAACTGCTTTCTTCTGGCATCCAGCCCGGTGACGATCCGCAAACTCCTAACGGAGGCCGACATAATTGTGGGCGCTGTTCTTGTCCCGGGGGCGAAAGCACCAAAGATAATCGACCGGGAGATGCTGAAGATAATCAAAAAAGGAGCGGTTCTTCTGGATGTTTCGATCGATCAGGGGGGCTGTTTTGAAACATCGAAGCCGACAACGCATTCCGATCCGGTTTTTACCGTGGACGGCGTGTTGCATTATTGCGTGGCCAATATGCCGGGTGCCGTTGCAAAAACTTCGACATTGGCTTTGACCAATGCGACTTTGCCGTATGCCGTCGAAATTGCGAATAAAGGATGGAAAAAAGCATTCAAGGATAATCCCGAAATCAAGAGCGGCGCCAACGTGGTTTTGGGAAAGATCACCTGCAAGGGGGTTGCGGAGGCTTTCGGTCTCGATTGGAAGCCGATTGACAGTTTGTTGTAGCATCGTTTTCGTTTTCGCGCACTCAGCAATTGATGCCATCCGGGCATATTTTCGGCCGGGTTCAAGATTTGCCGACCGGATGCCGGACGGCCGGTATGGGTTTGAGACCGTCCGATTGCATGATAAAAAAAAACGAAGAAACCTGATTTTCGAGGTAAAATTTTTGGATTTTCCATTGATATGGGCGGAAGTTGATCGGAAGGCGATCGCTCACAACGTGCGTGAACTGAGGCGGGTTACCCATCCGTCCGCTCGGTTGATGGCGGTTGTGAAAGCAAACGCCTACGGGCACGGCATGATTGAAGTGGCAAAGACAGCCCTGCAAAACGGTGCCTGCTTTCTGGGGGTGGCGAGACTGGTGGAAGGCATACAACTCCGGAACGCCGGGATTGATGCGCCGATCTTGATTCTGGGCCATACGCAGTCCGTATTTGCGGAAAAGCTTCTTGAATTTGATCTTACGCAGACCGTATTTTCATTGAGAACAGCCGAGGCACTCTCCAGGATGGCGGCTTCGCATGGCAAAAAGATCAAGATTCATCTAAAGGTGGACTCCGGAATGGGAAGACTCGGCATATCTTCCAACGGATTCGGTACACCCGCTCGGGGCGGTGATTTTAAAAACGACGCGATCCATGAAGCAAACGCCATCGGATGTCTTGGCGGTCTTGAACTGGAGGGTGTTTTTACCCACTTTGCAACCGCCGACAGCCTGGATAAATCATATGCCGTAAAGCAGTTTGAACGGTTCATGGATTTTTTGAACCGGCTTCGGCTTACCGGCCTGGAGATTCCGATAAAACATGCCGCCAACAGCGCGGCGATTATCGATATGCCTGAAACCCATCTCGATATGGTGAGAGGCGGCATTTCCCTTTACGGCCTGTATCCGTCCGATGAGGTGAATAAAAACCGGGTGGAATTGAAACCGGCTATGGAATTGAAAAGCCGGGTGATTCACTTGAAAAAAGTGCCTGCCGGTTTCAAAATCAGTTACGGCATGACCTATGAAACTCCAAAATCCACCACCGTTGCCACCGTGCCGGTCGGTTATGCGGATGGATATAATCGCCGGTTGTCTTCCTGCGGACAGATGCTGGTCGGGGGACAGCGAGCGCCGGTAGTGGGCCGCATCTGCATGGACCTCACCATGCTGGATGTGGGCCATATTCCGGATATCCGTCTGGAAGATGAGGTGGTCATTTTCGGAAAACAGGGCAATTTGACGATCACCGTCGATGAAATTGCCGCCGTCCTCGAAACGATCAACTACGAAGTCGTATCTACCGTCACGGACCGCGTACCGAGATTTTATTTGTGATCGTTTTTTGATAAAGCATCGAGGCGCGAAACGATTCGGTTTTTGCGTACCCTTGAAAAACGGCTAATAAGAAAACGGCTCGCCACCGGTTGACGGGAGCGCAGAAAGGGGGGGATCAATCATGGAGAATCTATTTGAAAAGCATACGGTTGAGGCACGGATGCTGGATTTCAGCGAAGGGTTTACCGAAAAAGCCATTCCGGTTGAAATCCGAAAGGATTGTTTTACCGGCACGGTATCCCGCGTTCTCAAATCCCGGATGCGATTCCCGCAAGCATCTCATGAACCGGAAATGATCGAAGCCTCCAGACACAATTGTCCTTTCTGTCCCGAAAATCTTGCAAGATCCACTCCGAAATTTCCCGCCGACCTCGTTCCCGAGGGCCGGATATGTTTCGGCCGCTCGACCGTTTTGCCCAACGCGTTTCCTTACAGCCGCTACTGCGGGGTTACCGTGATCTCAGACGAACACTATATATCTCTGGACCGATTTTCCGTCGAAAAACTATTCAGCGCCCTCAAAGCGAGCACCCTTTTTATCGAACGGATCAAGGCAAACGCTCGGGATGTCTCATATGCTTCGATTAACTGGAACTACATGCCGGGTTCCGGAGGCGGACTGATTCATCCTCATATTCAGGTAGTCGTCAACCGCCGCCCGACCCACTTTCATGGCCGGCTGATGAGATCGTCCGCCGATTATAAGATGGTTCATGGCGCAAATTACTGGGCGGACCTGGTCGAGTTTGAAAAACAAAACAAAAGCAGATACCTCTTCAATTATGGTGGAATCGAGTTTATTTCTCTTTTCAGCCCGGGCGGGATGTTCGGCGAAATCCTTTCCATTTTCAAGAACATGAGTTCCATCCGGGATCTAACGGATGAGACCCTGGATTCATATGCCCGGGGGTTGACCCGGTTGTTGAAGTCCTTCCACCGGATGCATCTGAATAATTTGAATATGACACTTCTGATGAGCCTCGAAGACGACGACGGTTTCTGGATACAGGCTCGGACCGTTCCCAGAGTCAGCCTCCCGCCGCTGGGAACGAGTGACGTGAATTATTTTGAAAAAGGTCATGATGAAGTTATCGTGATCATCTCTCCCGAAGATCTCGCTGAAGAAATCCGATTGACCGATTAAGAACGAAAACACCACCTGCCATTCCGTTTCAAGCCCGGATTCGGGGCAGATTTTGAAATTACTTGCATATTCCGGAAGCAGCTTTTAAAATAAATCAAACTGAAAAAAGCTTTTCTTGTTTAAAAAGGAGGGTTAATCATGCCGGAGTTGATCATCTGGAAAGATCGTGAAATCGACAAATTGAAAAGGGATATGGAGCGTCTCATGTTCAGGCTGAGGAAGGACTTCGGAATGCCTTTTTTCAAGGGAATTGCCGGGCAGGTGCCTTCGATTGATTTGTCTGAAACGGAGAGCGAGCTGATTATAAAGGCCAAGATCGCCGGTTTGAATCCGGAGGATCTGGATATTGTGATCAGCGGCGATATGCTCACCATCAAAGGCGAGCTGAAGCAGGAATTCGTTAAGGAAAGCGAGAACTATCATCGAACGGAAAGAAGACATGGCTCTTTCGCTCGAACCATTCAAATCCCTTGCCGGATAAGGACGGAAGATGTCGAGGCTTCTTACAAAGATGAGATCCTGACGATTGTCATGCCGAAATGCAAGCCCGAAAAAGCGCCCGCTGTTAAAATAAAGGTCGAATGATTTGCAATTGAAATCATTGCCCGCGCGGCATTTTTTATCAGGCTGAGGAACACTCGAACGGAATTGATAACGGTCAGGAAGCGTATCGAAAAATGGAAGTATCGGAAAGCAGTTTGAAATCAATTAAAAAACGAGGAGTCCGTCGATGTCCACGAATTCATCAGATAAGAAAGTGACGATTGATAAACTCAGATGGCGGCTGGATCCCGCCGCCCTTCCATTTGAAACCACCGAAGATCTGAATCCCCTCAAAGAGATTGTCGGCCAGAAAAGAGGGGTGGAAGCCTTTCGATTTGCGATGGGAATTGAGAAACAGGGATACAATGTGCTCGTAACAGGGGCGCCGGGAACAGGGAGAACATCCACGGTTCGAAAATTGCTTGCGGAAATCGCCGAAAAAAAGAAAATCGTACCGGATGACCTTTGCTATATCAACAACTTCAAGAATCCGGAAGCGCCCGTTCTCCTGCGACTCAAGGCGGGGGAAGGCAAAATATTAAAGAAAGAAATTCACGAATTTGTTGAATCTCTCAAGAAACAGATTCCACAGCTTTTTTCAAGCCAGGATTACCTCAACCGGAAAAAAGAAATCACGGAAGAATATGAAAAAAAGGCAAAAGAATTTTTTAAAGATCTGGATAAGAAAATCAGAGAACAGGGATTCGCCCTGGTGGATATTCAGATGGGGCAGATCCAGCGACCCGAGGTCATGCCGTTGATCGACGGCAAGCCGGTACATATCGACCAGGTCGAAGATCTGGTCGAACGGGGAAGATTTCCAAAAGAAGAATTCGAGGAATTGAAAAAGAAGCGGGAAAGGCTCAGGGAGGAGATTGACCAAATTTTTCTCGAACTCAGGGATCTGCAAAAACAGATCCACGGAAATGTTGAAAAAATGGATCGATTCATGTTCCTGAAAATGGCATCGGAAACAGCCGTACCCCTGAGAGACAAGTTCAACAACGAATTGATCGATACCTACCTGAATGACATGCTGGAAGATATGGCCGACAATTTACAGATTTTTATCGCCGCCGGACAGTCCGCCATTCCAGGACTGCCATTTGTACTTCCTACGGGTGATGCTTTTCAGCCTTATCAGATTAATCTTTTGGTGGACAATGCGGAACAAAAGGGTCCGCCGGTTATTGTCGAAACTTATCCGACTTACCGGAATCTTTTCGGGAGCATTGAACGGGTGGTCGATCGAAGCGGGGTCTGGAAGACCGATTTCAGCAAAATCAAGGCGGGGTCATTGATCAAGGCCAACGGAGGGTACCTGGTTTTGAATCTTCTCGATTCCATTGTGGAACCTGGGGTATGGCCGGCGCTAAAGAGAGCGCTCAAGACAAAAAAGATGGAGATCCAGACGTATGATCCTTTTTACCTGTTTACAACGACCACTTTGAAACCGGAACCCATTGAAATGGATATCAAGGTCGTTGTCATTTCGGATTCCCATCTGTATCAACTGCTTTTTGCCTATGATCCGGATGTCCCGAAAATTTTTAAGGTGAGGGCGGATTTTGACACCTCAATGGACAGGAACGAGAACACCATTCGCCAGTTCGCGGAATTTATCAGAATGAAAAAAGACGAGGATGGATTGAAGCCTTTTGACAGAACCGCCATTTCCGCCTTGATCGAGCATGCGGTTCGTATGACGGAACGGCAGGAAAAGATCACAACCAGTTTTCCCGTCGTAACCGATATCATGCGGGAGGCCGATTACTGGGCCGGGGAGGAAAACGAATCCGTAGTACAGGGAAAGCATGTGGAACAGGCGATTGAAGCCAGGGTTTACCGTTCCAACATGATTGAAGAACATATCCAGGAAATGATCGATCGGGGAACCCTGATGATCGATGTGAAAGGAGAGAAGGTCGGGCAGGTTAACGGGCTTGCCGTTTATAATATCGGAGATTACATGTTCGGCAAACCTTCCCGTATTACCGCGTCGGTTTCCATGGGGCGCGCGGGCATTATCAATATTGAAAGGGAGGCCGAGTTGTCGGGGAGTACGTACAATAAAGGGGTGCTGATTTTAAGCGGATACTTAAGAGAAAAGTATGCCCAGAACAAGCCCTTGACCGTGAGCGCCAGCATTGCATTTGAACAGTCTTACAGCGGCGTGGACGGGGACAGCGCTTCTTCGACTGAAATCTACGCCCTGCTGTCCAGCCTTTCCGGCGTGCCCTTGAGGCAGGATATCGCGGTCACCGGTTCCGTTAACCAGAAAGGAGAAATCCAGGCCATCGGCGGGGTTAATGAAAAAATCGAGGGGTTCTACGACTGCTGCCGGAAAATCGGGTTCACCGACAATCAGGGGGTAATGATACCGGATCGCAATGTCAAGGATTTGATGCTGCGAAAAGATGTGGTGGACGCGGTGAGCCAAGGAAAATTCCATATCTTCGCGGTGAAAACCATTGACGAGGGAATCGAAATACTGACCCGCAAAAAAGCGGGTGAAAAAAAACCGGACGGCACCTATCCGGAAGATACCATCAACTTTCTGGTCGATGAAAAGTTGAAGCAATTGGCCGAAGGGATGAAGAAGTTCGCTGAAACCGGAGAAGAGAAGCCGAAGGGAGGAAAAAAAGGAAGGAAGGAGAAAAAACAATCCGCTTGAACCGCAACAGGGAGCGCATTTCCCGCGGCTTGCCGCGGGGTTCTTCAATTATCGAAACACTCCATGTATTCCAAGGGTTCAAATGATAGTTTTCCATGAACCGGAACGAAATGGAGCATTTTCCTCAGACCCCGGCGTGATACCGGATTACGGGATGATTTTCAGAATCCGGGGATCTTTTCGATAAATCTCCGTCGGGATGCTTTTGGGATAGCCGACAATAATCGGGGCCACAATGATATGGCCTTCCGGTATGCCGATTTCTTTGAGGAGTTCGGGTTCCCTGATATTCGCACCCAGGCCGATCCAGCAGGTTCCCAGACCTCTCGCGGTGGCGGAAAACATGAAATAACCGGCGGCAAGGGCACAATCCACATATGGAGGCCGGTGTTCCGTTGATTCCACGATGAATACGAGGCAGGGTGCATTATAAAACACATTGTAGGCCGGATCCTGCAGAATCTGCATATACCTTTTCATGGGAGAACTCGGATTTTTGGCAAAATCCACTAACAGGTTTTTCTTGCTTTCATCCGAAAGTTTTTTCATCAAGTCCTTGTTGCCGACAATGATAAACCGCCAGGGTTGATCATTACCGGCGCTGGGAGCAAGACAGCTATCCTTAATGATTTCCATGATCGTATCCGGGGGGACCGCCTTTTCCAGAAAACCCCGGATGGATCGTCTTTTTACCAGAAGCTCTAAAAAATCCATCATTGCCTGCTTCCTTTCAAAGCTCTCAAATGCCGTCAGGTTTGCCTAACATCCGGAGTCAATTAAAAGGCAATCCTGAGAAGCGATTTTTAGAAAAATGGGTAAAGAAAATTTTCTCTGATATTCAAAATTCAGGCAAGTCCACGGAAAGAAACGGGAAACGCACCGTATGCGTTTGGAAATCGTGGGGGCATGCCATATGATTTTCTCACCGGGATAAGGAAATCGCAAAATGAAACTTCGAACGACTCTCGTCGTCTTGTCTTTGTTCACCCTGATATCCGCATTTTCCGGAGGATATCTTTACCACGCATTCCTGAAAAAATCCATGCTCAATGCAGCCGAGAGGCGTATTTCATTGGATGCGCTGAGCATTGAAGACTGTATTTCTTCCTTTATTTCCGGGAACGTCAAAACCGTAAAGGCGCTGGCGGGGTTGAATGAATTGCGGGAAGCGCTCGAAATTCCGGATGAACCCAATCTGGCGCAGGCGAATTCCGTTTTGGATCATTTCCGTGATTCTTTGGATGTCGGCGTCTGTTATCTGATAGACGTTCACGGAAATACCATCGCCTCTTCCAATCGCCGGGAACCAAACAGTTTTATTGGGAAGAACTACGCGTTTCGTCCCTATTTCCAGCAGGCGCTTCAAGGTATCCCCGGGCTTTTTATGGGCTTAGGGGTAACATCAAAAGAAAGGGGGATATATTACAGCCATCCGATATATGGGAAAAGTCCGGACTCTGTGATCGGTTGCGCGGTCGTTAAAGCCACGGTCGATATTTTTGAAAAAAATTACTTTCTTGACGATGACGCGATCTGGTTACTTACGGATTCAGATGGGATTGTATTTGCTTCCAATCATACAAGCTGGCTCTATCATTTCTTGTGGAAGCCTTCTTCCGGGGAGATCGCCGCAACCGGTAATAAATATCCATTAATGAAAGAATCCCGGAATTGGACCGGCCTGGAAATCATCGACGGCAATTTTGCGGTGGATCCATCCGGTACTCAGTATCTGATTCGAAGACGAAATGTGGATTATTGCCCCGGTTGGAATATTTTTTACCTGGGAAACATCCAGTGGGTTCTTAAAAACCGATCGACCGCACTCATCGAAAATAGCGGGTACATCATTTCGGTATTATGTCTGTTCATCGGATTTTCCGTTCTGTTTCTTTTCATCAACGCGCGCCTGGACATCATCCGGCAGAAAAAGATGGAAGAGGATCTGAGGAAAAGCCGGGAGCGGCTATATTCCTTGGTTCAGAACATGCCGGTGATGATGAATGCCTTGGACGCAGATCGCAACATCGTCGCATGGAACAAGGAATGTGAAAGGGTGACCGGATATCGTGCGGATGAAATAATCGACAACCCGAAGGCCTGGAAGCTTTTATGCCCGGATGATGCCTATCGCGGGCGGATGATGGCGGAACGGCTGGAGCGAGGCTCCGATTTCCATCACTGGGAATGGGAGATTACCTGCAAGGACGGCGGCATGAAGACCATCCGCTGGTCCAACGTATCGGAAACATTTCCGATTCACGGATGGCATTCCTACGGAGCCGGTGAGGATGTTACCGAGCGTATCCGGGCCGAGAAGGCGCTTATCGAGTCCAGACAAAGACTGTCGGAAATCATTCATTCTCTTCCGGATGCCGTTTTCGCCGTCGATCTCGAAGGCAGGATCGTTGCCTGGAACCCGGCAATGGAAGAGATGTCCGGTGTAAAAGCAGAAGATATGCTGGGCAAAGGAAACTATGAATACTCACTCCCGTTCCATGGCGAAAGAATCCCCGGACTGATTGATCTGGTGCTGAGGCCCGACATAAAAATCAATAAAGAAGAATACAGTCTTTTTACGGAAGAAAAGAGCGGCCTGACCGCCGAAACGGCCGAGTCGATCGCTTTTAATAATCAAAAATTGTTCCTGTGGATAAAGGCCAGCCCGATATGTGATCAGGAAGGAAAAGTCGTCGGTGCCATCGAATCGATTCGTGACATCAGCGCCCGCCGACTGACGGAAGAAGCCCTCCGGAAAAGTCAAGCCCAGAAACAGGCAATCCTTGACGCATCCATCGACAGGATTCGTTACTCCGATAAAGACATGAAAATTCTTTGGGCGAATAAAACAACCGCCAAGGGACTGGATATGATCCCTGAAGATCTCATCGGCCGGACATGCTATGAATTTTTTGTCGGCCGAGCCACGCCCTGTAACGGGTGCCCGACCATAAAGGCCAAAGAAACCGGTAAAATCGAAAGGGCGATCCTGTGCTATGACCGGTTGCGGGGGGAAAAGGAGAAAAGTTACCTGGATTGTTACAGCGTTCCGCTGAAAAACGAATCCGGAGAGGTTGAAAACTTCATACAGATCACCCGGGATATCACGGAACAGAGGCTTGCCGAGAAGGCCCTTCAGGCCAGCGAGGAAAAATTCAGAACCATTTTTGAAGAATCGCCGATCGGTATCGAACTGTACGATTCGGAAGACCGGCTGATCGACGCAAACAAAGCCGACCTGGAGCTTTTCGGCACACCCGGGCCGGAGCAAATGAAAGGCTGTACGATCTTTAATCATCCGAATATTCCGGATCACATGAAAGAAAGACTGCGTGCCGGGCAATCGATTCGGTTTGAAGAAGTTTACGATTTTGATCAGCTCAAGCCGCTTAATTTGTACCAAACAGCCAAATCCGGAAAAATGGATCTGGATGTGCTGATCACACCCATTGTCGGAAAAAAGAAAGGCGCTTTCACGGGATACCTGGCTCATTACCAGGATATTTCCGACCGCAAATGGGCCGAAAAACATATTCACGCCTTGACCCAGAGACTCATAACCGCCCAGGAAGAGGAACGCCGGGAAATTTCCCGTTACCTGCACGACAGCGTGGCCCAGGACCTTTCCATGCTGAGAATCGGATGTGAAACCCTTTTTGATAAGGAAACAGCCGTTTCTTATGATGTCGAAAAGCGTGTTGCGGAATTTTCCAGGGTACTTCAGCAAATTATCCGGGTTGTTCGGGATCTGTCCTATGATCTTCATCCCGACATGTTGAATCAGCTGGGACTCGTTCAGACCGTTCATCAGTATTGTGACGATTTTTCAAAAAAAGCCGGTCTGGAGGTTGATTTTTTTTCCGCCGGCCTGAAGGATGTGAGGCTTGATTTCGATACCGAAATCAACCTGTACCGTATCATTCAGGAAGCGCTGAATAATGTTTGCAGGCATGCGGATGCGGCGAATGTGAGAATCCGGCTGGTTGCATCCTTTCCGAATATCATCCTTCGAATAGAAGATGACGGCAATGGCTTTGATCAGAAAAATCGGATGGCCGATGCGTTAAATGAGAAACGGATGGGGCTTCGGAGCATGAAAGAGAGGGCCAGTCTCCTCAGCGGCAACTTCCGAATACAATCCGTTCCGGGGAAAGGTACCAAAATTTCTGTGGAGGTTCCTTACAGGGAAAAAGGAAACGAATCCGATGCGACGCCGGTTGAATTTTGACGATTTTCCCATCGGTGCAAAAAAAGGACAAACGGAAATTCGTTCGCTATCCATCGAAATGTTTTTAAAAATTTCCATTGCATTTCGTAAAGTCAATGTCGCCGGTTTGATGCGCTCAACCGTTTCGTCATCTGATCCATAACCTTTATACGTATACGCCGCCTCATTTTTCAACATATCGGTAACGGCGGGAAAAAGTTTATGAGCG
Source organism: Desulfobacterales bacterium (assembly GCA_018432925.1). Classification (GTDB taxonomy): domain Bacteria; phylum Desulfobacterota; class Desulfobacteria; order Desulfobacterales; family JAHDSC01; genus JAHDSC01. Next base: position 40,743 of record JAHDSC010000032.1, on the reverse strand, counting down.
GTTTTCGTAATTGCTTTCTCCGATCCATATTATTCGGTCTCGTACCCCGGGGAAAAACCGAATTTCATCCGGCGAATACTCTCAATAAACCAGAGGACCTGTCCGCGAGTTTCCGTTCAAATAATTTTCGATAGAAAAACAAAAAAACAATCCCTGCAAGACATCCTCCGGAAATCTGCCTGAAGCATCCGTTGAAACTTATACATTTTAAAATCAGAGAGTTGGGTTTTGTAACATACTTATTGCTTTATTGGAAAAATGTATTATTATTCCGAAAAATATTAAAAAAAATACAGATCCGGTTCGGTCCATCGAGCAAGGATTCATTATGCAACTGGTTTCTTTCAATCCTTTCCGTTCACTTGGGATTCCCGGCACGGTGTATGTCAAACCCGAGGAGATTTTCCGCTGCAAAGAACGAATCAGGGGGGCGGACTGGATTCTTTTCCCTGAGTTCTGGCAGGTGAACGCCTTGGTTTACGGCCTTAAGAAACGGATTTTCCCGAGCATCAGCACGTATCATCTGGGCCATGACAAAGTGGAAATGACACGGGTGTTTTGGACCGTGTGCCCTCAAAATGTTCCTCGCACCCGGATTTATGCCCGCGATGAATCGAACATCCAAAAGGTCATGGATGAGTTTGATTTTCCTTTTGTGGCGAAAGAGGTGCGAAATTCGATTGGACGCGGCGTAATCTTAATCCATTCCCGGCGCGAGTGGTTTGCCTATGCCCATGAAAACACCGTTTGGCTGGTTCAGGAATATCTTCCGATTCACCGGGACTTGCGGGTGGTGGTCATTGGCGCAAAGGCGGTCGCTGCTTACTGGAGAGAAATCCCCGAGGGAGGATTTTATTCCAATGTAGCCCGTGGCGGTCGGATTTCTTTTACGGGAGTGCCTCCCGAAGCGGTTTCCATGGTGGAACGGATCTCCGGTAACCTAAATATCAATCACGCGGGATTCGACTTGGCGGAAACCGAGGATGGATATTATTTTTTTGAGTTTAATCCCTTTTTCGGGCTTCGCGGTCTCAAGGAGCGGCGGATTATTCCCGGAGAGGTGATTTATGATTATCTGTTGAAATTAAGCGAACCGTCGCATGATCCTGAAAAACCGATATTATCCCTGGCAGGTTGACGTGGGAGAAGGCTTTTTTCGATTCTCGTTCGGTGATTGAAGGGTATGTTCCGAAGAACTTGCGGGGACTTTTTTGCTTATGAAACAAATCATGAAAAAACCGAAGGGTTCAAGGTGGCGATAAGACAGATTAAAACAAGAAAATGCAGGGCAAGTAGACAACAGCTGGAACCATCTTCGAATCCGGCCTCTTCCGCGTGTTGCAGTGACGCTGAATACCGGAATGCGAATGTGCAGTGGACGAACAATGTCGGTGGGTTCGGAAATGACGAAATTCCGGAAACGGAGATGAATTCGGAAAAAGTTAAAAAGAAAAAAACTGCCTCCGGCAGAGTATGCAGGAAATGCGGAAGAGACCCTTATCCGAACTATTTCTATTGTCCCGCGTGCCATAAAAAAATCCATTCGGCCGAAAGTGATTCCGAAGAGACCGGGTATGAGGAGTGGGAGTAAAATATTTTCCATTCCTTTATCATTCGATCGATATAATTGAAGATTCCCCGCGGCAAGCTGAAGGGAACGCGCTTTCTGCCGCGGTTCAATGAATTATTGTTTCATCTTATGTTTTTTCCGGAAACCCCGTCGTTGTTTCAGACTGCAACTCGATCCGCCGCCCCGGCCGTTTTATTCGAAGGAGACACGGGAACGATTCAGGCAAGAATCGCAGGTTAATTCCTGAGCGCCTGCCGGTTGCATAATAAAAAAAAGATATTATCTTGTAAGAAAAATACCCTGACAAAAATGGAAGCAATCAATTGAAAAAACATAAAAATAAAAAAGGTGTTTCCGGAAGAGCATGCAAAAAATGCGGAAGAGATCCTTATCCCAATTATTTTTATTGCCCCGTCTGTCACAAGAAAATGAATTATGAAAGCGGATCCGAAGAAACGGAATATGAAATCGGAAATTGTGATTTCTGACGCTGTTCAGGGAATGAAACGCTCTCGGTGGGCTTTTCGTTTTTCATGTTCCATCACCTGAGAAACCATTGATGAAAAAAGGCGCCGATCAGCCAGACAGAGAAGCTGAACAGCAGGACGACCGGAAGCCCCAGATTTTTCTTGAAACAGATAAAGGCAACCAGGAAAAATAAAATGGTGGGCAGAATACCCCAGAAAGCGCCTTTGGTATAGTCGGCCATCAATTCGTAATCTCCGGGATTATCGCAATACAGCCATATCAAAACGATCAACCCGGTCAGGGGCATGGTGGCTACCAGGCCGGCCAGCGACGGGAATCTCTTTCCAACCTGCGCACAGAAAAGGATGATGAGAACGCTGATTGCCAATTTCAGGAGGGTTTGCAAATCCGGTTTCTCCCATTAACCGGCGATTAAGTCCGGCAGGATTCCCTGTTTTCGGTGAGTCGCTCCCATGCCGATCATCGGACGATGCATTTTTCGACCCACGATTCGGCAATGGATTTCAGATACAGAAGTTCGTCATCGTCGATAAGGAAAGCATTTTCCAGGAAAAATTCAGGCCGGAGAACTTCCGAAAGGTTTCGAAATTTTTGTAATGCATACCGCATCGCCCCTTTTATGAGCCGGGAAACGCTTTCGATTACCTGTTCATCGACAAGGGGTTTTATGCAGGTTGTCCTGAATTCATGATCCATACCCGATTCCATGATGATCCGGATGCTGGAAAGGATGGTTGCAGGATTGCAATTCGTTTGAATCCAGGTTGGATAGCGGGTAGGCTCGGTTTTTATGTCCATGGCGATGCAGTCGATAAGATTTTCGCCGATGAGCGTTTCAATGATCTCCGGTCGGCTTCCATTGGTGTCCAGCTTTACCGGGTATCCCGCTTGTTTGATTTTTCGGCAAAGGGGAAAAAGTTCTTTATAAAGGGTGGGTTCACCCCCTGAAATAACCACTGCGTCCAAAAATCCTTTTCGCTTTTGAATAAAGTCAAAGAAACTTTTTTCCGAAAGCGGGGCGGTGGGGGTCCCTTTTACAAGATCCGGATTGTGACAGTAAGGGCAATAAAAATTGCAGCCTGAAATAAAGAGCACGCAACTGAGCTTTCCGGGATAATCAATCAGCGAATTTTTTTGCAAGCCGCCGAAAATCATGGGTATGAATCCTTAATGGCCGGGGCGTAAGCCTCCATCCGGCGGATCAATCGATCTCCTCCACCGAATTTTTTTATCAAAATGACAAGCGAAAAGCCCCTCGAACGCCTTCTCGTTTTTTTTATCGTATTTCCACCCTTCGACCGGCCGCAATCTCTGAAACAATCTCCGGATTTTTTTCTTTTCGATCAAGCTCCGGATGATCCGGCATTTCTTTCAGAAGCAAGGAATCGGCGGATCAGGCTTCCCCCCTGGATGGAACAATGCACAAAAATTTGAAGGGTTCGTTGCCCGTGTTTTTAAATCCATGCCGTTCGTTGTCCGCGATGTATATGTAGCTGCCGACCGATATCGGATGTTCCTTTGCCTCGTTGTCTATAAGAACGCCTTTCCCGCTTTCTATTTTTACAAGGTGAGGAAAATCGTGCGTATGATATGGAGTTGCGGCGCCCGGATCCAGGGTAAAAAGCCTCATGATGATTTCATCGGAACCGGTATTCCGACCGATCGGGATTTGTTTTGTGACCCCGGGAAGTTCTTCGGTTCTGATTTCAGTGCAATTGTCGATTTCTATAATTTCCATGAGTGATTTTCCTGCGTGTTTTCCAGATGTTGAAACAAGAACGTGGGTTCAATCGATACCCCGGATAGATTCGGGGCATGAAGTTTGAGCGATAAACCGGGCTTTTATGATATTTCAATCGATCTCCAACAAAACCATGCGGTTCCGCGAGGGTTCGAGGTTATGGATCGGTCCGCGGCTTCATCATTCTTTTCATGCAACCTTGAACGTTTTCCGTATCACAAATTCCGCCCGCTTTCCGTCATTCCACTGCTTGACCGGCCTTAAGTAGCCTACAACCCTTGAATAAATTTCGGTTTCCCTGCCGCAGGTGGGGCAGGTTTCATGTTGGCCGCTCTTGTATCCGCAGGATGGACAGACACTGAACGTCGGGGTCAGGGTGAAATAGGGGAGGCGGAAATTGCCGGTAATTTTTTTAATCAGGCATTTTATGGCCTCCACGTCACTGACCTCCTCGCCCAGGAAGAGATGAAGCACGGTTCCACCGGTGTATTTTGCCTGGAGATGGTCCTGCAGCTGCATGGTTTCGAAAAGATCGTCGGTATAATTCACCGGAAGTTGAGTGGAGTTGGTATAGAACGGCGAGGCGCCTTCTCGATACTCTTTTTCGTTTGCGCAGATGATATCCGGGAATCGGCTTTTATCGATTAAAGCGAGGCGATAAGACGTCCCTTCACCGGGTGTTGCTTCCAGGTTAAAAAGTTCACCGGTTTCTTCCTGAATCTTTGAAATCACTTCGCGGATAAAATCCATGACTTCCAGTGAAAACGACTGACCGGCATCGCCGGCGATGTTTTCGCCGAGAAAGTTCAGGCAGGCTTCGTTCATGCCGATAATGCCGATGGTGGAAAAATGATTCTTCCAGTATAACCCTGCCCCGCCTTTGATTTCTCTCAGATAAAAACTGGAATAGGGATAGAGATTCTTTTCCGTAAATTTCTCAAGGACCTTGCGCTTGATGGAAAGACTTTTTTGCGCCATCCGAATTTTTTCTTCCAGATTTTCCAAAAAATCTTTTTTCGTCCGTGATAGATATGCAATCCGAGGCATGTTTATGGTTACCACGCCAATGGATCCGGTCAGCGGGTTTGCGCCGAAAAGACCGCCGCCTCTTTTTAAAAGTTCCCGATTGTCAAGCCGCAACCGACAACACATGGACCTGGCATCCTCAGGGGACATGTCGGAATTGACAAAGTTAGAAAAGTAGGGGATGCCGTATTTCCCGGTCATTTTCCAGATCGATTCGAAATTCGGGTTATCCCAGTCAAAGTCGGCCGTGATGTTGTAAGTCGGGATAGGAAACGTAAAGACTCTTCCTTTTGCGTCGCCTTCGATCATCACCTCGGCAAAGGCCTTGTTGATCATGTCCATTTCCGGCTGAAATTCGAGGTAGGTTTCTTTCTGCTCCACGCCGCCGATAATAACCGGCTGATCTTTGAGTATGGGGGATGCGTAAAGATCCATGGTAATGTTGGTAAACGGCGTCTGGAATCCGACCCGTGTAGGGATATTGATATTGAAAACAAATTCCTGGATCGCCTGTTTCACTTCATGATAGTTCAGTTTGTCGGAGCGCACAAAGGGGGCAAGAAGCGTGTCAAAGTTCGAAATCGCCTGGGCCCCGGCGGCTTCTCCCTGAAGTGTATAAAAAAAATTGACGATTTGACCAAGCGCCGAGCGGAGGTGTTTCGGCGGGGCGCTTTCGACTTTGCCCTCTACGCCCTTGAACCCCTGTTTGAGGAGATCTTTTAGATCCCAGCCGACACAGTAAACCGAAAGCAGACTGAGATCATGGATATGAAGATCTCCACTTTTGTGGGCGTTCCGGATTTCGGGGGGGTAAATACAATTCAGCCAGTATTCCGAGGTAATATCGGAAGATATATAATTGTTCAGGCCTTGCAGGGAGTAGCACATGTTGCTGTTTTCTTTTATTTTCCAGTCCAGTTTCTGGATGTAGTTTTCGACCAGATCCACATTGGCCTTCGTTGCGATGTTCCGGATCTGGGCGTGCTGTTCCCGGTAAATGATATAGGCCTTCGCCGTCTTGTAAAAGGTGGAATCGAGAAGTACCCGTTCCACGATATCCTGGATTTCTTCAACTTCCGGCAGAGGACCCAGCCGCATGTGATGAGCCAGGGTCAGAACCCGAAGCGTTAATTTCTGGGCTTCCCGCTGTCCGAATTCTCCGGTTGCATTTCCTGCCTTGGCAATTGCCGCGGTTATTTTTGATGAATCAAACTCTACAACTCTTCCATCCCGTTTTTTTATATTTTCGAACATTGGTGTCTCCCTGATGAACCCGTTTGTTTGAAACTTTCAATTCGTTCCGTGTACATATTCCCACCCTTGCATCAAAGCGAAGAATTTTTAGCGGCGGTTTCGCCGGTAATGCAAGGGTGGAAATGGAGGGTGAGTAATAATTGACCTATAACAACATATTGTTGCTTGTCAATTAAAAAAATACAACATGTAGTGTTTCGAATGGGGATGCGGCAAGGATTGCAAAGAAATACAGAGGGGTATGGATGGTTTTTCCCGGAAAAATTTTATTGATGCATCCCTTTTGCCGTATTTTTTTCAGACATCCGGTTGCCCCTTTTTTGCTCTTCAATATGATGGGTTACCCAGATATAATCTGCGTACGAACGTTCCACACGGCTCCCCGACAGGGCGGGGTAAACCGTTCGGAAGGGGACGCGGGTCCGTGCAAAGACCCGGTCCGGTACACCGAATTTCTTAATCATGTGGCCGTTTCCGACCAGAACGATCATCGGATTTTCTTTTAAATTCAGAGCAATGCTTTCGGCCATCGCATCTTCCCAGACACACTGGGCCATATAGAAATTTTGGAAGTCATTCACCCCCTTTACATGATGCAGATTGAATATTTTTTCCACATATTCCCGGTGTTCAACGTTGGAAGTGTCAATTTTATTCGGGAGGTGCTTTCTTTCATCCTCGCGAAGGCTTTCGATGCCACCGACCGCGATTCTGGGAGGGATGTGGAACGGAATATTCAATCCCACAAGCTTGATCCGGTTTTCTCTTATGTAATTCAGAATATCGCGGTACAAATCAAAATCAAACTTCCAGTTCGCATACCAATGGGTATTTTTTAGAAAAGCTTCCTGATCCAGTTTGCCTTCGGACCATAAATCCAGTACGGGCTGATAGGTATGATCAAACATTTCCATGCCGATGGAAAGATTCGGTCGCAGCTCGAAAATCGCCTTTATCACCTGAAGCTGTATCTCATGATTTGCCGGATCGTTGTGTTTTTCCCCCACATAGACAATTGCAACGCCGGCAAGGTCCGCCACAAGCGTTTCCTGAGATACCGGCATACCGCTTTGTGAAGAAATGATGGCCCCCGGTTTGAAGGAGCCGGAAATATCTTTTATATGAAGTTTTTTCGGTGCCAACGCGCATCCCGACAAAATATCCAATAGAAGGATCGACAGAAAAAGGCCCATGGCGCGTTTCTTATAACCGTTGGATGATTTCTTTTGGCGCCCCGGCTTTTTCATGACTTGATTTTTAAGAAAATATAAACTTATACTGCAATGAAAAATCATGCCTGGATCAAATGTTTTTTGTTTTTGGTTCGGCAGACCCCGGTCAAAAAACAGGATGGCATCATTATGCGTTTAGATCAGAATCCGGTCTTCAGAAAAGTCATCGTTTCCTGGTATGACACTGAAAAAGCATGCGGTATCATGATATTTTTCATGGTTTGTGTTCTGCTGTTCGGCATCGGCGGCATCCTGGTATGTCGAGAAAATCCTGCATATCATGCGTATTTGTGGGTTCCGATTCTTCTGATCGTACTGAGCGCGGGGGTTATCATTTCCACCGCCATTCGCATGACAAAAAGACGTCGCGCTCAATTTTCAAAATAGTCAAGGAGCCCATAAGGAGCTTTTCATCTTTCAGGACGCCGGATGTGAAATCGAAAGGTTGTCCCCGATGAAAGGCGAAGCAAGCTCAATGAAAAAATGCAGGATTCTGGCGGTTGCCCCCCATATTACCACGTCTTTATAAGGATATCTCAAATCGAGGGATTCGGCATCGCGACCACGGTAGTTCGAACGATTGTGGATCCTTTGGAGATCGCTGAACGGAATTTCCAGGACTCTTGCAATCTCCCGTCTGTCACATCTTACAGGCCCCCTTCCATTCCATAACCCGATAAATACTTCGATGTCCCTGTGGTGGCTATTCGTTTTAAAATGCCCCATGGAGCCAATGAATTCAACCTGATTCCCGGGGATATTCAGTTCTTCTTCCAGTTCGCGAAACGCCGCGTCCATCGGGCAAGCATCTTCCGCGCTCCTGTGCCCGCCGGGAAGTGCGATCTGGTTGCGCCACGGATACCCTTCGTTGTCGGATTTCTGGATGGCGAGCAGGCAGGGTTCGGTTTTCTCAAACAGAAGAAGAAAGACACATGCAGGCCGATAAGGATTTTCCGCGGGGGGCCCGGGAAGGGAAGCGTGGCAGATGATATTTTTCAGAAGAAGCGCGTCTATTTCTATTTTCCCTCCGCAAATTTTTCCAGAGACATTTTCTTGTAGCTTTCGGTATGAACGAATCGGAGCATATGGATAAATTTTTCCGATGGAATATAACCCGGTCGTTGGATGATTGAGTCGCCGGACTCGGAAAAGAAATAAGAAAGCGGAAGCCCCCGAATATTATACTTGGTTACGAGCGTGCTTTCCATATCATAATCCGCAAGCACGGAGATAAAGTTTTCATTGAGATACGCACTTACCGAAGGATCCGTAAATGTTTCTTTTTTCATTTTTGTGCAGTACGCGCACCATTCAGCGGTAAAAAATACAAATACCTTTTTTCCCTCTTTTTCACCCAAAGCCATACCCTCATCATAAGAATACCAGTTGATGCCGTCCGAGTCGGCGAAGCCGGGGGAGATCCACACGGACGAAAAGAAAAAAAACAGAAAAACCAGGCCGATGGATTTTTTTGGAATTTTCATTGGATGTCCATCCTTAAAAGGGTTGATGAAAAAGCCGTTCTTATCTTATTGGCTGAGTTCTTTTGAACGTCTGGTTGCAGCGGCGATCGCTTCGACAATATGTTGCTTGACCCGGTTCGATTCAAGTACCTTGAAAGCCGCCTCGGTCGTTCCTCCGGGAGAGGTCACTTTTTGACGCAGGATTTCGGGTGGTTCATGTTGCGTCTCCATGAGTCGGATCGATCCTTTGAGGGTCGTGAGGGTGAGGGTGACGGCATCCTCCGGGTGAAGGCCCATTGCGATGCCTCCCTGAATCATTGATTCAACCAGGTAAAACACATAGGCCGGGCCGGAACCGGAAAGCGCGGTCACCGCATCCATGTCTTCTTCTCCGAATTCGATAACCTTCCCCACGGACTCCAGAAGAACCCGGGTCATTTTTTTGTCTTCCGCGGTTGCATACCGGTTTGCGCACATTCCCGACATGCCGGCTGAAACGAGCGCCGGCGTATTCGGCATCACACGCATAATCGGCAGTTTCGCCCTGGACGGTTCATCCAGATCCCGATATAAAAAGCCCTCGATTTTTTGCATGGTGATTCCCGCCGCGATGGAGATGAGCAGTTTTCGCTTCATTATATCGGCGCGGATCCGTCGACCGGAGATTTGCGAAAGCAGAGAAGCCGTTTGCTGGGGCTTCACTGCCAGTATGACGATATCGCATTCCGAAAAAAGTTCCAAAGGATCTCTCGTGTTGGAGATCCCGTACTTGTTTTTCATAATCTCCAGGCGCTTTTCGCTGATATCGGAAATAAAAATCCCGTCGGGATCGAAAATATCCGACCGAATGATCGCTCCCGCCAATGCCTCGCCCATGTTTCCGACGCCGATAAAACCTATTTTTTTATTTGGTCCGATCAAAAACGACTCTCTTTTGCGTTTTCAATTGTTAAAAATTGTTGTATTCTATCTTCCTGAAAAGAACTCTGTCAATGAATTATCTTGACTTCTATTCAAGAATATATTTATTTACGATGCCTAGCAGATTTTCTAAATAAATAGCAGTTGTTAACCTGAAAAATCGGTTCAATACGAGGTTTCCATTCTTATGTTTATCGTCGGCAATTTTATCGCCGCTCTTGCAACGGTCATCGAGTATGTTCTTCTTTTTTACATGTGGATTATTATCGCAAGGGCCGTGCTTTCATGGGTGAGCCCGGACCCCTATAATCCGATCGTTCGTTTTATCCATAATGTCACGGAGCCGGTTCTTTATCCCATCCGAAGAAAGCTTCCGGTTGTTTTCGGGGGCATGGATCTTTCGCCGATCATTGTCTTTCTGATTATCATTTTTCTGAGAAAATTTCTTGTCGATTCTTTGACTCGCTTAGCCATAAGCTTGTCATAACAAAAAAGAGGGAAGAAAATTCATGAAAATAACCCCCCTTGGTATTCAACAGAAACAGTTCCGTTTAAGATTCAGAGGATTCGACATCCAGGAAGTGGATGAGTTTCTCGAACAGATGGCCTCTGAATTTGGAGCCATGCAGCGCAGAATCGAGATTGCGAATGAGGAAATCAAGGCGCTCAAGCTTCAAATCCAGGAATACGCCGAGCGTCAGGAAACACTGAATCGCGCAATGGAAAATTCCCAGAAAGTTGTAGCGCAAATAAATGCCAATGCCCGGAAATCGGCTGAATTGATTATTGCGGATGCGGAGGTTCGGGCCGAAAAAATTCTGAACCGAGCATATAACCGGCTGACCCAGCTCCATGACGATATGTCCGAGTTGAAACGGCAGCGCGTGCAGATTGAAGCACAGATTCGATCGATAATCGATACCCATTCAAAACTCCTGGACATCAGCCAGCAGGAGATAAAGAAAATAGATGAGGAAGATTCGAAAGTAAAATTATTGAAACATCCTTAAATTTGTTTTCATTTTTATCGCCGGGTTCCAGAAGTTTTGATTTCTATTTTCCGATTCATCCCTTCTTCTCCTCTTTTTTTCTCATTTTTTTGTATCCTCCTGAAAACAGATTTTTCCCATAATCTTATTCACCGATCCTTTGCACGCCGATAAAACGGCTCGCCGGGTCGCATGAACGGCAAAGCCGCCGTCTGTCCTTTCCCGCCGTAAAACATTTTTCGATGGGAAGTCGGAACTTGTCTTCTCATCCGGTTCTGCATGATCGGGATATTTAATTTTGTTGTTAAGAATCCGATGAAAATGTCGATATCAAAAATATTGATATGGCTTCCGGACCATCGGCAACCGGCAGCGGAGCCCATTGGGCACACCTCGCGGCGGCAACAGACATGGAAGAAAAAACATGCCGGGCATGAACTCGTTGCCCGGCACTCATATAAGAAGTTAGGAACAACGAATGGCGAAAATCGATGCGTTTTTTAAATTGATGAACGATCAGGGTGCTTCAGACCTTCACCTGGTTTCCGGTCAGCCTCCCGCGCTTCGGATCAGAGGCGACATTGAAAGGATTAAATATAAGGTTCTCAACGATGATGACTTGAGAGCCATGCTTTATGAAATTACGCCCGAGGATAAGATCAAGGTGTATGAGGAAACCGGTGATGTTGATTTCGGTTACGAAATTCCGGGCCTTGCCAGATACCGGGCCAATTTTTTCCAGCAAAAATATGGCGTGGGTGCGGTATTCCGGGAGATTCCCAATACCATCATGACCGCGGATCAGTTGGGGCTTCCGCCGGTGATATCCAAGCTGGCCTCGCTTCCGAGGGGGCTGGTTCTGGTGACAGGCCCTACGGGAAGCGGTAAATCGACTACCCTTGCCGCAATCATTGATGTGGCGAACCGTACCCGCAAGGATCATATCATCACGGTCGAAGATCCCATCGAATTCGTCCATCAGAGTCAGGGATGCATTGTCAATCACCGGGAGGTGGGCCTGCATACCGATTCCTTTAACGCGGCCTTGCGGGGAGCCCTTCGTGAGGATCCGGATATTATTCTGGTAGGCGAGCTGAGGGACCTGGAAACCATATCTCTTGCCCTCGAAGCCTCCGCGACCGGCCATCTTGTTTTTGGAACGCTCCATACGACCAGTGCGATAAAAACGATCGATCGAATCATTGACGTTTATCCCGCGAACCAGCAGGCTCAGATTCGATCCACCTTATCCGACAGCCTCCGGGCGATCATCGCTCAGGTTTTGTTTAAAAGAATCGACAGAAAAGGGCGCTGCGTCGCTCCCGAGATTTTGATTGCAACCCCGGCGGTCCGAAATCTAATACGGGAATCCAAAACCCATCAGATCGCCTCCATGATCCAGACGGGTAAAAAATACGGCATGCAGCTTCTGGACGATGCAATCATGGAGCTATACAACAAAAGATGGATCAGCGCGGATGAGGCTTATTTGAAATCCAACGACAAAGCAAGGTTCCGGCCGTTTTTGAAAAATCCGCCCACCGACTTTACCGAGGCTTAGCCGGTAAGCCGGAGACGATTCCTCTCATCCGATCGAGAGGGAAAACCGTTCAGCGTCCGAAGGGCGCCTTTCAACACACGAGGTTGTATCATGAGGAAACAGGAAATCGATCACATATTGACCAAGATGCTCGACTCTCAGACGAATGTGTCGGACCTGAATCTGACGGTTGGCAAACCGCTGCAGGTGGAAAGTTCCGGTGAATTGGTCGGCGTCGATCTGGAGCCCCATCTGGGGGAATTGACCTCGTTCCAGAATGAAATTTTTGCCCTGAATCTGATTAATCAGGATCGCCGACTGATTGATAAGCTTCTGAATGAAGGATCTTGCGACCTTTCGTACAGCCTGGCCGGGAAGGCACGTTTCCGGGTAAATATCTTTTCCCAGTCCTCCAATTATTCGATTGTACTACGGAAACTCGAAACGAAAATACCGACCATCAAGGAAATGAATCTTCCTGCCAAGGCGTTTTATAAAATTGCGCAGGAAAAAAACGGTATCGTCTTTGTAACGGGCGCTACGGGTTCCGGGAAAACGACTTCCCTGGCCGCGGTTCTGGACGAGATCAATGCAACAAAGTCGGTTCATGTTGTAACGCTCGAAGATCCGATCGAATACCAGCATCCCCACAAAAAATCCACCTTTAACCAGAGAGAACTCGGCACGGATTTCGATTCGTTTGCCAACGGGTTGCGTGCCGCTCTCAGGCAGGCTCCGAAAGTGATACTGGTGGGGGAAATGCGTGACCGGGAGACGGTGGAAATCGGATTAAGCGCAGCCGAAACCGGCCATCTTGTTTTGACAACTCTCCATACGGTTGATGCCGGTCAGACAATCAACCGTATCCTGGGTATGTTTAGCACCGAAGAAGAACACCAGATCCGAATCCGTCTTTCCGATTCCGTTCGATGGATTATAAGCCAGCGACTGCTTCCGAAAATCGGGGGAGGCCGTGTGGCGGCCTTTGAAATCCTCGGCTCCAACGTTCGGGTCAAGGATATGATTTTACACGGCGAAGCGGAGGGTAAAACCTATTACGATGTAATGGAAGCCGGCAGGCCGTTTGGAATGACCACCTTTGACGATTATATTGTCGGACTGTATGAAAAAGGACTGATTTCGCAGGAAACCGCCGTGGCTTACTCTTCCCGCAAAGGGATCGTAGGCCGGGGCATCGACACGATAAAAAGCTCCAGAGGAGAGGCTACCACCGATATCGAATCACTTGAAATCGATCGTGAATATGAAAAATCCTATTCCGACGGCAGGTGATTTTTAAGATTTTGAACCGGATGCCGGATCCGCATCTTTCCCATGGGGATTCCGGCATTGGTCGATAACATTTTTTCAGAAGGAGATCTTTTTTATTCGTCATGAATATCATATGCGATAAGTGCCGGAGCCGATTCAAAATTCCGGATGAAAAAATACCCGTGGGAAAGGTGGCTTCATTTCCGTGCCCAAAGTGTAACCACCGGATTACCTTAAACTCGATGCAAAAGGACGAAAAGAAACCGCCTCGCATTGAAAGTGAAGAAGATAATGAAAACATTGCCGACGAAATGAGCGAAAGCGAATATGATCCTTCTGAAAAGCCCTTCGATTTTGCGGAGGAAGAAGGCAAGACCGCGCTTCTATGCGAATTTGATCCGGCTTTAAAGAAAAAAATTGCCGAGACGCTCGAGATTATGGAATACCATATCACCGAAGCTCAGAACGTCCGGGATGCACTGAAGAAGATGCGGTATCATAACTACGACCTCATCGTTGTCAATGAGGACTTCGATACCAACAACACGGACTCGAACGGTATCCTGATTTATCTTCAGCGTCTCCATATGTCCGTTCGCAGAAACATTTTTGTCGGCCTTATCAGCAGCCGCCATCGAACCATGGACAATATGACGGCATTTCAGAAGAGTGTTGATTTGATCATAAACTCCAAAAACATCGATGAAGTCGGCAAGGTATTGAGTCGCGGGATCACCGACAGCGATTTTTTCTATCGATCCTTCAAGGAAACTCTCAAAAAGATGGGAAGGATCTAATAAATCCCTTCATTGGAAAGAAGGGATATAAACACTTGAAATTTTCAGCCGGCAGGGGAGGAATCCCGCCGGCTTTTTTATTTTTAAATTCTTACATGTGCTTACCCCAATTACCATTATCGCCCTTCTGATCACCCTGGTGCTTCTTTTTTCCTTCAAGGGAGATGTCATTCTTGACAATCCCTTGACCATTCTATGGATTGCCGTCCCCCTGTTCATCCGGACGGTTCTCATTTTTGCCCTTGGATACGGGCCGGCGCGGATTTTAAAACTGAGTTGCGCGGATGCGGCGCCTGCGTCTATGATTGGAGTCTCCATCCATTTTGAAGTGGCCGGTTCAGGATGGAAATGATTTGGAAAAGTCGAAGAACCTTTCCGCCATGTTTTTAACCCCGCAAACATAGCGTCAGCCATAAAAACAGCATTGGTTAACCCGGTATACCATGGCATGCCGGTTGCCATAACCTATGCCGGCGGCAAACATCTTCCTGATTGTAAAAAAATCCGCATAATTCTACACAAAAGCCCGTGACCGCTTGTTATAATCCATCATCGCCGGAAATCTTAAATGTGTTGAAAATCGCATATCACGGTTCATGGCACTTCAATAAAAATAATAGGTGTCCAAAGGATTTTTGCGTTTCCGGTTGACTCCCGGGCTACGGGCATTTATGTCAAAAGAGAGGATTTGTGGAATAGTAAACCACGTATGTGCGCAAGTTTACCTTCGTCAAAACGGGCACCGCTCCACCGGGGTCCGTTGAACGGAAAGGAGGCATTGAAATGAAATCCCCACGATCCGCTTCCATCTGCACCGACGAGAATACGATACCGGAAAAGTGGCGCATCGCCTCGCCCATCGATCAACGTCAGTATCTCTGCGACGGTACCATCCGGGAATGGACCGGACCGCTGCAGGATGTACGATCGCCGGTATGTGAAGTCATCTGCGGCACCGTTCAGCGGAAACTGATCGGTCGCTATCCCTTGCTTTCGGAGGAACCGGTTTCCGAGGTTCTCCATGCGGCATGCAGGGCTTACGACAGCGGGCGGGGCGCGTGGCCGACCATGTCCGTAGAGGAACGGATCCGACATGTCGAAGCATTCGCTTACCGGATGAAAGAGGAGCGGGACGAGGTCGTCCGATTACTGATGTGGGAAATCGGAAAGGCGCTTCCGGATGCCGAGAAGGAGTTCGACCGGACGGTCGATTATATCCGGGACACGATCGATGCACTGAAAGATCTGGATCGCCTATCGTCACGTTTTGTCATTCACCAGGGGGTGATCGGGCAGATTCGCCGTGCTCCGCTGGGTGTAGTACTTTGCATGGGGCCGTTCAACTACCCTCTCAACGAGACTTTCACCACCCTGATTCCCGCGCTGATCATGGGCAACCCGGTGATTTTCAAGCCGCCCAAACTGGGGGTGCTGCTCCATCAGCCGCTTCTGAAGGCATTCCGGGATTGCTTTCCCAGGGGTGTTATCAGCACGGTCTACGGAAAGGGACAGAAAATCATCAGTCCGCTGATGAAATCCGGAGGAATCGATGTATTGGCCTTCATTGGCAGCAGCCGCGTTGCCGATATTCTGAAAAAACAGCATCCAAAGCCGCATCGTCTGCGTTGCGTGCTCGGGCTCGAAGCCAAGAATGCCGGGATCGTCTTGAAAGACGCGGATCCGGATCAAGCCGTGAAGGAATGCGTTCAAGGTGCCCTTTCTTTCAACGGCCAGCGGTGCACGGCCCTTAAGATCCTGTTTGTTCACCGGGAAATCGTCGACGCTTTCCTCGCATCCTTCGGTAAAGCGGTTGGCGAGCTTAAAGCCGGGATGCCATGGGAAACCGGGGTTCAGATCACTCCGCTGCCGGAACCCGATAAGACGGAATACCTTACGGAACTGATCGACGATGCGATCGCCGGGGGCGCTCGAGTGGTCAATCCGGGCGGAGGCTCCGTTGATCATACCTTCATGTCTCCCGCAATCGTGTATCCCGTTGAACGCGGCATGAGGTTATATTCCGAAGAGCAGTTCGGGCCCGTCATTCCGGTCGCTTCCTTTTCGGACATCGAGGAGCCGATGAATTACATCATTCAGTCAGACTACGGACAACAGGTCAGCCTTTTCGGAAGCGATCCGGAGGCGATTGCCGACCTCATCGATCCGCTGGTGAACCAGGTATGTCGGGTCAACATCAACAGCCAGTGCCAACGGGGTCCCGACACATTTCCGTTCACCGGGAGAAAGGATTCCGCGGAAGGCACCCTTTCCGTATCGGATGCCCTGAGAGTCTTTACCATTCGGACGCTTGTGGCGGCCAAGGAAACCGACGCGAACCGGCGAATCATCAAATCCATTGTCACGGAGAGAAGATCGAGGTTTCTTTCAACGGATTTCATTTTATAATGAATACGGTACTACAACCGGAAAGAATGGGCTCTTCCGAATCCTGCATTCGGTGGGGCGGTACCGTTATTTTCATTCCGGACCTTGATCCATAAAACAATATCGCCATACTTCACCGCAGCCTCTCCAGGATATTTTTTTCTGAGTTAATGGAAACACTGATTGTATGGAACATCACTGCCGGCCAAATCAAAACGTTATATTTACGCGGGTAAAAAGTTTGAATTCGGTCGAAAATAAGCGGACGAGGTCGATATCAAATAATTTTCAAACTGAAAAAGCCATTGTCAGGTTCACTGAAAAGACATAGTGATAGGTTTTATCGACATGTACGGAACGGAGCCGGGAAAAATTTTACAACCGCTCCGGCGAGAAACATACCCCGGTGTCGGAATCCGGGTTTCATCAGTTAGACAAAGATTATCTTTAAACGACAAGGAGAGGGAATCGACCCATGCCTGAAAAGAACGATCCGAAAGAGTTGCATGAAATAAAGAAACTTCTGCTGTCTCATATGCTGCATCTCGATGCGGTCACTCGACTTCTGGTGGAGAGGGAGATATTTTCCAAAGAAGAATTTTTCGCCAAACTCAAACAGGTAAACCAGGAATACCAGATGAAAAGCATGAATTGCTGAGACGGATTTGTCGGATTCATATTCTCGGCACCCCAACATCTTCAGCAAGTATTACATCCGATATCACCCGGCCTCCGAAGCGGACACAAAATGAAGGCCGGTTCCCGGAGGAGGAAAGGAAACCCGAACCCGTCTCATCGGGCATAGGATTCCAGCAGTTCCGCAATAAAATTTCTCACGGGAGCAATTGAAGGTATAAAAAGTTTTTCATCGGGAGAATGCGGATTTTTAATCGTCGGTCCGATCGATATCATATCCATGCCCGGATATTTCGAGCCGATAATACCGCATTCGAGCCCGGCATGGATTATTTTTACCTCCGGATTTCGATTGAAAAGCTGTTGATAAGTTTTTTCACATCGCTTCAGCAGAGGGGATGTCATTTCCGGCTGCCAGGGTGGATAGGCATTGCCGGATTTTGCTGCGGCGCCGGCAAGCGATGCGATGGCCTTGATTTTTGATCCGATTTCCTTAAGTCTGGATGGGACGCAGCTTCGCTGGCTGGAAAGGATGCTGAGGAAATTTTCCTTTATTTCAACCGTGGCAAGGTTATTCGATGTTTCAACCAGGCCTTCGATCTCCGGCGACATCCTTGAAACACCGTCCGGAAGGGCGAGGAGCAGATCGAAAACCCGGCGGGTGTCCTGCGGGGTCAGCACCCGGCCGTCAAACGCACCGGCCTTTGTTTCGGAAAGTGAAAACGCAAGCGTCCTTTCCGTGAGAGCATATTCCTCTCTTGCGGTCTGTTCAAATTTCCGGATGCCGTCCTGTAAAAGCTGAAACTGCGCCGGGTCGCATGCGATTACCGCTTCCGCCTCCCGGGGAATGGCGTTGTGCGCTTTGCCTCCCTTGAAAGACACCAGCCGGATCGGAAGCGAATGGATGGCGAGATCCAAAGCTCGGGCAAGGATTTTGTTCGCATTGGCTCTGTTTTTGTGAATATCGATGCCCGAATGCCCCCCGCGAATCCCATGAGCGATAAGTTCATAAAATTTGAACCCGTCCGGTATACTTGAAAAATTCAGAGGGAGTAAGATTCGGATTTCTTCTCCACCGGCGCAGCCGACCGTAAAAACCCCTTCATCTTCCGAATCGATATTTATAAGTATCCTGCCGTGGATGAATCCGGACTCCATTCGGTTCGCCCCGGTTAACCCGCTTTCCTCATCGACGGTGAAAAGGAGTTCAAGAGTCGGATGAGCAATCGCATCATCCGAGGCAATGGCCAATGCGATTCCAATCGCAATTCCATTGTCCGCTCCGAGGGTTGTTTTATCGGCTTTCAGCCAATCCCCCTCATGAATGATACGAATGGGGTCTTTTGAAAAATCATGATCGGAATCCGGGGTTTTTTCGCACACCATGTCCATGTGCCCCTGCAAGACGATTCCCGGTTTGTCTTCGCTTCCCGGGGTTGCCGGAATGTTTATCACAAGGTTGCCGGCATGATCTTTCCGGACTGTAAAACCATTGTTTTTTCCCCATTGCTCCAGCCATTGCCCAATTCGTTCCTCATTTGTGCTGCATCGAGGAATCCCGCTGATTTTATGGAAAATATCCAGAATTTCTTGCGTCTTTTCATGCATTGTCATTCTCCTTAAATAAATTCCATCCCAAAATGGATTTCCAGGCGGATGGACGCGAAACAGAAAACCGGACAGGTTTATGAACCGTAAGCATCTATCATCGGTTCAATCCCGGACGCTTCTCCGGAAAACCGGTCAATGAGTGCATCCTTGTTTTTTTGATGAGATCGGTACTGTTCGATCAACGGGCTGCCGATCGTTTTACCCTGCATACCGCACGGTTCAACATTTCCGTAATCTCTTTTATGTGAAAAAGATATCCGGTGAATACCAGAATGAACAGGAATACCATCCCGGTGATTACCGATACATACAGGCTTCCCCAAAAAGTTGTTGAATGGAAGACCGAACCGATGATGGTTTTGAACCATTCGAGAAAGATGCCCATGGGGATACTGAGAACAATGATCTTTAGAAAAAAAGTATAAACATCACGGCCTTCCCTGTTGCGACTCTTTTTGTTCCAGAGTGAATATAACAGCGTTACCTGAAAAATTGCGGAAAGAGATATCGCCAGAGCCACCCCGCTTGCACCCATTGCCTGCATGCCATACAGATACATGGGGATGCTCAGGATCACTGCAAGGGTTCCGAAAACGGCGGGAAAGAGGGTATTCTGCGTCGCATAATAACCTCGCACGACCACCGTCTGAGCTGAAAAGGCAATTGCCCCGATCAAAAGATAAATCAGTAGCGCGGAAGTCATATCGGTTGCAGCTGCATCGAACCTGCCTCTCTGGAAAAGGATCAGAACGATTTCGCGGCGGAGAACCATCAATAAAACCGAAAAGGGTATAACCAGGGATAAATATCGCAGGGTGCTGTTGAGCAGCCGGTTCATTTCCCGCATATTTTTTTCCGCCGCAAGGCGCGCGAGAAAGGGAAACGACGCCATTCCAAGCGCCTGGCCGAAAAAGCCCACTAAAACAAGCATGATCCGAAAACCGTAATTCAGCCCTGCAATGCTTCCCCGGGGCAGATAAGAACCGAAGAATTTTATAAAAAATTCCGTTGAAAATGTCATGGTCAGGCCCACCATCAACGGCAAGGTCAACCACACATATTTTCTCAAATCCGGATGACGAAAATCAAACTTTATTTGAAACTTCATTCCTATTCTTACGGCCCCCCAATACTGCAACGCAAAATTACCGACAAAAGCTCCTATCAGAACGCCCCATGAAAAACCTTCCATGTGGAGCCATGGGCCTAAAAAAATTCCTCCGGCGATAATACCCAGATTGTATACAAGGGGGGCCAGGGCGGGTATCGAAAACTTTTCTTTTGCAAATTGCACGGCCATAAACAATCCGCCGGTGAAAAAGAAAAACTGGGCGGGTAGGATGATCCGCGTCATCCTTACGGCACTTTCTATTAAAACAGGGTCGCGGAGTCCGGGTGCGATGATCTGGATGAGTTCGGGAGCGAAAATGCCGGCAGTGAGGATCAGCAGCAGCAGGATGAACCCAAAGCCGTTAAAAATGATGGAAAAGACCTCCCATGCCGTCTCTTCTTTGTCCTGAACGAGGTAGTTGGAAAAAATCGGTATGAAAGTGACGGAAAGAAAACCGCTGGCAAGAATATGATTCAGTATTTCAGGAATGACAAAAGCGACCTGGTAGGCATCGACATCTCCTCCTGCGCCTCCGGTATAAGCGATGACCATTTCCCTGAAAATACCGATCAAACGGCTTAAGAAAACCGATGCCATCATTATCAGGGATGCGACGCCGACTTTTTTATATAAAGGATTTGTCATTTCGGGCTGAAGGTGAAATTTTGAGTACCTTTTTTAATACAGGATTTAACCGGATAAATATGAAAGAACACAAAGATGGTCAAGGGGTAATTTTGCCGGCAATCCGGACCGGCGGGATTTGGATTTGTTTCGGACGATGGAGCGGAAGCCGGATTTCCCCGGGATGAATGATCGGGGTGAAATGGAAAGATTCCTCGTTTCAGTCCGCTGAACGACGGGTGAGAATCGACTCCCGCCGGAAGGGCATTCGGTATTTAATAAAAAACACTTTGTTTTATATTCAAAAGACTTTATATTTAATGGTAAGCGATTTTCAAAAAAAAGAATCGGCCATTTACAATTTAAACAGCGGGTGCGAATGCCGGCGACCCGGCGGAAAGGGAAAATAGCCATGACAGTATTTCGCAACCGGATCGGCTTGGTTTGCTTTTTTTTACTTTTTCTTCTTTCTTGCAGTACCGTGCCGATTACCGGCAGAAAACAATTAAGTCTGATTTCCGATTCATCCATGCTTTCGATGAGTTTTCAGCAGTACAGTGAGTTTTTGAAATCGAACAAACTCAGTTCGAATCAGGAGCAGACTCAAATGGTAAAAAGAGTCGGCGACCGACTGAAAAAAGCGGTGGAACGATATTTTATCGAGAACAAAATGGCCGATGAACTGAAAAATTATGCTTGGGAATTTAATCTGGTGGAAAATTCCGAGGTGAACGCATGGTGCATGCCGGGTGGAAAGGTCGTGGTATACACGGGAATTCTTCCGATTACCCGGGATGAGGCCGGTCTTGCGGTTGTCATGGGCCATGAAATCGCGCATGCAATTGCCAAGCATGGGGGCGAACGGATGAGCCATGCGCTGGCCGTTCAAATGGGCGGGATTGCGCTGTCAACCGCTGTGGCAAGTCAGCCGGCACAAACCCAGAATCTCTGGATGCAGGTTTTCGGAGTGGGTTCCCAATATGGGTTTATGCTGCCGTATAGCCGCCTTCAGGAAAATGAGGCGGACCATCTCGGCCTGATATTTATGGCCATGGCCGGTTACGATCCTCATGCGGCAATCGGTTTCTGGGAAAGAATGTCACAAAAGAAAGGTGGGAGCACCCCCGAATTTTTAAGTACGCACCCGGCGGACGCAACGAGAATTCAAAACATCCGGAAATTGATTCCGGATGCCATGCGTTATTACGGAACCGGCCGATAGGGCTGAAACGGCGCGCCGTTCAGGGCTTCCCAACGCGATTCCATTCACCCATTCATGTCGCGGGATGAATGAGTGAACCTTTCAATCGGTCAAAAGCCTTTTCGGTCGAAGATTTACAGTTTCTTGCGGATAGAAGTTTTACCGGGAACCGGACCGATCATTTCAAGCGGTCAACCGGCCGGGTGATTGGTGACTTTGGAAATCAGGCAAGTCCGATGACAGGTTTACGAATTTTTACCAGCAACCGTTTGGAAGCCCTGACGGATGCGCTGGCCGATGTTTTCGATACCCCCCTTCCTTCCCCTCTGGAGCCGGAAATCGTTATTGTTCAGAGCAAAGGCATGGAGCGTTGGGTATCCATGGCGCTGGCCCGGCGTCATGGCGTTTGTGCCAATTTCAGATTCCCTTTTCCGAACGCCTTCGTTTATGAAACCTTTAAAAAAGCCGTCCCGGAGCTTCCCGATCAATCGGTTTATGAACCCCGGATCATGACCTGGAGTATCATGAGGCTTCTTTCGATCTGCTTGATGAAGCCTGAATTCGAAAGTCTAAGGATATACCTGGGCCAGAACGGGAGCGATCTCAAGCGATTCCAGCTCTCAAAACGAATCGCCGATACCTTTGATCAATATCTTCTCTTTCGCCCGGAGATGATCTTGGGGTGGGAGTCCGGCCGGGAAAATCACTGGCAGGCGATTCTCTGGAGACACCTGGTTCAAGAAAACGGAAATGGGCATCGCGCAGCCCTCGGAAGAGCCTTTATGGAAGCTGTGAATCGATCTTCCGCCGGGATGGAGAATTTTCCACGCAGAATCTCGGTTTTCGGCATTTCTTTTTTACCTCGGTTTCATATGCAGATATTTGCCGGTATATCCCGGCATGTCCAGGTGAATCTTTTTCTGATGAGTCCGTGCGGAGAATACTGGGGGGATATTTTTTCCGATCGGGAGATAAAAAGAATAACCGGCAGGCAGAAGGATCGGGACTGCCATATGAAACCGGAAGAGCTTTACATGGAGCGCGGAAACAGCCTCCTTGCCTCGATGGGTGCGTTGGGCAGGGATTTTTTTGATTTGATCAATGAATTCGACTGCGAGGAATTTCAATCCTTTCAAGACCCCGGAGAAAGCAGTCTCCTGTGCCGCATCCAGTCCGATATTTTAAACCTCAGAGATGGCGACACGGGTTTCGAAGGAAAGAAAACAGTCGCTGAAAATGACGGCAGTATCCGATTTCACGCGTGTCACAGCCCCATGCGCGAAATGGAAGTGCTTCATGACGGACTTCTTGAGATGTTTGATGAAGACCCGGATCTGCTGCCCGCGGATATCCTTGTGATGACACCGGATATCGAGGCCTATGCTCCCTATGTCGAGGCGGTGTTCGGAGCCTTTGCGGACGGCGCGGGAAAGATTCCTTACAGTATCGCAGATCGAAGCGCCCGGACCGAGAGCCGGATCGTCGGTACGTTTCTTGCGATTCTCGATCTATGGGGAAGCCGTTACGGCAGCTCTCAGGTGTTCGCCATTCTTGAATCAGGACCGGTTCGCAAGAAATTCGGCATTTCCGAAGCGGATTTGGCCCGGATTCAAAGATGGGTGAAGGATACACGGATATGCTGGGGAATCGACGAGCGGAACCGTCGGGAAATGGGGTTGCCGCCGTTTTCGGAAAACACCTGGAAAGCGGGTATGGATCGGCTGCTTTTGGGATATTCCATGACCGTTGAAGATGACAGAATGTTTTCCGATACTCTCCCTTACGATTTCATTGAAGGAAGTGAAGCGGAAGTGCTCGGAAGGTTTGCCGAATTTGTACACCAGCTTTTCTCCCGTCTGCGTTCTCTGAACGAAGCCCGAACGCCGGATGAATGGTCGATCACCTTAAGAGATCTTTTCGAAACGTTTTTCGCTCCGGGTGAGGCGGAGGAGAACGAAATGCAGATCGTTCGGCGCCGGTTAAAAGCGTTGAGCGACGTAAAAGACAATTCCGGTTTTGAGGAAAAGATCGATCTGAATATCATTCGGTATTACTTGAGAGATTACCTCGGAAAAGAGGGCTTTGGTTTCGGATTTCTCTCCGGCGGAGTGACATTCTGCGCCATGTTACCCATGCGAAGCATTCCCTTTCAGATCATCTGCATGGTAGGTATGAACGGAGATGCATTTCCAAGGCAGGCCCGATCTTCCGGATTTGATCTTATGTCAAAGCATCCCAGAAGAGGGGACCCTTCAAGACGAAATGACGACCGTTATCTTTTTCTGGAGGCAATCCTTTCCGCGCGAAAAAAATTGTATATCAGTTTCGTCGGGCAGAACATCCTGGATAACAGCGTGATTCCGCCATCCGTGCCGGTCGGAGAGCTGATGGATTATATCGAACAGGGGTTTGAAATTCCGGGGAAAAAAACAGGGGAACGCCTCATCATAAAACATCGCATGCAGGCATTCAGCCCGGCATATTTCAAGCCGGGAGATATAAAAGAAGATTCCAGGTTGTTCAGTTATTCCCGCGAAAACCTTCAGGCCGCGCGGTGTCTTCCGGAGCCGCGAAAGGCTCCGGCACCGTTTATTTCATCGGGACTTCCAATTCCGGAGGCTGAATGGAAAACGGTTGATTTGACGCAACTTTGCCTTTTTTACCGCAATCCCGCGAGATTTCTGCTGAATCGGCGCCTTGGACTTTATTTGGAAGAAAGCGCCACGCTTTTTGAAGACACGGAACCGTTTGAACTGAAGGGCCTGGATAAGTATCTGCTGGAACAAGATCTGGTCGAAAAAAAAATGGCGGGACATGACCCCGGAGAACGATTCCGATCGCTGAAAGCTTCCGGTCGGCTTCCGCACGGAATCATCGGCGATTGCCTGTACGAAAGAATCGGACGGGAAGTCAACAAATTCGTGGAAAAAACAAGGGCCTATATACCGGAATCCTCCCTGGAACCGCTGGAAATAAACCTGAACCTGTCGGGTTTTCAATTGACCGGGAGAATTGACGGAATCTATCCGGAAAGCTTGATTCGCTACCGATATGCCGCCGTCCTGCCCAAAGACCGTCTTGATATCTGGATCCTTCACCTGGCGTTGAACTGCGTCAGGCAGCCCGCTTATCCCCCCGGCAGCATGCTCTTCGGCCTGGATGCAAACAATAAGAAAGACAACAGATGGGCGGCCTGGGAATATTTGCCGGTGACGAACAGTGAAGAGATTTTGGGAGATCTCCTTGCAAAGTATTGGAAAGGACTTCTCAAGCCGATTCATTTTTTCCCGGCATCATCCTGGCGTTTTGCACAGTCGGTTGCAGAAAAGAAAATGCCGGTTGAACAGGCAGAGGAAATCGCACGGAGCATCTGGAACGGAAACGATTACATCCCCGGCGAAAGCCGGGACCCGTATTACGCGCTCTGCTTTGAGAAATCAGATCCTTTTGATCCGGAATTCAGAGAGTTTGCGGTTGAAATATTCCACCCGCTTTTGAAACACCAGAAGCGGGTGGATTCGTTTGAATCGGAATCGGAACGCCGAAAGGCAAAGAAGCCGGTTTGACCGGAGAGCTTTCAATGACTTTCCGGCGTTGCGATGAACAGGAAAACCGCAACCGGGATATCTAATCGAAAAACATGATAGCTTGCGATGATGAAGGCATGGCCGATATGCCGGAGAAAAAAAAGTTTGATCTGCCGAACAGCCCGCTTGCCGGAACGAACCTGATTGAAGCAAGTGCGGGGACAGGGAAGACTTATACGATCACCGGCATTTTTCTGAGGCTGGTTCTGGAGAAAAATCTCCCGGTGGACCGGATTCTGGTTGTCACCTTTACCGAGGCCGCGACCCATGAATTAAAAGACCGGATTCGAAGCAAGCTTCGGGAGGCCATCGAGGTGTTTTCCGGAGGCCGAAGCCGGGATGAATTTCTGAATTCTCTTGCCGACAGACACGGACGATCGAAAGGTGCGGTAGAATGCCTGCGGGAGGCGATCCGGAATTTTGATCAAGCCGCCATATTTACCATACACGGATTTTGCGGACGGATGCTTCATGAGAACGCATTTGAAAGCGCAAGCTTTTTTGATACCGAGCTGGTCGTCGATCTGGAAAATTTAAAGAAGGAAATCGTTGAGGATTTCTGGAGAAAACATTTCTACGAATCATCGCCGCTTTTTGCGAATTACGCACTGAAAATCATCCACCCGGTCCGTCTTCTCGATCTGATAGCCGGCAACTCCTCACATCCGGACCTGAGGGTAATTCCTCGACCGGACATCCCGGATACCGCTGAACATGAGAAGCGTTTCAAGGAGGCATTTCAAGCGGTGCGCGAAGCCTGGCCGGTTGCGCGCCGGGATGTTGAAAATATTTTACTGACCGATCAGGGCCTGAACCGGAATAAATACCCGGTACCGGCGGTTCGTTCCTGGATTTGCGAGATGGACGACCGGATGCGTGGGGGGGAAAACCAACCCGCGTTGTTCGACAAATTCGAAAGATTTGCCTCCGGCGAAATTCAAATGTCAACGAGGCGGAATTTTTCCGTTCCGGAACATTCCTTTTTCCGCCTCTGTGAAACCCTGAAGAAGGCTCAGGAAAAGCTGCAGAACGTTTTTGAAAAACGTGTGCTCGGGCTCAAGGCGGAACTTTTCCGTTATCTGCGGGATGAGCTCAGGCGGAGAAAACAGGCAAGAAACCTTCAGTCTTTTGATGATCTGCTCCACAATCTTTATCATGCGCTGATCAAAGAAGGCGGCTCCGCACTTTCACGGAATATCCGAAACAAATTCAAAGCGGCTCTGATTGATGAATTTCAGGATACCGATCCGATCCAGTATGCCATCTTTCGAAAAGTATTTGACAATGAAGACAGCATCCTTTTTTTGATCGGAGACCCGAAACAGGCCATATACGGGTTTCGGGGAGCCGATATTTTCGCATACATGGAGGCGGCAAGAAATTCCCGGTTCCGATATACCCTGAAAGAGAACTGGCGCAGCGAGCCCGGCCTCATATCAGCGGTCAACACCCTTTTCGGGAATGTGAAAAATCCCTTCGTTTTTAATGAAATCGAGTATGAAACGGCCGATGCACCGGACGGAAAAAAAGAACAGCGGTTTTTTCGCCCGGAAAGATCCGACCAGGCGCCGTTGCAATTGTGGTTTTTCAATTCATCAAGCGCCAAGGGGACCGGAAAATCGATGGGAAAGGAGGCGGCCCGGGAAT
The DNA here is from genome assembly GCA_018432925.1 of Desulfobacterales bacterium. Lineage (GTDB taxonomy): Bacteria > Desulfobacterota > Desulfobacteria > Desulfobacterales > JAHDSC01 > JAHDSC01. Next base: position 13,647 of record JAHDSC010000032.1, on the reverse strand, counting down.
GGATCAGTCGATGGGTCGCGGGGGAAATCTCCCGGCTGCTTGATCTCAGCGCGGCGGGCAAGGCGATGCTTGGGGACAGAGCGCTCCGGAAAAGCGATATCGCGGTATTGGTCCGAAGGAACTCGGAAGCCCGGATGATGCAGGAGGCTCTTTCAACCTTATTTCATATTCCCAGTGTCTTGCACGGCACCGGTAATCTCTTCGCATCCCGTGAGGCCCTCCAAATGGAAAGAGTTCTATCCGCTGTTTCGCAGCCGAATAACGAGAGGTGCCTTACAGCGGCCCTGTCATCGGATATCCTGGGAATCAGCGGGGAAGCATTGAGTGCCTTGATCGCCGATGAACCGGCGTGGGAAAAACAGTTGATTAAATTCAACCGGTATTACTCGCAATGGAACCAATACGGCTTCATCCGGATGTTTAAATACATGATGGCGGAAGAAAAAATTCTGCCGCGTCTCATGTGTTTGCCGGACGGGGAGAGGCGATGTACGAATCTGCTTCACCTGTCGGAAGTCCTTCATCAGGTTTCCGTTGAAAAAAAACTCGGTTCGACCGGACTCATAAAATGGCTTTCCGAGCAACGCCGTGCGGATTCAAGAGGGTATGTGGAGCATCCCCTGCGGTTGGAAAGCGATGAGGACGCCGTAAAACTGGTTACCGTTCATAAGAGCAAGGGTATGGAATATCCGGTGGTATTTTGTCCCTTTATGTGGGACGGCACCCGAAACAGGAACCCGAAGGCCCCCTTTCTTTTTCACGACAAATCCGACAATGTGCGGCTCACCCTTGACCTGGGTTCCGAAGATTTTGATGCAAACCGCTTGCTTGCCGAAAAGGAGCTGCTGGCGGAAAACCTGAGACTGCTTTATGTCGCCTTAACCCGTGCGAAAAACCGATGCTATCTGGCATGGGGACGGATAAACGAGACGGATACTTCGGCCCCGGCATACCTGCTCCATCCGCAGGATTGGAAAGAGGGTACGGATACCACCCGCGCAACAGGAGATCGGTTGCATGGCGTAAGCGATGAGGATCTGCTGAGAGAGCTCCATAAACTTCAGGAAAATGCGGGAGGGACTGTCAAGGTATCGGAGATTGAAACAACATTCGCGGAACCGGTGAATCTTTATTCTCCTCCCGGCGATCCGGAAAGAAAACTCGCATGCCGGAAATTTTCAGGGAAAATCGATCCGGGCTTCAAAATTTCCAGCTTTTCCTCGCTGGTGTTCAGCCGGCCGCATGTTGCGGAATTAGCCGACCGAGACGCAATATTGATGCCTGAGGAGAAAGAGCGATCGGATGAACCCGATTTAAAAAAGCCGGCTTCCGGTATTTTTCTGTTTCCCGGAGGCGCCAAATCCGGCACGCTCCTTCACGACATATTCGAGCACCTGGATTTTACGGAAAAAGAAACGGGCATCGTTAAAAAATTACTGGAAGACAAACTCAAAGAATACGGTTTTGAATCTTCATGGACGGAAACGCTTTTTCAGATGATACAGGAGGTTCTCTCGGTACCGCTGATGCCGGATCGCGGAGATTTCACCTTGTCGCGGATTGAAAATAAGGACCGTATCAACGAACTGGAATTTTATTTTCCGCTGAAACCGATTTCTCCGGAAACATTGGGGAGTATATTCGCAAAAAACGGCGACCCGGATCTTCCGCCGGAATTCCCTGAAAGTATCGGTCGGCTTTCTTTCTCTCCGGTTAAAGGATTCATGAAAGGGTTCATGGATCTGGTGTTTCGATCGGAGGATCGGTTTTATCTCGTGGACTGGAAATCAAACTATTTGGGCGGCGCCGTGGCGGATTATCATCAGGAAGCCCTGAGGAAGGCCATGCAGGACAATTACTATATTCTTCAATATCACATTTATGCCGCGGCCCTGAACCAATATCTTCGCCTGCGGATTCCCGGATACGACTATGAAAAAAACTTCGGGGGAATTTATTATATATTCCTGCGCGGCGTACATGCTTCGATGGGGCCGGATTATGGCGTATACAGACAACGGCCGCCCGAAGACTTTATAAACCGGTTATGCCTGAAGCTGATGCCTCGGGTATGACTTGAGATATGGACCGGCAAACGGTACATGCCCTTTCAACCCATTTGCAGCCCGGATAAGATTCCTGGGTTTTCCGAAGGCCTTATACCGAAACCATGAAAAACGAAGCCATTCTCCGCCTCCGCGAAAACGGGGGATTATCTCCCATCGATATTCATTTTGCCGATTTTATGGAAAGGCTTGAGGGAAGGCAAGCCCCCGAACTCTGGCTCGCAGCCGCGCTGGTAAGCAGTTGCACCCGGCGGGGAGACATCTGCCTTGACCTTTTTTCCGTGGAATCCAGGCTGTTTCCGGAGACGGAGGAAAATCCGGAGGAAAATCATCCGGTAATCCGCCCCGGATTGGAACAATGGCGTGAAAAGCTGATGAATTTTTCCGTGGTGGAGAAACCCTTTGAGTATAAACCGCTGATTTTGGACGACCGGTCAAGGCTTTATCTTTACCGGTACTGGCAATACCAGGAAAAGTTGGCATCCCTGATCCGGGTTCGGGTTCAAAAAGATGGAAACAATGTGGATCGGGCGATGCTGCAAAAAGGGTTGGCGCGTTTATTTCCCGGGGAGAAGCAGAACAGGGGCATCGACTGGCAGAAGGTTGCCGGCTTTGCGGCAGTCACGAAAAAATTCTGCATTATTTCAGGAGGTCCGGGGACCGGCAAAACCACAACGGTTGCAAAAATCCTGGCCTTGCTGATTGAACTGAGCGGTTCGAAAAAGCTCTCGGTCACCCTCACCGCCCCGACCGGTAAAGCGGCCGCCCGTCTGAAGGAAGTGATTACCTTTGCCGGGGCCCGACTGGATTGCTCCGACGGCATCAAGGCAAAGATACCCGAGGAAACTTCAACCATCCACAGGATGCTGGGGAGCGTGCCGGGTTCTCCTTATTTCCGGTATCATTCGAATAATAAACTGAATACCGATGTCGTGGTGGTGGACGAAGCTTCGATGGTGGATCTGGCGCTGATGTCCAAGCTCGTTCAGGCGATACCCCCGGAGGCGCGTCTTATATTGCTGGGGGATAAGGATCAACTGGCTTCCGTGGAGGCGGGGGCGGTGCTGGGCGATCTGTGCGAAGCCGGGGATGCCCGGAGATTTTCAAAACGTTTTTGCCGGGAATTCGAGAGCGTCACCGGGTCGAAAATCGACATCGCCTCAAACGGCACGGAAAAATCGGCTTTGAACGACTCCATCGTCCAGCTCCGTGACGGTTTTCGTTTCGGCAGTGGAGGCATCAATGAATTGAGCCGGGCGGTCAATCGAGGAAAAGCGGCGTTTTCGATAAAACTTCTGAAAGAACACGGTTATCGAAATGTTCAATGGAAAGAGCTTCCTCGGCCTCACGCCTTATCCGGGGCGATTCGGGAACCGATTTTGAGAGGTTTCGGCGATTATTGGAAATCAATCGGCTCCCCCGCGGAGATTTTTAATCGTTTTGCCCGGTTTCGGGTTTTGTGCGCCCTCAGGCAAGGTCCATATGGTGTGATTGCGATCAACCGCCTCGTGGAACAAATTTTCACCGAGGAAAAACTCATCGGATCGGGCAAAAACTGGTATCCGGGTCGTCCGGTATTAATTTCCCGGAACGATTACCATCTGCGCCTCTTTAACGGTGATGTGGGAATTGCATTGCCCGATTCCGAATCCAATGATGAGCTCCGGGTGTTTTTCCCCGCGGATGACGGAACCTTGAGAAAGCTGCATCCGCTTCGATTGCCCGAGCACGAAACCGCTTTTGCCATGACGGTTCATAAGAGCCAGGGTTCCGAATTCGATGAATTGTTACTTCTTTTGCCGGATAAAGCTTCCGCCGTGTTGACGCGGGAATTGATCTATACCGGTATCACGCGTGCCAGGGAGCAGGTGAACATATGGGGGAAAGAAGATGTTTTTAAGGCCGCGGTATCCCGGCGTATCGAGCGGGCTTCGGGTCTTCGGGATGCCCTTCGGGAAATATGAAAAGAAATTCCTTTCCATGTCGTGAGAGTATTCAACAACGCCCTGACGCAGGCCGGGAGAGCGGCTGGGTGGATCTCCAAAAACGAACCGTTTTCATGCCGCAAAGTCTGCTTCCATTTTGGAATATCCTTTTATTCAAATTTCATTTTATTGGACAAGTTTGTGCTTGACAACCGAAGGCCGTATGAATGATAGCTTACAGGACGGGTCGGGTTCACGGAATGCACGGAACCGCTGTCAGACATGAATCCGATCGATCACGGAATGGATAGATAACCGGGATCTAATATCGATCGACCGGAAATCCTGTTTGGAAACCCGAGACCCGAAATGGGATTGAATCGGAGATGGGAACCTATCGAAAAAAAAGAACCTTATTTAATTCGGCAACGGTTATCTGTGCTTTCGCAATTCTATCTGCCGCTTTCATGAAACCCGCATTTGGAGCCGATCTTCTCGAAATCAAAAAAAGAGGGGTTCTGAGACATCTCGGGGTACCTTATGCCAACTTTGTCACGGGAAGCGGGGACGGCATGGACGTGGAACTGATTCAACTCTTTGCCGAATATCTTGGTGTCGGATATGAATATGTTCCAACCTGCTGGGAAGATGTAATCGGAGATTTGACCGGGGAGATGGTCAAGCCGAACGGAGAGAATGTGGAAGTGCTCGGGAAGGTACCGATTAAAGGGGATATCATCGCCAACGGGCTTACCGTTCTTCCCTGGCGGCGGAAGGTTGTAAGATATTCCGTTCCGACTTTTCCTACCCAGGTCTGGGTGGTTGCCCGGGCCGATTTTCCTGTAAAACCGATCCGGTCGGTCGGAGATATTGACGGGGATATCCGTGCAGTGAAAGCTCTCTTGAAAGGCCATGGCATACTGGGGGTCGCCGGCACATGCCTTGAGCCTTCGCTTTATGGTCTTGATAAGATCGGCGCGCGGTTGATTCCTTTTCCCGGAACTCTGAATCAACTGGTTCCCGCTGTTATGAACGGAGATGGCGAAACCTGTATTCAGGATGTGCCCGATATCCTGATCGCCCTCGAAAAATGGCCGGGCAGAATCAAGGTGATCGGCCCGGTCAGTCGAATGCAGAACATGGGGTGCGCCTTTGCCAAGACATCGCCCCAATTATTGGATGCATTTAATCGTTTCTTTAAAAAATTCAAACAGGATGACGCGTATCTGAACCTTGTCGGAAAATATTACCCGGCAATCTTTGGATACTATCCCGATTTTTTCGAAAACAGGGGGGGAATTTATATAAACGGAATTTTTGCGGATTAACCAGCTTCTTATCCTGCATTTCGTTCGGGATGAAAAACCCCTTTTTTGGCCGTGGTTACCGACATGCGACCTCACCGAATCCTACTGAAGAATCGAACCACGCTCGCCGGTATTGTTTTAGGTTTATTGCTGACCGGTTTGATCGTTTTTTTGCTTCGGGCGAATTATATCTCGTTGACGAAGCTGAATGCGTCCGCCTTGCGGCAACTGATCTGGGATGCCGAGAGGCTGGCAATATCAACAAGCTACTTTTTCTCCGAGAGAAAGGACGATCTGAAGGAAATTGCGGAGAGTCGCGAGATTTCCATGTTCTTCGAAAACGAGGCTTTGGGAATGTCGATGTACTACGGACTGCAAGCCAGCCTGGTTGTCATGTCCAAACGATTTGACAGGCTGTTGAATGAAAAGAAATTCGATGACGAAAAGGTATATACACGCATTCTTTTCATTCGGAACAACGGTCGATTACTGGTTGATCGAGGAGTGTCGAAAAACTTAAAGGGGGATATCGAAGGGGACTGGAAAAAATATCTTACCCCGGACCGTTCCGAACCGTTTATTATTTCCCAATACAACGGAAATTTGCTGGAAGTCGCGGTTTCCATCTCCTGCTTTTTTAAAAATCGGTATATGGGACAGATATTGGCATGTGTGTCTCCAACGCCCGTCTACAATCACCTCATTCAATCAGAAGCTGAATCATCAAACCGCGTATATGGTGTCGTTTACCGGAAAGGCAAATTCTACTCCGCGACAACGGCAAACCGGATGGTGCCCTATCCCACGGAATTCGACTTCGGAAAAGCAGAGAGTTTAAAACCATACCGCTTCGAGGTGCAGGGCAGGGAGACAACATCGGACATAATCGCCATAAAGGTTCCGATAAAGGAAACGCCTTTTTCACTGGGGGTTCTTGTTCCGTCTTCCGAGGTGTCCCACAACGTATCTCCATGGAAACTCCCCCTGGCCACGGGGAGCCTGTTGATGTTGATTCTGGGAGCAATCGGGAGATTGTGGCAACTGGACACTCGAAACAAGGTTCTGCGGGCGCACATCGAAGAGGCGGATCGGGCGGAGCAAGCGGTCCGGGCAAAGAACCTTCAGCTCGAGAAAGAGATCACAGACCGTAAACATGCGGAAAAAAAGCTTCGACAGGTAAAGGAAGAACTTGAAGTAAGGGTGGCGAAACGTACTAGGGAACTGGACGTTGCAAACATACAGCTGCGACAGGAACTTGCCGAAAGAAAGCAGGCCGAGCGGGAAAGGGCGGAACTGGAAGCCAGGTTCCAGCGGGCCAAAAAGATGGAAGCCATCGGTACGCTTGCCGGAGGCGTAGCGCATGACTTGAACAATGTACTGGCCGGTATCGTCGGTTACCCGGATTTGTTGTTACGGCAGATTCCTGAAGACAGCCCTTTCCGAAAACAGGTCTTGACCATAAAGAAGTCAGGAGAGAAAGCTGCCGCCATTGTCCAGGATTTGCTGACACTGGCCAGAAGAGGAGTCTCCGTTGCGGAAATCGTAAACCTGAACGACATCATATCCGATTATATGAAAACAGCGGAACATGAAAAGATCCAATCCACTCATTCCAATGTACGGTTTGAAACCCACCTTGCCGAAGACCTTTTAAATATCGTCGGTTCACCGGTTCACCTGTCTAAAACAATCATGAATTTACTTTCGAATGCGGCGGAGGCAATGCCGGGCGGAGGGAAAGTCATCATATCCAGTGGGAACCGGTACGTTGACAAACCGGTGAGAGGTTATGACCATGTGAAAAAAGGGAAGTATGCGACCCTAACCATTTCGGATGAGGGGATCGGGATGTCGGAAGAAGACACGGAAAAAATTTTTGAGCCTTTCTATACGAAAAAGGAAATGGGGCGGAGCGGAACGGGACTCGGCATGACCGTCGTATGGGGAACCGTGAAGGATCATAACGGATATATCGACATCCGGAGCACCGAGGGAAAAGGGACAACCGTGACGTTATATTTCCCCGTAACCGAAAAGGAGATGAATAAAGGCGACACCCCTGTAAAAATTGAAGATCTGACCGGAACGGAAAGCATTCTGATCGTTGATGATGTGGATGTGCAAAGAGAGGTCGCATGCAACATGCTGAGCAAACTCGGTTATAAGGTGATATCGGCCTCAAGCGGTGAAGAAGCGGTCGAATACCTGAAGGAACGTTCCGTGGATCTCCTTCTGCTGGACATGATCATGGGCACCGGCATGGACGGGCTTGAAACGTACAAGAGAATTCTTGAAATTCATCCCGATCAGAAGTCCCTGATCGTCAGCGGGTTTGCCGAGACGGAACGTGTCACGGAGGCTCAACGTCTCGGTGCCGGAGCGTATATAAGGAAACCTTTCATGCTGGAATCGCTTGGCATGGCCATCCGGAATGAATTGGACGGATAGCTCGAGGGGGGCGTTCGTTTAAACTGAATCATATTATCCTGTTGTCTGGATTATTGTGCCGATCTCTCTAACGATCTATTTGGGAGTCTTATTCTATTTCAACCTTCATAGTATCTTTGGCTTCTACAGGGGCCTTTATCCTGTCTATTCCCTGCTCAAGGATTCGCTTTTTAAGCTCCTGACTAAACGATAAACACCGTTTTCTAAAGAATTTATCATAGTCATTTTCAAACACGCCAAACGTATCAAGTTTGATCAAGTGGGTTTGCACGCACTTGTCTAAATCTTTATTCTGTTTTTTAAAACGTTTCATATAGTTGGAGGGAGCCTGCGCTCGGATCTCTCTTTTATTCAAGAATTCGTCCACGATGGTTATGTTGGCTATGTGATTGATTTTTTCCTCTTCTTGACCCTGTTTTTTGAGGTATGCTTTTGGAAAAAAATGATGGTAATTTTTACTGTTTGCCTGCTTAAGCCAATCATTACTGATTCGAACTATGGAATTGTCCGAAAAAGATTTAGGTTCTTTATATGCAAGAATACACAGTAACGCTTTAATATAAGCACGTCCTACACTGAACCATCCGTTTGTCTCAACAAATTCTGAAGAAATATCGATTGCCCATTCATATTTCGGAATTCTTTCCTCAATAATCGCGTCAATTTTTCGTACATCTTGAGCCAAACGACTTTCAACACTTTGGGAATAGCGGCCGCCTAATGCTGCACGCCAAAAAAAATCTTCAAGATATTCCTTGGTTTTTCCAGTCGGCTTATGTTGCTTTTTATAAAAATAATATGCAAAAGGAACAACAAGATTCGGGTATGGCAGGAGTTGTGATACGGGAATCCTGTATACGTTTCTAAAGTATTCCACTGTATTTTTAACAGCATCCTCAGCGGCCGGCCAAATATCAATTACCTTTTTGCGAGGCAGTTTCAGAATGTCTTTTTTTCGACACTCCTTGACCAGTAGTATCGATACAGTTTGAAGAACAACAGAAGCAGGCAGAGTTCCATAATCGACAGATTCCAATTCAGTTGAGAGTTGGTCGAATTTTTCCGCAAGATCAAAGTTGCGTTTCGAGTCGAATGTTTTTGCTACCATAATTTCAAATACCGATAGCGGCTTGCCACCGACATTTAAACGGGTAAAAATCTCTGTAGCAACATCAATGGGCGCCTCTTTGATAAGAATCGCTGAGAATTGATATGCATTGATGCGATCCTTGTATTCTTGAATCTTGTCCTGTAATTTTTCTGGATATGCCGAAAGAACTTTAATTTTTCCGTAGAGAAGATCATGAAGTTTGATGGTACAGTGGTGGTTAGTTTCTGGTTTCGAAGTTAAAACAATCGTTTCGCTTTCATCAACATCCAAATCGATATGGAAGTCAGAGTAGTCTTCTTCCCGATTTTCTTGTTGGATCTTAAGACCTTTCAGACTGGCAAAAAGAGTCGTGAGACGTTGTTGCCCGTCAAGAACGTAATTGATAAAATCTCCTTTTGGTGTTTTGGGTAAATCCAAACCACCGAGATTTCTCAGGGCACGTAGTTCTTCCTTGGTTTTCCAAAAAATAAATGTGCCGATCGGATATCCTTTAATGATGCTATCGAGCAGTTTGGCGGATTTGTCTTTACTCCAAACAAAATCACGCTGAAACTGAGGGATCTTGATATTTCCATTTTCAATATCGCTCATCAGTGATGAAAAGGTACGCGATAGCGGCTCAGGCAACTTCATGTTTTCCCCCTTACGGATTTATCTGCCTATTCAAAGCTGAATAAAAATTACCAACATGCCGTCGGCTTAAGCACTTTGACAACGATCCAATAAATTGATCGAAATTACAGGTCAAACACCTTGAGCACCTCGTCGCCATAGTGATTAATGACCTTGACGGCGATTTTTCCGGTCTTTGGGCTTTCAAAAGGACGGCTTACGGTGCTGTAAAGGTTCGACCATGCGGCTTCATCGATTTCAGTGCGAAGTGCGCGTTTTAGTTTGTCGTAAGGTTCACCGGCGCCGGTAAAGTAAGCATGTCGGACGAAAAAGCTTTCACCGTTGTAGTCGGTGTCGATGAACCAGCAGGCGATATCGTCGGTGGATGAACTGCGAATCTGGCCGGTGGTAGGATCGTACACATCCACGCCTTTGATCTTCACTATCAGCATATCGTCCTTATTCTTTTTGATGTCCACATCGGGCTCCCCGAATACCATGAAGAGATTTCCCGTTCCAGTCTTTTTCAAGAGTTCGTCGCCCATTGCCAAATCGGGATTTATTCGAGCCGGCAATACGGCCAGCTTGCCGTATCGCTTGACCTCTTCGGAAACATGCGGGTCGAAGGCAAATCCGCAAACGATGAGCAAATCGTAACCGATTCCCTGAACGGCTTCCTTGGCAGCTTCCTTGACCTGCTGCGGGCCTAGGGTGCCCTGCTCCGGACCGATGGAGATTGCAACTCGCCGCACTTTTACCTCCGGCTTTTTTCCTTTTGCAGAGGAAGAAATTTTCTCAGTATACGTTCCGGTGGCGTGTAACCAACTTCCGGCGAAAGGCTCAAGGGTGTCAAATTTCAGCCGTTCACCCTTCTTAGTGTTCTGAACGCCTGCCTTACGCAAATTTTCAAGAATCATCTCGGCAAAATCAGCCGTTTCCTGCCGTTCCTTCTTTTCAGCGTCGGTTGCCAATACCCGGTGCGGTGAAAGGCTTTCAACTGTAAAAGGGCCGGTTACACGGAGGGTCTTATTGTCCTCATACGGCTTGTCGAAAAGCATTTCGGTGTCGGCATGGCGGGCGATGGCCTCGTCGATCTGCTTGCGGGTCATCCCTTCCTTGATGTCGGGGTTGTTGGCAATCGATTTGAGGGTGACATGCGGCACGCGCTTATAGACAAAACCTTTGCGGATATCGCCTTCGGTCGGGTGCGGCGGCGGGAACTTTCCGGTCAGCTCGGCTTCTTTTTTGATGCCTTCGGGTGAATCGGCCAGGAGGTAATAGGGGTATTTAGCTGCCATTAAACGGGTGCGGGCGAGAGCCAGCGCCACCCGGCTGGTGTCGCAGGTGATCCAGCGCCGGCCCCACTGCTCGGCGACATAGGCGGTTGTACCGCTGCCGCAGGTTGGGTCAAGCACCAAGTCGCCGGGATCGGTGGCCATAATGAGACAGCGGCTTACAACATCAGATACAGTCTGAACAACGTATGTTTTTTGATAGGAAGTCGGTGCATCATTCCAGGTGCTTGTGCGTTTCTTATATGGGAAATCATCATAGAATAGTCGATAGCTCAGACTTTTCCCTTCCTCTTGAAGGCGTCCCAAATTTGCAAGAATTTGAAGTTTGTTTTTATCAACAACCCATGCTCCATTGCTAGGGGGTAAATACGTCTTACCCTGAAACACAAAAGGAAAATCTGTCTTAGACGAGTAGGATGGAGCTATAAGTGTGAAGAGACGGTAGTACCGGGTACCAACAGGATGAGAGGGGCTCTTAAAATCTTCTACCAATATTTTTTCATTTCTTCCATCGGGATACATTGCGTAAGGACCATGTGAAGCCACTTGAGATACATCATTTTCCTCATAAAGGTGGCGAAACTTGAGACAATTTATATCTTTAGCATAGAAGATAATATGGTCGTGCATTGTTTCGAGGTGTCTTGCGCCAAGTGGGATACTTTTTTTACGAAAGTTAATATCTGCAACAAAATTCTCGCTTCCAAACACTTCATCCAATATGCAACGAACCAGGTGAACGTTTTCAGAATTTATTTGCATAAATACGCTACCGGTCTCGGTAAGAAGTTCCCGGGCCACCACTAGCCGGTCGCGCAGATAGGCCAGATAGGAATGAATCCCCAGCTTCCAGGTGTCGCGGAAGGCGCGCACCTGCTCGGGCTGGCGAGTGGCGTCTTCGGCCTTGCCGTCCTTGACGTCGCGCTTGCGGGTGGAAACCTGCCAGTTGGAGCCGAACTTGATGCCGTAGGGCGGATCAAAGTAGATGGTCTGCACCTTCCCCTTTAAGCCCTCTTTTTCGGCAAGACTCGTCATCACCAGAAGTGAGTCTCCCAGGATCATGCGATTCGACCAGTTCTGGTCGTGGCGATAAAAGTCAATTTTCTGCTCAAATCCTTCGGGGCCGCCGTTAAAATCGGCAAAAAGATCAAGCTGCCCGCTGCCGGGCTGCTCTTTGCGCGGCAGGGCGGCAATGATGGCCTGGGGGTGAATCTTTTCCTGGATGTATATGGGAACCACCGGCACGGCAAGATCTGTATGGTCCTGATCGTCTTTGCCCTGCCAGACCAGTTGCGGATCAAGGGAAGGATCGCGGGGGTACAGCATGGTTTTGGGCGTCGCTTCATCATCGGCCACAAAGTCGCGCAGTTCCTCGGTAGGGATATTCCTGCGTTTATCCTTGTGGCGGATGGAATCGACTTTTGTTGGAATATTCTTTTTAGAGGCCATCAGTGCGGATTCTCCGTTTTTTCAGCAGCCTGTTTTTGCAGGTGGCTGCGAATAAGATTCTGAGCATCCCAGGGGTCAAAAATCTCGATAAAATCCCAACGGCCGAAGCCGCCGTGATTGTTTACGGCCGGGACCCAAAGCGTGCGGATCGTGGTAACCTTGGTTTCCTTGTCTTTCTTCTTTTCTCCGGTGACCTCGATGATGAGATTCAAAAGATCGTTGTCTCCTTTCCCATCTTCCATGCAGGCGATAAAGTCCGGGTTGTAATTCTTTTCTTCACCGTTAAATATATAGGGAATGGTAAAACCGAGGTGGTAGTTTTTGACATACCGGCGGACCTCGTCCATGTCCTCCAGGGTCTGCGCCATCTTCTGTTCCCAGGAGCCGGTATCGGCTACAACATGTGACACATGGCATTTATCATCCCGCGTTGCAAAGACCGGTCGGATCGTATCGAAATCGACATATCGGGTCGAGCCGAGCGTGTCGTAGGGTCGAAGGATCGGTTTTATGGCAGGGGTAGCGTCGCTTGACTGTACAATGGCTTTGTAAATCCGATCGGCGGCTTTGTAAGCGAATTCGATCAGCAGGAGCAGTTGGGGAAACGTATGATCCTTCAACGTTACGCATTCCGCCAGCCAGCGTTTGGCAACTGCGAGCAGTTGCGGAAAAAGCCACGGTTTATCGTTGCCGTCGTCATCGCGAAAGTATTGCTCAAGAACAAGTTTTGCGAGCAGGAAGGCAATTTCGTTGGGCCGCCGACGTTTCAGATCCTCCATGCTGTGTTTTTCGGTGGCGCCGACAATCGGGGACATTTCGGTTTCGGTCGGGATGTCGACAGTTGATAGCGAGAGCCGGGAATCTTCGGTAAAGGTTGCGATAAGCTTTTCGCCGGGCACATCGTAGCGATATCCTTGCAGGCGAGGGAAGGTGATTTGGCAAGCGAGCCGGTTTTCCAACGCGCGCACGCGAGTCGGCGTGGGGCCGGGTTCTGGATTTGTGGTGGAACCACTACATGGAATGAAGGAAAACGGCACGCCGTAAACCTCGGCATACTCGGGCGGATAGAGATCCAGGTCCGGCGGGTAGGACATGCGCCGCAGCGCCCGGCCCACAACCTGCTCGCAAAGAAGCTGGGTGCCGAAGGCGCGCACACCCAGGACATGGGTGACGGTGTTGGCATCCCAGCCTTCCGTGAGCATGGAAACGCTGACCACGCATTTGACGTGTTCGCCCAATTTTCCGGCTTTGCCGACCGTGTTCATTACTTCCCGGAGCAGGTCTTCGTCCGTGAGACCTTCCGCATCGCGACCGGGAAAACGCAGCCGGTATTCGTCCTTAAATTCTTCAATTTCGCGGGCGGCGATCTTTTTAAATTCGGTGCTCATAGACTCGCCCGATTCCAGCTGCCGGCTGTCCACCAGAATCGTGTTG
>JAHDSC010000074.1 GCA_018432925.1 Desulfobacterales bacterium | reverse complement strand
TTGATGGCTTGTAATCAACGGGTTAATAACCGGATCGCGATAAGATTTTAGAATCGTCTTTAACAGGGTGTTGAAAAACAAGAATCAGGCCGTCAGGCAAGGCGCGCGGCGAAGCGACAAGCGCAGCATATCAAGCATATGTGAGCATTGGAGAGAGCCGTGCAACGCTGAATGGCGGCCTCAGGCGCAGTTTTTCAACACCCTGCTAGATCAAAGCGGGCTAAGGTAGTTTCCTTTTTTTAGAATGGAACGTTCCCCTCCCCCCCGGGAGATCGGACCCAGGGGCAGATTCTGGAACCGCTTCCAATTATCTTTTTCTTTATTCTACGCATAAGCGAAGACATTCTTTTAGATAAGCTTTTGCTTTTCAGACCTCCTTTTCCAGAGATTTACAATCGCAACGAAAAGGTTGAACCACTCTCATGGGATATGGATCATATTTTCAGAAACTCTCCTGCCGATTTCATTTTTGGGGAATTTTCCGGTATCGGGCACTTTGATGAGTAACGTTTCGACGGTGTCTCGATGTATCGAAAAACAGTTTTTTTGAACTTATAACCATCTGCCGAAGAGGAGAAAAACGTTATGAATCAAAAAAAATTTAAAGCAATGATCGTAAGGGAAACCGAAGAAAAAAAATTTATCAGAGAGATCGCCCAGAAATCCCTGGATGAATTGCCGGAAGGCGATGTATTGATAAGGGTCGGTTATTCCTCCTTGAATTATAAAGACGCCCTTTCCGCATCCGGAAACAGAGGAGTCACAAAAAATTATCCGCATACCCCCGGTGTCGATGCGGCAGGCATCGTTGAGGAGAGCCTCAGCGAAAATTTTCATCCGGGAGACAAAGTGATTGTGACAGGCTACGATCTGGGTATGAATACTCCCGGCGGTTACGGGGAATATATCCGGGTGCCGGCCGACTGGGTGGTAAAACTGCCCGAAAAACTTTCTTTACGGGAAAGCATGGTGTTCGGTACGGCCGGTTTCACTGCCGCCCTGTCCGTATACAAACTCACCGGAAACGGCGTTACCCCGGATCAGGGGGAAGTTCTGGTTACGGGATCTTCCGGCGGTGTGGGGAGTATCTCTTTGTCTATTCTTGCAAAATCCGGGTTCCATGTCGTTGCGGCAATGGGAAAACTGGATGAAAAAGGATATCTCATCAATCTGGGGGCGAAGGAGGTCATAAGTGCGGACGAAACCAACGACGCCAGCGGGAGGCCGCTTTTGAAGGGGCGCTGGGCGGGCGCCATTGACACGGTCGGGGGCAATATCCTTGCAACCGTAATTAAATCGATGCAATACGGGGGAACAGTCACCTGCTGCGGCAATGCCGCATCCGCGGAACTGAACACCACCGTATTTCCGTTTATTTTGAGAGGCGTCAGCCTTCTGGGAATTGATTCCGTTAACTGCCCGAAGGATATCCGGCTCCGAATATGGCAAAAGCTTTCCGAAGAATGGAAACCCGAGCACCTTGACCTCATCACTTCCGAAGTCTCCCTGCAAGAACTGGATCAACGAATCGAACTGATTTTACAAGGAAAGCATAAAGGCCGAGCGATCGTAAACTTGACGAAATGACATCCGGATCTCACGAATGGTCCCGTAATCGGTTCAAATGGAAGATATATCTTAAGAAGAGCCGGTAATCGCAAATGAAAGATATCAAGCCCCTCATAGACGAAATCGTTCCTTCCATGATTACGCTTCGGCGCCGGATTCACTCCCATCCCGAACCCGGGTTTCATGAATTCGAGACCGCCCGTAAGGTGATGCAGGAACTAAAAAAAATCCCGAATTTAGAAATACGGGAACGAGTGGCCGGAACCGGAATTATTGCAACGATGGGAAAAGACAAACCCGGGCCATGCCTTGCGCTTCGAGGGGACATGGATTGTCTCCCCATTCAGGAAAAAACAAACAAGCCATATGCCTCCCGAAATACCGGATACATGCATGCATGCGGTCATGACGGTCATACGGCGTGTTTGGTCGGAGCCGCTCTCGTGTTATCCGCTGTTCAGGATGAGTTGAAAGGCCCCGTCAAATTCATCTTTCAACCTTCGGAGGAGTTCGGTGCCGGAGCCCGGCGATTGTGTCAGGAATCCTGTCTTGAAAATCCGACCGTCGATGCGATATTCGGACTTCACTGCTATCCGGGCAAAGGGCTGAGGATCGGAGAAGTCGGGGTTTGCCGCGGACCGGCAATGGCTGGAAGCGCAAATTTTAAAATCACCATTCATGGTAAAGGCGGACATGCCGCCTATCCACACAACTGCATCGATCCCGTACACATCGGAATGCAGGTGGGTATCGCTCTGCAATCCATTGTGTCTCGTTCGACAAATCCGATGGAGAGCCTGGTTTTAACCGTTACCCAATTTCATGCGGGAACGGCTACCAATATCATTCCGGATACCGCCGTCCTGGAAGGAACCTTTCGTTCCCTGAAGCCCGAGTTGCTTGAAAAAACCGCTGAACGGATTGACCGTATGTCGAAGCAGGTCGCCGGTGCATTTCAAGCCGAAGCTTCCGTGGATGTCGAAAAGGATTACCCGGTACTCATGAACCATGAAAAAAGCACGGCACTTTTCGAACAGGTTGCAAAAAACGTGTGCGGGATCGGATCGGTAAAAGAAAATTACCCGCCGCTGATGGGTTGCGAGGACTTTGCCTTTTATGCGGAACAGGTTCCCGGAACCTACTGGTTCCTTGGAATCAGACCTCCTGAAATGTTGAACTATCCTCACTGTCATCATCCGGCTTTTGACTTTAATGATGATGCGCTTCGGATCGGCATGGAAATACATTGTGAGATCGCAAGACGATTTGCCTTGCTCTGGAATCATCAATAAAAAAAACGCTCAAAAGTTTCCGGCGGGAAAACCGACGGTACCCGATTCGATTGGGTACTGAAATCATGCAATAAGGGGACGAACATGGTATCCATACGTAGCGGAATCATTATTTTTATCTGTCTGACCTTGCTTGCCATCGGCTGCGCAACGGGGGTTTCTCGTCAGGGACGATCCCGCATAACATTTCATGGCTCGTTTTCAGATCTTCAGCGCAATCCGGATGAACATATCGGAAAAATTTTTCTGCTTGGAGGTAAAATTTTAGAAATTACGGCCTCTCCCGCTTTTTCTGAAATCACGGTCCTCCATTTGACTCTAAGCCGACAAGAACGGCCGCTGGAAAACGGCCCGTCGGGGGGCCGCTATCTTCTTCAATCCAATCAGTTTCTCGATCCGGAGATATACAAAAAAGGGATGTCGCTGACCGTTCTGGGAAGATTGACGGGAGCTGAAATCCGGGCGATCAATGGATTTAATTATAAATACCCGACAGGAGAAATCCTCGAAATCAAACTTTGGCCTCTGAATGGTCGAACGTCACCGAACATACATTTCGGCATTGGAATCGGCACCTGGTTTTAGGATTTCGGTGTTGCCTCATGTATTTCCCTGAGACTAAGCCTTAAATGATGAAAATTGGAAAATCACTGTTGAAAAACAGTTCTTCTTGCGTTACGCATCAGGCAAGGTATTTAAACGAGTTATAAGGAGGCGGATACCATGCCGATTACAACTTTACTGAAAGGGGCTGAAAAGCTCGAAATCGAAGCCTATAAAAAGCCAAGGGACTTGAAGCAACTCGGCAGAACGCATGTGCCTTTTTCGGGAGCCCCCCAGAAGCACCCCTACGATTCCGAAAAAATCATCCTGGTCATCGACCCTTACAGTTCGAACACTTTTTATTACGAGTTCAGAGCCGAGGATATCTCTTATGTGGAGGAGTTGCCGAATATCGTGAATCTGGAGGGAAAAGCGATCACAATGGCCAGAATCTGGGTAAAAAAAATGAGCATCGGCCTGCGATCCACGCCTTTTATCGTGCAGGATACGATTATCCTGCAGAAGGCGTCTTCCTGAGCCTGCCGACCGATCGGATATCGAATCCCGGAAACTCAATGCCTGCCGGCGGGCGAATGAGCGAACCGGAAAATCGATCGAAAGTCCTTACAAACAAAGATTCCCCGCTCCTTGCAGCCGGGAATCATCCATTTTTAATATTGCCGACCAATCCGCTTGAGAAAGGAAATGTGATGGACATCATAAAAATTATGCCGTGCCTGGATATGAAAGAAGGACGAGTCGTAAAGGGTGTCAACTTTGTCGATCTGAAAGATGCAGGCGATCCGGTTGAAAATGCGGCCTTTTATCAAAAGGAAGGAGCAGACGAACTGGCGATACTGGATATCGCCGCCACCCTGGAAAACCGGAAGACAAGACTCGAGTGGATCCGGAAGGTCTCCTCGGTTATCGATATTCCATTGACCGTAGGCGGCGGCATTTCCACTCTGGACGATATTGAACGGGTATTGCAGGCGGGTGCGGATAAGATTTCCATGAACAGCGCGGCGGTTAAAGATCCGGATCTTGTCCGGCAGGCAACGGACTCATTCGGCTCGGGAAAGGTGACCGTCGCCATTGATGCCAAAAGGAATAAAAAAATGCCCTCCGGATTTGAACTGGTCGTCTCCGGCGGCACCCGGGCAATAGGCAAAGACGCCGTCGAATGGGCGAAGGAGTGTCAGGAACTGGGTGCCGGTGCGATTCTTCCAACAAGCATGGACGGGGATGGCACACAAGCCGGCTATGACCTGGAATTCACAAGGGCCATCGCAGAAGCCGTGGATCTGCCGGTGATCGCATCCGGAGGCGCGGGGAAACTGGAACATTTTTACGAAGGAGCAACGAAAGGGAAAGCACAAATTTTGCTGGCTGCTTCCGTCTTTCATTATCGTCTCTTGCGTATCCGCCAGGTCAAGGAATATCTGCAGGCAAAAGGCCTAAAGGTCAAACTGTAAAGCATGGGCCAGGATCGTAATACCGGTCATTCAAGTTTTCGTAAGACATGGAAAACAAACAAGCACAACTCAAGAATGCGAATAGTTTTTTGCGCGTACGATGAAAAGATGGTTCGGGCAGAACCAAACAGACCGGAAGCGGTTCACGCGGTCCCGCGGAGGCATCTGGAAAGAGTGCGGGAGATATCCAATGAAAGACCGCTCGGATCGCATCCTGCCGACGGTTATGAAAAACGGAGCGGTTTACCCGTCAAATCTCAAAAACCAACCTCCCGATGATCCGGCGGCCGGGTTACAAACAAGGCCGTTCCGTCAAATGATTGGAGTTTTTCACTTAAATAGAGGTAAAGCATGAAAATCAGCAGGGTCACTGAAATGAGAGAACTGGATCGAACCGCCATTGAAAAATTCGGCATCGCGGAAGAACTCCTGATGGAAAATGCCGGGATGGCAACATACGCAGTCTTATCAAAGGAGACCGGCATCAAGGGTAAAAACTATATCGTATTTTGCGGTATCGGGAATAATGGCGGTGATGGACTTGTTATTGCCAGAAAAATTCACTCCGACGGGGGAAACGTTAAGGTTTTTATTTTAGGCGATCTGAATCAATTCAAAGGGGCGGCAAAAATGAACATGGACATCGTGCGGAAACTGCCCGTTGAAACACGCCGGATCGAATCCATCGAAATGATAAAAAGCGATATGTATCATTGTGACGCCATTGTCGATGCAATTTTCGGCACCGGCCTCGTCCGGGAAATCAAAGGGCTGCATGGAGAAGTTGTTGATTGGATCAATGAAAGCGGCACGAAAGTCTTCAGCGTGGATATTCCATCCGGTGTGAACGGCGACAGCGGCGAAATAATGGGAAAGTCGGTAAGGGCCGATTACACCGTGACCTTCGGCCTTCCGAAAATCGGAAATATTCTTTACCCCGGATATGAGCGGTGTGGAAAGTTATTTGTTACCCACATCTCTTTTCCTCCTTCTATTTACAATTCACTGAAAATAGAGACGAACCACACACCGGAAATTCCTCCCCGGTCTAAAAATGGTCATAAGGGAGATTTCGGAGAGGTTCTTTTTATTGCAGGCGCAGCCGGTTATATGGGTGCCCCCTATTTTGCCGCATTGTCTTTTCTTAAAGCCGGCGGCGGATACTCCCGGCTTGCCGCGCCCGGATCGATCATCCCATTTATCGGAAATAAAGGAAGTGAAATTGTCCTCGTACCGCAAAAAGAAACCGCTTCCGGAAGCATCTCCCTTCAGAATAAAAATGCCTTGCTGGAGCTGTCGGAAAAAATGGATATGGTAGTGATCGGTCCCGGGCTTTCTTTGGATGAAGAAACCCGGCAGCTTGTCCGGGAACTCGCGGAAGAGATCGAAAAACCGCTCCTCATCGATGGAGACGGGATTACAGCGGTATGCAAAGACCTGCAGCAAATCCTTCGGCATAGAAACGCGGAAACGGTTCTCACGCCTCATCTGGGTGAAATGTCAAGAATGACGGGCAAGAGCGTAAACGAAATCGAGATCCATAAAATCGATATCCTGCAGCACAGCGCCAGGGACTTGAACGCCGTGATTGTTCTGAAGGGCGCGCATTCCTTGATCGGGTTGCCGGATGAGAGGGTTTTTATCAATCTGAGCGGAAACTGCGGAATGGCTTCGGCCGGTGCGGGGGATGTTCTGGCTGGGGCCATCAGCGGAATGTTCGGGCTGGGGATGTCTGTTTGTGATGCCGTCCGAAAAGGCGTGTTTATTCATGGAGTCGCGGGGGATCTGGCGGCTGAAGAGAAAGGTGAAGATGGAATAACCGCTCAGGATTTAATGGAAAAATTACCCCTTGCCGTGAAGATGGACCGGGAAGGTTTCGATGAAACCTACCGGAATCGCTATATCGGGGCGGATATTATATAGAAACGATCGATGGGAACGTGCCGTCGGTTCGTCTTTCGCATCCGCATTTCAGGGATCGAGGGGCATTCCGGTTCAATGAAAACCCGTCACATCGCATGATAACCATCTCTAGAAATACAGTTGCATTTCTGCTGTTTTATCCAGACATTCCGCAGAAGCATTGCCATTCCGGACATTCCACAACAATTGGATATAACTTCATATAAAGTTTAATCGGAAGTATTTTGCCTGTCTTGGCACACGAATTGCTGAAATGGCAAAATAAAGCAAATCGAGGTAAAAAATGAGCCATACCATCCGCATTAAAATATTGGTTGAAAATACCGCCCACGGCCATGGGATGCTGGCGGAACATGGGATCTCTTTCTGGATCGACACCGGTTCACGCCATTTGCTTTTTGACACCGGACAAGGCCTTGCGAATGTTCTTATCAACAATGCGGAAAGGCTTCAGGTCCGATTCGATCCAATCGATGCGATCGTGCTGAGCCACGGGCATTATGACCATACCGGTGGATTGAGAAACCTATTGGCCGCAGTCAGGGAACCGGACATTTATCTTCATCCCTCTGCCCTTCAACCGAAATACGCCCCCGACGATGACGGGACAAGCCGTTCCATCGGCATTCCCGGTCTGGATGAAAAAACAATCCGTCGCCAGGTAAAAAGATTGGTGTGGACGGATCAGCCGACAGAAATTTTCGAGGGCATTTATGCAACCGGCGAAATCCCGCGCGATACGGAATTCGAAGACACCGGCGGACCATTCTATCTCGATAAAGAGCTTCGGAATCCGGATCCTTTGCTTGACGATCAGGCAATTTTTTTTGAATCCTCTCAAGGCACGGTGGTTCTTATCGGCTGCGCCCATTCGGGTATAATCAATACGCTGCAATATATTAAGCGCTTGACATGCGATCGGCCGATTCATGCGGTGATCGGAGGCATGCATCTTGTATCGGCCTCCCGCGAACGTGTAAGTCGGACAATCGATGCCCTTCGGCGGCTTAAGGTGGAGCGTCTATGTCCGGGCCATTGCACCGGCCCGGCAGCCACGGTTGAACTTTGGTCGGCCTTTCCGGGGCAGTGTTTCCCGTGTCGGGTGGGTGCCGATTTTACGTTTACGGTCGGGAAATCCGGATGATTTCAAAATTCGAAAAAACACGAAACTCGATGAAAAAATTCGGGAAACATAAAAAGGGAAACAAGCCAAATTATCGGGCCGAATGAGCCGAATGGATACCCACGGGCAAACCCGGGGGATCTGTTTGTCCGCATTTTTATACAGCCGATCAAAAAAAATTCAATCCCGGAGAAGATCGGTCATCCGGTTTTCCTGCTGAAATCAACCTTCGGAAAATATTCGACTGAGTCTTCAGCAAAAGGATATGTTTCGACCTCCCGCGTGGAAAAAGAAAGCTTCTCGATGGAGTGAGCATGTACGCACCCACGGTAACCGCTTCTCGTAAATTTTGACAAATCGATTGATATCAAGAGGTAAAAGGTATGGAAATACTTTCTATCTTCAAGCATGCCGTAATGATAAGCTTTTTCGTATTCGTGGTGATGCTTTTGGTTGATTTTCTGGATATGGTCACCCAAAGACGGATCTCAAGCGTTATGCAAGGCGGCCGGTGGCGCCAGTATACCCTCGCCTCTTTTTTGGGTTCCACCCCGGGTTGCCTGGGGGCTTTCATGAACGTAACGCTTTATGTTCACGGAATGATCTCTTTCGGCGCCATTGTGGGTGGAATGATTGCCACTTCCGGAGATGAGGCGTTTGTGATGCTTGCGGAATTTCCGGGAACAGCCATGGCACTGTTCGGACTGCTGTTCGTATCCGGAATCCTTTTTGCCTGGGTAACGGATAAGTTGATCGGAATTTTTCATATTGTTCCATGTGAATCGTGCAGTAAAACCGTTTGTGAGCTTTGCCTTTCCGGCACGAACAAAACAGAGGAAGGTAATAGAATTTTCAGCATCCGGAATATTTCACAAAATTTTCATCCACTTTCTTTCACACGCTTTCTTTTACTCCTAGTTTTCGGCTCCTGTTTGATACTGCTGCTCCTTGGGACAATCGGCACAACCGATTGGAATTGGAAACGCATTACTTTTGTAATCCTATCCGTTTGTTCCTTATATGTTACGATGATTGTCTCTGAGCCGTACCTGTTGGTCCACATCTGGGATCACATCATAAAGAAGCATCTTTTTCGGGTCTTCCTGTGGACATTCGGGGCCTTGCTGTTTGTTCATTTGGGTCTGGCTTTTTGGAACTTGGAATCCTTTGTCCGGGATCATATGATGTGGGTTCTTCTGATCGGGGCTCTTATCGGAATCGTTCCGGAATCGGGGCCTCATCTGATATTCGTGATGATGTATGCACAGGGAATGGTGCCTTTTTCCGTTCTTTTCACCGCATCTTTTGTCCAGGACGGTCACGGAATGCTCCCCCTGCTTTCTTACAGCATCAAGGATTCCGTGCTTATCAAGGCTTTTAATCTTTTCTTCGGACTGGTGGTGGGTGTCGCCCTTTTTTCCCTCGGACTGTAAGGCGGCATGGCCGGATATGCGCCCTAAATTCATGATTACAGGAAAAAGAACCACTCAAACCGGCAAGAGATCGAAAGCAATTGTGAAGAAATAATATGGGCCGGTTTATTAAAAAAATCCAACAACCCGATGTGCCGCAAATAATCGATATTTAAATGAGCGGCGGTTTTCGAGGAGGTCAACCACATGATCGTGTTTGGGCCGGTCCCATCAAGGCGTTTAGGGCATAGCCTCGGAATTAACAATATTCCGCCGAAGGTGTGCACCTATGCCTGTGTGTATTGCCAGCTGGGACGAACCATAAAAATGCAGGCCGAGCGCCGTGCGTTCCATAAGCCGATGGAAATCCTGCATGCTGTCCGGGAAAAGGTTAAAAAAGCCGGAGAAAAGCGAGAATCGATCGACTACCTCGCCTTTGTACCGGACGGAGAGCCGACTCTGGATGTTCATCTCGGCCAGGAGATCGATTTATTGAAACCTTTGGGGATAAAGGTCGCAGTGATCACTAATGCCTCCCTGATATGGCGTGAGGATGTGAGAGAGGAACTGATGAAAGCGGATTGGGTTTCCCTGAAGATCGATTCCGTAACGGCAGAGGTCTGGCGCCGAATCGACCGGCCCATCGGGGCCCTGTCCCTTCCGGCGATTCTCGATGGAGCGCTTGAGTTTTCAAAAACCTTTGGCGGGGAGCTTGTGACGGAGACCATGCTTGTTAAAAGCGTCAATGACGGCGATGACCATATCCGGAAAATCGCGGACTTTCTGGCTCGATTAAGGCCTGCGAGGGCCTATCTATCCGTCCCGACCAGGCCGCCCGCGGAAGCGTGGGTGCAACCTCCCGACGAGGAAACCATCCATCGGGCTTTTCATATACTTCGTGAACAGGTCAGCCCTGTGGAGTATTTGATCGGATATGAGGGAAACGCCTTTGCTTTCACGGGCAATGTCGAGGAGGACCTTTTGAGTATCACCGCTGTTCATCCCATGCGGAAAGAGGCGGTAGATGCGTTCCTGGTAAAAGCCGGTGCCGACTGGTTCGTTGTAAACCGCATGATCGACCGGAATCAACTCATCGAGATGGAATATGACGGACGGAAGTTCTACATGCGAAAACTACCTACAAGATAGACGGAATACGTTTTCACCGACGAGAAACCTTGAACTTTCCAAAAGGCTATGAATGATAAGAGTCTTTCAAAAAATATGATTTCCCGGCAAATCTTGTTGCCGGATCGATCCGATAAACCCATGTCGGCAAGCCCCTTGTTCCAGGAGGGTGAAAATGATAAAATACAAAAAAAGAAAAAAAAGGAAAATCAGCAAAAATAACAGACAATGAAAAAAGGCGATTTTAAACAAATCCCTCCGGGCGTCACGGAAATTATTCTCGAAAGTATTTCCGACGGGGTATTCACGGTGGATCATAAATGGCGTATCACCTCATTTAACCGGGCCGCGGAGAAAATTACGGGAATCCCCCGTGAAGAAGCCATCGGCAAACACTGCTGGGAGGTTTTTCGCTCCAGTATCTGTGAAACGGACTGTGCGTTGCGACGCACGATGAAACAGGGGAAACCATTTGTCGACTCATCGACATACATTGTAAATTACGAAAAAAATCGCGTCCCGGTCGTCGTTTGCACTTCGTTGCTCAAGGATGAGAAGGGTACGGTGGTGGGCGGGGTTGAGACTTTCCGCGATATGAGCCTGGTTGAGGAACTGCGCAGAAAACTGGATGCACGTTTTCAGGTAGGCGACATGGTCAGCCGCAGTCCGTCCATGCATAAAATATTTACCGTTCTCCCCCAGGTCGCAGACAGCGACAGCACAGTATTAATCCAGGGAGAAACGGGGACCGGCAAAGAGCTTCTGGCCCGGGCGATCCATGAGTTGAGTCCTCGCCGCCAGAAGCCGTTTATCGCCATCAATTGCGGTGCTCTTCCGGACACCTTGCTGGAATCGGAATTGTTCGGGTACAAGGCCGGTGCCTTTACCAACGCCATAAAAGACAAACCGGGATATTTTGCACTTGCCGAAGGCGGAACCATTTTTCTGGATGAAATCAACGATGTCAGCGCAGCCTTCCAGGTGCGGCTTCTTCGTGTGCTTCAGGAGCGAACATTCCACCCGCTTGGAGCCACACGGACGGTTAAAGCGGATGTACGCGTTATTGCAGCTTCGAACAAAAGTCTTGCCGATATGGTAAAAACGGGAGCTTTTCGGCAGGATCTTTTTTACCGGATAAACGTAGTGCCGCTGGCGCTCCCCCCCCTGAGGGAGCGTAAGGAGGATATCCCTTTGCTTGTAGACCGCTTTATCAACCGGCTCAATCTTTTGCGCGGAAAAACCGTCGCAGGAATCCGACAGGAAGCTCTATCCCTTCTCATGTCTCACAATTATCCCGGCAATATTCGAGAATTGGAAAACATCATCGAGCATGCATTCGTGCTTTGTCCTAAAGGTCGGATCGAACCGAACTGTCTGCCGGACTCCTTGATAAACCCGATTCCACGAGCGCCCGTCCATGAAACAATTGACGCCGCTTTGAAATCAGTAGAAACTCATGCGATCCTAGATTCGCTCAAACGAAACAGCTACAATCGACTGGCAACCGCCCGTGACCTCGGTATGCATAAAACCACCCTGTTCAGGAAAATTAAAAGCCTCGGCATCGATCTCCCGGAAATCGATGGTCGATCCAATCGCAAAAAACTTGTTAAAGTTGCATCAACGCAACTCTGATAGTCTTCACAGTCGCACTCATACTACCATCATCGCAAATCTCATCATTTCCCCTTAGGTTTTGAAATCCATATAACTTTTTGTTTTATCTACATTTTCCTTCTTGAGAACCCAATGTTCCTGGTTTTGGCACATGAATTGCGAAATTAAAGATGTAAGAGGAATCCAAAAATGAAAGTGGCTCTTACCGTTTGGGAAAATCGAATCTCTCCGGTTTTCGATTCCGCGCGAATGCTGCTTATCGCGGAAATCGAAAACGCAATGATTGTCGGCAAGCGCTATGAACCTTTTCAGCCTGATTTGCCTTTTTACCGGGCGGCTACCCTGTTTGAGCTGGGCGTAACGGTTTTGATTTGCGGAGCCGTCTCGCACCTGTTTGCAAACATGATTGAAGCCTGCGGTATCCGGATTATTCCGTTTGTCGCGGGTGAGGCAAATGAGATCCTTGACGCCTATCTGAAGCAAATGCCGGTAAGCCGGATTTTCCGGATGCCTGGATGTCGAAACAGACGCCGAAACCGGTTTAATAGACGGATGCGGTTTCAAAAAATATAATTGAAGATTTCCTGCGGCAAGTCGCGGGAAATCTTTGACCGTAAGGACTTTTTATCTAATTTTCGATTCGCTCGCCGTTACGGTTTAACTAAATTGTAAGAAAGGAGGATATTATGCCGGGTGGAGATGGAACAGGTCCCGCGGGAATGGGACCCATGACAGGACGTGCCGCAGGGTATTGTTCCGGATATGCGGCGCCCGGATTTGCCAATCCGGGTTTCGGCCGTAGGTTCGGTTTCGGTCGCGGTTTGGGCTATGGTTTCCGTGGAGGACGCGGCAGGCGATGGGCCGCACCCTGGTTTTCTTATGGCGGACCCTATGCAGCTCCTTATGCCCCGTACGGTTACGATGTGCCTTATGGCGCGCCTTATGCCGCAATGCCGTCACGGCAGCAGGAAATAGCGGCTCTTCAAGACCAAGCGGAATATCTTGCGGACTCGCTGGAAGGGATCAAGAAGCGTATCGCGGAATTGGAGGCGGAAAAGGCAAACGAATAATGAATTCGGGTTTTACTCGGAGCGATTCCTCGGAAACTTTTGAGGAATCGCTCCTAACCGCCCAAAACGTATCGGGAGTCTGTTTCAAATGAATATAGCAATTGCAAGCGGCAAAGGCGGGACCGGCAAGACCACGTTTTCCGTCAACCTGGCTTATGCACTGGCTGATTCCGGTTATAGCGTCCGTCTTCTCGATTGTGACGTGGAGGAACCGAATGATCATCTTTTCGTTCAGCCTCCATTCACCGAGGAAGAACCCGTCAAGGTAATGAAACCGGAGTGGGATGAGGCGTTGTGCACGGGATGCGGGGAATGCGCCGCGGCGTGTCATTACAACGCGATCGCAATTATAAAAAACAAGGTGTTGATCTTCAACGAGCTCTGCCATTCGTGCGGGGTCTGTTCTTATGTTTGCCCGACAAAAGCCCTTAAAGAAAAACCGGTTGAAATCGGCCGTGTGAAGGTCGCACCGGAGAACCAGCCGTTTTTTTTCGCATACGGGGTTTTGAATATAGCGGAGGCAATGGCGCCTGCCGTTATTCGAAGCGTGAAAAAATATATCGATCCGAATGCCGTTAATATTCTTGACGCTTCACCGGGCACTTCATGCCCGGTGGTCGAAACCGTTACGGATTCAGACGCAGCGGTTCTGGTAACGGAGCCGACTCCCTTCGGCCTGAACGATCTCAAACTGGCGGTAGGGCTCACGCTCAAGAAAAAGGTACCTACCGGTATTGTGATCAACCGCTCCGATGGAACGGATACCATCATTGCGGAATATGCGGATCGTATAGGGATTCCCGTTATCGGCAGAATCCCCTTTAAACGTGAATACGCCGAAACCTATTCCAGCGGAGAAATCCTTACGACCCGATTCCCTGAATGGAAGGAAAACCTCCTGGCCATTTTTAATGGGATTTCCAATCTGGTCGGTACCCGGCCTCCCCCACCACCCGAAGACGAAGGATTTGCCGTTAAGATGGGATCGACGACTCCGTTTTCCACCGGCGATGCATCGGATTATAAGGAAATCACCATTATCAGCGGCAAGGGAGGTACGGGGAAAACCACGATAGTCGCTTCTTTGGCAATGCTCGCCGCCGGCAACGTACTGGCGGATTGCGATGTAGATGCCGCCGATCTGCATTTGCTTCTTCTTCCGACGATCCGGGAAGTACACGATTTTGTCGGTGGAGAAAAAGCAATGATTGATCCATTAAAATGCACCGGCTGCGGCCATTGTGCCGAACTCTGCCATTTTCACGCGATCCGCTGCAACGGACCACGCAACGATCAAGGAAAGGCAATCTGCCGAATTGATGATCTTGCCTGTGAAGGGTGCGGTCTCTGTGAGTATGTATGCGCCTTTGATGCGGTCTCCACCGAGCCGAAGATGGTCGGCAAATGGTATGTATCGGGCACGGACTACGGCCCGATGGTGCATGCACGTCTGGGTATCGCGGAAGAAAATTCGGGACGACTCGTGACCCGGGTACGCACGGTCGCCGCAGACCTTGCCAAAAAGTTGAAAAAGGGAAACATTCTCGGTGACGGACCTCCCGGAACCGGTTGTCCGGTCATCGCTTCTCTGAGCGGAGCGGACCGGGTTTTGATTGTCACCGAACCGACGGTTTCCGGTGTTCACGATATGGAACGGGTAATCAATCTCACCCGTCATTTCGGCATTCCCGCCTTTATCATCATTAACAAGGCGGACCTGAATGCCTTTCAAGCCGGGCGAATCGAAACCATTGCCAAGGACACGGGCTCCCGTGTCATAGCCAGAATACCGTTTGATCAAAACGTGAATGATGCACTGATTGCGGGCAAAACCATTATCGAATATGGTAAGGGGCCGGCATTTGAGGCGATGCATCAAATTTGGGATACTCTTAGGAAACACTTTAAATGAGGGGAAAAAAAGAATGAAAATTGCAGTCACATCAACGGGCCCTTCCCTGGATGATTCGGTGGAGGGACGTTTCGGTCGTTGCGCTTATTTTTTGATTATCGATCCGGATACCATGGAATTTGAGGCCGTTCCAAACCCCAATATTTCGCTGGGCGGCGGCGCGGGCATACAATCGGCGCAGATGATGGCGGATAAAAATGTATCGGTTGTATTGACCGGTAATTGCGGTCCGAACGCCTTTCAGACGTTTGGCGCGGCCGGAATTCAGGTGATCACCGGTGTCGGGGGTGCGGTACGCCAGGCGGTCCGACAGTACAAAACGGGGGTGATGACGGGTGCCTCCGCACCCAGCACGCAGAGTCATTCCGGCATGAGAACGGGTGGCGGAAGAAGTATGGGAAGAGGCACAGGAAGAGGCATGGGCCGGGGAATGGGAATGGCTTCGGGCAGCCCGTCGATCACGCCGCCGAAGCGGCAGTTTACCGGGCAACCAATCGAGGATCTGAAAGCGCAGGCACAAGATTTGGAGCGTCAGCTTAACGAAATCCGGCGGCGGATCGCGGAATTCGGAGGAAAGCAACCCTCTGTTTCCATGGTAGCGGTTGTCGATTCCAACGAATGCAACGGATGCGGCGTTTGTCGGGATGTCTGCCCCAGGGAAGCGATTACCCTGAACCCGAAGGCGCATGTGGATCCTTCGCGATGCACCGGCTGTGGACAGTGCGTAACCGCATGCCCTCAGGACGCGCTATCCTTGCAGAAAATATCATAAGATGCGGCGATGTTTTCTTTTAACCGGTGGAGTCTGATCCCTGTTTTTTTCAAAATTACGATCTGAACCATGAAACCAGGGGCCGCAAAGCGCTTTCCGAAGATGAAATATCATATGATTCGCCGGTGAAGGATTTTGAATGGAGGTACGCTGGACTATTTAATTGTTTGCCGCCCGGAATCGGGGACGTGTCTTTTACCATGGGGCGATCAATTGAAAATGCAGACCGTTTCGTTGTGGTTACAACACCTCGGCAAGCGCTCCTCGCGGATATACGAAAATCGGTTGCTTCCAGTTCGGCATCGATACGTGCAGGCATAACCAGCTTGCGCTCCATGCCGCAGGATATATGAAAAGAATTATCCTCGCCACTCCGTGTCATCCACCGTTGTTTTAAAATCCGGCTTGACGACCTCGGGAAGTTGTTCATGTGCCGTGTCCGCTATTTCCTTCTCGGTCGGTTTTCCCACGAATACAATTCCCTTTCTCGGGCATTTTTCGCAGACTTTCATCAGTTCCAGGGAGCATGCCGGCGAGTAGGCCTCATAATCGATCGCAGGGAGGTTGTCTTCGAGTCGGAACAGATTGGATATGCGGGCGCAGGCCCCGCAACCGATACAGCCCACCTTGCAGACAGCCATGACCTCCCTGCCGACATCTTTGTTGCTGCATGTCACCGCCAGCATCTGCTCGGCCTTGAAAGGCGTCATGGAAATAATGTTTCTCGGGCAGGCCTTTGCGCAGGCCCCGCAACCAACGCATTTCTCGTAATCCACGGTTGCAAGGCCATCCACGACGTGAATGGCGTCATACTTACAGGCTCTTTCACAGTCCCCGAATCCCAGGCAACCGTAAATGCATCCCTGAACATCCGTGACAAGATTGGCCGCCAGGCATGTCTTCTCCCCCCGATAATCACTGCGGCCCAGGCGATCGCCGTAATGGGCTCCACAATGAACGATGGGTCGATAAGGATAATTTTCAGCCAGTTCGATGCCCATAATTTCGGCCAGTGCGGCCGCGCAACCTTTTCCGCCCACCGAACACTTGTTAACCGGCTCCTTGCCGGCAACAACCGCCTCCGCGTATTCACGACACCCGATATAGCCGCACCCGCCGCAGTTCGCACCGGGCAGCGAGTCAAGAACCGCCGCGATGCGCGGATCGACCTCAACCCGAAACGTTTTGTTCGCCCACCCCAGAATATATGTCAAAATTACCGCCATTCCCAGCAGGGTTCCGGCGGAAAGACCGATTGTCACCCAATTCATAATTTTTTCATTCGTTCCGGATACCTTGAAATTCCCGCAAATAAAGCATCCGGTTAATTGTTTTTCATGTGATCCAAATGATCACCGTTTATAGTCTTCTCAACCGTAGAAAGTGTCAAAACCTTTTTCAGACCGGAATCCACCCCGGTAAACCCCATAAACGCCATGGCCAGAATACCGGCCACAACCAGGGTAATCGCAGCGCCTCTGAACGGACCGGGGATATCACAAAAATCCAGTTCTTCGCGAATGCCGGCCATGATCACGATGGCGATGGTAAAACCGACCCCCCCAAAAACGGCCAGGGTTAACGATTTGCCCAGATCCCAGACATCCTCGGGATTGTCGACCCCCACGATATGACCCATAATCAATAAACAGGCGAATAAAATGGCGCAATTGGTGGTAATCAGGGGAAGAAAAACGCCGAAAGATTGATACAGGGGAGGAAAAAATTTACGGACGTACATTTCCACGAATTGAACCGATGAAGCAATCGCAAAAATATAAACAATGTAACTCAAAATTGTCAGGTCAATGCGGGACGCACGCTCAGCGGATATAAAAAATTCCGCAATCCATGAGGACAGGGGAGCACCGGGCACCAGGATATACGTCGTGACGGTCCAGCTCAAAAATGCCGCAATGCTGATAACAAATGTCACGGCGCAGCCCATGCCGAATGCCGTGACGACTTGCCTTGAAACGCCGATAAATGGACAGATCCCGACAAAATAATGGAGAACGAAATTGTTGATCAAAGCCGCCCCGATTCCGATCAGCAGGATTTCGAGCAGATAATTCATGTTTTTTCACCCCCCTCTTTTCCCTGTCTATTTTTAGAATGCAGGGAACCCATCCAGTTGACCGCACCCAAAAGCAATCCAAGGGTCAGAAACGCACCGGGTGGAAGAACCATAATCACCCAGTCCGGCCAGGAGGTCGGCAACACGCGGATTTCAAAAAACATCCCGGTGCCCAGAATCTCCCGGACGGCTGCAATGCTTGATAGTGCCAGTGCGAAACCTGCAGCCTGTCCGACGGCATCCGATACGGCGGTAAGCAGGGGTTGTTTGGAGGCGCATACTTCACAACGGCAGAGGATGATGCAGTTAACGATGATCAGGGGAACATAGGGACCCAGTGTCTTGCTCATCTGGTACATGTAAGCCGCCAGAATGCGGTCCGCAATCGTTACAAACGTTGCGATCGTCAATGTAAAAATTACAATGCGCAAATGGGGTTTCAGAAGATTCCGTATCAGGCTGACGATCACATTGGCACTCAAGAGAACAAAAGCAACGGCACACGACATCGTAATCGCCGCTTTCATGCCGCTGGTTACCGCCAGCGTAGGACACAACCCCAGCAATTGACGGTACACCGGATTTTCCGGCAAAATACCCTGAATCAATCTTTCCATCGACGTGGGCTGATCGGCCATTATGGTTCATCCTTTGCCCGGGACACGGATGCCGCGTGGAGAGAAAGCGGCTCCCTGAGGTCGCTGACCGCCGTATTAATAATATTGGTAACGGTTCTTGACGAAATGGTCGCACCGGTTATGGCATCGATACCGTTGGCCGGTTTTACCCCTCCTCGGATGACGACAAGCGGCGTGCGGACATTTTTATTTATAAACTGGTTCCGCCAGTAATCTGCGGCAATCTTGTTTCCCAGACCGGGCGTTTCCTTCTGCTCAAGAATAAACAGACCGGTTATTTTTTCATTTGGAGGATCCAAACCGATCAGCAATTCGATTTTATCCGCATACCCCTGACCGGATGCTTTGACCACCCATCCGATCCGTTCCCCATTCGATTTCGCATCGTAGACGTTATAAAAAACTTTTCTTCCGTGCTTTTCAACACCGAGGGAAAGAGGCTCGACAGACAG
>JAHDSC010000103.1 GCA_018432925.1 Desulfobacterales bacterium | reverse complement strand
ATCCGCTGTCGGGCTTCCGCCGAATGAAGACAGACGGTTAGGAATAATAATGCGATAAGAAATTTTTTTATCATGACGCGTCGGATAAGTGCTTGGATGGGCGCTTATCGATAAGTTTTCACAATACATGCAATTCTGATTTACAGGGAGCCGACCCGATAACCAATAATGATCGGCAATTCGAAAAAACGGGATCATTGTCCGGAACTTCGGATTTTATATGCACCAGATCCCGGATGGTTTTTCTCTCCGGTGATACCAATCGACCCGCGAAACAAAAAACTTAATCCATACATCGGATCAACCGATAAATGACAAAGAGAATCAGTTGAAGAAACCGCGCAATTTTCGGGATGGATACATACTGGAACTTCTTGACAAACCAGCGGATTGTCGGTAGGAGTTATTTTTTTGGATTAAATTATCCATAATTAATGAAAATTACGCAAAATTATCTTTAATTATTCAAATTTAGGCCCATAGCACATTAAAGATTCATATGTATAGTGATTTTTTTAAAAAATTTATTTTGATGTTTTTTTTCATCCTGTTCGCAACCTCATACTGCCGACCCGCTTTTGCCCAATCAGAGGCGGATATGCAGATGCTGCTCATGTTTTATAATGAAAAGGATCTCGTTGTATCGTCCACCCGGCACCCGAAGCCGATTTCTCAGGTTGCGGAAAACATCACCGTGATCACGGCAAAAGAAATTGAAGAAATGAATGCCCACACGGTGGCGGAGGTCTTGAATCGAATTCCCGGTGTTTTTGTAAATTATAGCCAGGATTTCGGCGCAAACTCCAAAATTACCATTCAGGGATCGGAAGACCGGCAGGTCCTTTTTCTGATCGACGGGATCGTTCCCTGGAATTTCCTTTCGGAAGGAGTTGCCGAGACCAATTCAATTCCGGTAGGAATCATCGAACGGATTGAAATCATTAAAGGACCGGCTTCATCGGCCTGGGGTTCCTCCCTGGGAGGGGTGATCAATATCCTGACCAAATCCACCGGAGACAATGAAAAACCAACCGGGTCGGTACGGGCCTCCTACGGGAAAAAAAATTCGCAGGACTACCGGGCCGATGTTGCGGGCAAGGTGAAATCGGTTGGATACTACCTGTTTGCAGGCCGGCAGGAATCCGACGGCCTGAGTGCATCACGGGATTTTGAGAACAACAGCTTTTATGCAAAATTCAATATTCCCGTTTCAAAAGGCATCAGTCTGAATATGAATGGAGGTTACAGCGAACCGGATCAAAATTTCGGAGATTTTCCAAGCGCCAATTATTCCTCCAGGGGGGAAGCCCGAACATTTTTCGCCACCGCCAGCATGGATGCCGAACTGACTCCGGAACTCACCACCCGGGTATCCCTTTACACATCCAGGCTGGAATTTAACCGGACCGATAAAAACCTCGGATTGGAACCGTTTTTCGGACCTTTCGGCCAGGAAGAAGCGCTGTTTCAAAAAGACGCGTTTGACGAGGAAACCTGGGGAGGGACCGCAAAACTGGTTTGGACCGGCGAAATGAACACCGTCGTGTTCGGAGTGGACACCAGTCGCGGCCAACTGGAGGAAACCTATCAGACGGGATCTCTTCTTCAACTTTTTGGATTTCCCGATGAAACGGAAATCAATCCGGATATTGACAAATGGGCGATTTACCTGAACGATACGATTACCACCGGTGCGTTTTCCATCACGCCCGGCATCCGTTTTGACGATAACGATATTACCGATTCCTTCGTCAGCCCGAGCCTGGGAGTGACCTACAAAATCCGCAAGGATTCCATCATCCGGGCTTCGGCTGCCAGGGGCTTTACCATACCGCCCCTTTCTTTTCTTTCGGGCAAAGAAATTTCCAACCCTTCCCTGGATCCTGAAGAGGTCTGGTCATTTCAGGCGGGTGCCGAATCAACAGCCGCAAAATACGTATGGCTCAAAGCCACGGCCTTTTACCATGAACTCGACAAAGCAATTGTCAGGGAAGCAACCGGAATTGAAAATCAGGGAAAAGTCAAACGCCGGGGCTTCGAACTCGAAGCCGAAACTCTGCCGGTTTATAGTTTCTCTTTGCTGGCGGGGATTTCGTACGTCGATATCGATCCTTTTAATGAATTGGGGGCCAATGAAAATTACTCTTACGTCATCGGCCTCCGGTACGATGACAGACGCTCTTTCCGGGCGGAACTTTTCGGTCGTTATAATGATTGGGATCTGCCTGACTTCTGGGGCGCGAAATATGACAATTTCATCTGGGATCTGAATCTGAATAAAAAATTCCCCCGGATAGAAAAAATCGTGCCGGAACTCTTTTTCACGGTCCACAACCTTTTCGGAAGCTCCTACTACACAAACATTGAAACTAAAAATCCGGAAAGATGGGCGGAAGCCGGAGTCCGGATTTCATTTTAAGATCCGCTGCTTAAGTTCCATCCAATTCGTGCCGATAAGTAATTTGTACGATTTTGGTTACAGGGTGTAAAAAAAACTGCACTTTTTACCCTTTTGCGCAATGTTTTTCTTGACTTTTAAAACCGACTTATTTTATTGCAATTTTTAATAAATTGGCGAGCGATTTCAAATTTTATTGCAGGCATATAGGGAACCGGGATCAATTTTAATTCATCTGCTTTTAAAGTTTCATTTTTCGTAAATTACGGTACAGTATTTGCATGTTTAAAAAATACCGTGCTGAGATAAAAAATGTCAGGCGCTTTTTTAGAAGCTGATTAACCTTCAACAAAAGGAAGAAAACCGATGAAAGCAGAAACAAAAGAAGAGAAAAAAGAAATTGTCGTGCTCGAAGAAGGAATTGATCTGGGATCCATTGATCTCTGGCTGCCCTGCTGCTGGGGTGCCTATGGCCCGGTAAGATTATGGTATTAAAAAGGAAACGTGTCGCGCTATTTTTTTAATTTCAAGGCGTCATCTCAAAACTGATGCGGCTTTCTCATTACCTCAAGGTATACCCCTGTGAGGAAAAACCGGGTTATCTGCTCCTTTTTTCAACCAAGCAGGGATCAACCGTTCTTCTGAAAGAAGAAAAGCTCCGTTCGATAGAAAACGCCTCTCTTTCTCCCTCCGATGCGGCGTTGCTGGCCAGACTTGGAATGATCGTTGAGGATCGGGAAGCCGAAAAACGAACCGTTTTCGGCTTCCTTGATGATTTCAATGAACGCAGTCCCGGGCTGAACCTTACGATCGTACTGAATCTGGACTGCAACTTTGCCTGCACCTACTGCTATGAAGGCGACATGAAGGGAAACCTTTACATGTCGGATACAACCGCGGCCGGTGTGGTTGACTTCATCAAGAAAAAATTCACGGAGAATAAAACCTCGCTTCTCGTCGATTTTTACGGAGGAGAACCTCTGCTGAGCACCGGCCGGATCGTTTCCATTTCCCGGGCCATCCAATCTTTTATCGAAAGCAAAGGGGCTTCCTACCGTTTTACCATCATTACCAACGGCTCTCTTCTTACAAGGCGCGTGGCCGAAAAACTGGCCCCTCTCGGTCTTGAAAACGTCAAGATAACCATCGACGGCCCGGCTGAAATCCATGACCGCAATCGACCATTCAAGTCCGGTGCCGGAAGTTTTCATACCATCATTCATAATATTCAAGAAACCTGTGATCTTGTCAGCATCAGTATCGGCGGGAATTATGAATCGCACAACTATGAAAAATTTCCGCTCCTTCTCGATTATCTGATGAGCTCGGGGCTGACGCCGGATCGACTTCGAGGGGTAAAATTCGATCCTGTAATGAAAGGCCCGGATCAAAGGCCTTTGCACGACCATTTCAAGGGAGGCTGTACATCTATATACGAGCCTTGGATCGTGCGGGCGGAGGCGTTGCTTCGGGAAGAAATATTAAAAAAGGGCTACAACACGCCGAAGCCGAGGCCCATGACCTGCATGATTGAAAGTAAAGACGCATACGTCGTCAATTTTGACGGGGTTCTTTACAAGTGTCCCGCATTTATCGGTCAAAAGGGTTTTTCCATCGGAGATCTTCAGACCGGTGTTCGGGATTATACCGATTTATATAAAATCGGTATCTGGAAAAACGCCAAATGTGCCGAGTGCGAGTACCTGCCGATGTGTTTCGGGGGATGCAGGTACATGGTATATGTCAGAGAGGGGAATGTAGAAACACTCGATTGCAGAAAGGACCACCTGGATGCTTCGCTGGAAGCATTAATCAAACAGGACATCAAATACAGAGCAAAAGTCGAGAACCGTTGAGTTCGCCAAGCGCCAGAAACCTGCTCATATTCACCACGGCCTACAAACGACCCTCCTGGGAGACCTGACGGTAAAGGAAAAAAGAGGAAAAACCATCGGCAAGTTCAATGCAATCGTCAGCCTATCCTCTGTGATCGGCCTTTCCCTGGGCGGATATATGGTTAAACTTTACGGTCTAAAGTCTTTGTTTTATTTTTCCTCCGCGGCTGTAGCCGTTTCAACGATCCTTTTGTTCTTTATCCGGGAAAGTAAAGAATAAGACGCCACAGATTTATTCAGGCGCATTCTTTAACGCATTCTGAAAGAGATCCGTATTCATGAAATTTTCCTGTCCCACGATTCCCAAAAGCGTCACCTCAACCGTTCGGGTCCTGGGGCGGTTATCATGGTTGATTGCAACCACCTGCTGCCATGTACCCAGCCTGAGCCGACCGCTTCTGACCGGCAAAGCAATGGAAGGTCCGAGCAATGCCGCCTGAACATGACTGTGCCCATTCCCATCATGCCATGCCTGTTCATGTTCATACTCCAGTGCCGGGGGGCAAGCCGCACAATTGCATTCTTCAGATCCGTCAACGCACCGGATTCGATTTCAATCGACGTCAGCGACCCGGTTGAGCCGATCATTGTAGCGATAAGGGTGCCGTTTTCAACATTCCATTTCTCTATTAAACGATTCAGTTCGGGGGTAATATCGCAGATGTCCGGACCGGTATTCATTTTTACCGTTACGGATTCAAAAAAAATGGATAGAGTTTTCATTTGCATTCTCCACATCGTAAGTATCGAATTGCAGGCTGCGTGCAAACAAGACTCAAACCGAAAATCCGC
The DNA here is from genome assembly GCA_018432925.1 of Desulfobacterales bacterium. GTDB lineage: Bacteria > Desulfobacterota > Desulfobacteria > Desulfobacterales > JAHDSC01 > JAHDSC01. The sequence continues at coordinate 12,529 of JAHDSC010000103.1, read as the reverse complement.
TGCCACCCGCAATCATTCAAGCCCCAGGTCCCAGTTCCACATACCGGGTCTTTTTTTCAGTACAAGCCCTCCGGGCAGGGGCTCGATAAGGTGGACGAACAGGCTGTAACCGGCTATCTGGAGATCCGTCTTTTGGTTTTTGATATCCAGTTTCCAGTTCGGATAGACCCAGTAATCCGATCCGTATTGTATGACCCAGCCTCTTTCTCCCTTCGGACTGATAAACTCCTGTTCCGTTTTTAAGTTTTCTGAAACAATTCGAGATATGCAAAGCGGCCAGTTCCCGGAAACAACTATTCCCAGCGGCAATGGACTGTGTCGCGCCAGTAGGAGATAATCATCATGCCCGAGTTCCGGGCTTGCGATGATTCCTGAAAAACCAAGAGAAACCAGTGCGTTGACCGCCAGCGCATTGGATATATTGCAAAATGGGCCGGCCCAGAAATTCAATCCTTTCCGTACCGGGAAAAGAGCGATCTGCCAGGGCGCATTCAGCACGAAATTCCGCGCACCGGCTTTACAAACTTTGCCAATGAGGGATATCCATTTTTTCTCTTCCGCCGGCCATAAAACGGGAGAAATCCACCACCATAATCCTGGTACAAACGCCCTGGGCACCCTTTCCTGCGATTCGGCAGACAGCCAGATTCCTTCCGAACCTCTCATCTTTTGCACATCCAGCCCCCGGAATACATGAAGCGTCATTCCCAGCGCCCTTTTTCCGGATCTGGCAGGCAATCTGACACGAAAATCCGAAGGCGTAATCCGTAATTGACGGATCGGTTTCAGCTCCTCCTCCAGAGCGGTCAACAATTGTTCAAGAACCTTTTCCCGACGATCCACCAAAAATATCGGAGTCCCGTTCCGGGGCCTGGTTCGAGAAAAAAGCTTAATGTACATTCGCCCTCTTGATGGTACAAATTTCCTTACCCGGTAAATATGGTGCCATGGCTCGTCCTCAAATCCGAGGCGAAGCACATCCCCGGGGAGGATCTCATCTCTGGGACTGAAATAAGGATTTTTTTCCGTTCCTTTGACTTTACCCATCAGAAGTCCGGAGGCGGTTTGTTCGTCCAGCTTTATCGGATTCTGCACCCGCTGGGGCAGAAAATGATAGTGGGTGCCCGGTCTTCCGAGCGCATAACCAAGGAGTTCCAAGGCTGCCTTCTTTCTCGCCGCTCTTGTCTGGGGATCGTGTCCAAGGTCTCTTAAATTCTGATACGCCTTAACCGTATAATAAACATAATGGGGTCCTTTTTTACGGCCCTCGATTTTCCATGCACGAACCCTGGGAATGGTCAAAAGCGTTTTTACCAGGACATCCAGACTCAAGTCCCGGCATGAAAAAAACCTTGCGGACTGATTCTTTTGAGCATACAGTCGGCGGCACGGCTGAACGCACCGTCCTCTGAGCCCGCTTTTTCCGCCCAGAAAACTGCTCCAGTAGCATCTTCCGGAAACCCCATAACAAAGCGCTCCGTGTACGAACATTTCCAAATCCAAACCTTCCGGACAGGCCGAGGCCAGAGCCTTTACTTCGTCGATGTTCAGTTCCCGGGGAACGATGACCCGGTCGACGCCGAGTTCTTCCCGAACGAGCTTCAACGCAGCGGGAAAGCTTACGTTGGCTAGGGTCGACAGATGAAGTTCACCTGAAAATCCGGTTTGTTTGGCCAATTGGACCAGCGACAGATCCTGGATGATAAGGGCATCGGGTTCAACCTGGCGCTGCAACTGATCCAGGGCCCTCCCCGCCGATTCAAGCTCGTCCGGTTTCAAAAGTGAATTGATGGCTACATTTACCTTAATACCCTTATCGTGAGCGAGCCGTGTCAGATCGGCCAGTTCTTCAAAGGTAAAATTCTTCGCCTCCATGCGCGCGGAAAATTGCTTTAGACCGCAATAGACAGCATCCGCGCCGGCCGCTACAGCAGCCAGAAAAGAGACCTCGTTTCCCGCTGGGGCAAGGATTGCCGGGACTAAAATTTTATCTGTTTTTTCGCTCATGAATCGAATCTTTCTGCCTGCTTGGATACTTTCCGGAGACTGAGAACTTACCGAGGATAAAAAGGAAAACCACGCGACCCGACGCCGGCCATACGACATAAAAAGAACAATGAATCATCATTCCGTGAGTTCACTTTGCTGAAAAAAACAGCAAAACGGATAACTACCTAAAATGATAATAATAACAAGCCATTCAATCCTTTGAACATTCGTCTTTCCGGCTACAATATTTTTTTTCTTGATTCGCGCCATCCCTACAATTCTATTTATCGATAAAACTTAAGCGGGTCAAGTACGTAACAATCCGTGCCGTCATGGAAACAACCTGCAACCCGACGTGAGAATCAATCTATTGAATCTTAATTCGCCAATGCGGATTCACGGAGATGCAAAGGCCCAAAAAGCGCGGATGGCCGGCCATCCGCTTAATATATGTCAATCCGCCACTTTTCACATTTTTTTAACTTAAACATACTGTTTTTTTAAAAAAAATGTATTATTATGAAAACATGCGTACTGCGGGAAGATTCGCGGAACGCAAAAAAAGGATGGTTCGAAAATTTAAAATGATGAGAATTCAATCGATCCAGGGATCAAAAAATAACGTAAGGAAAAATTCGAGAATTCTGAAAATCAGAGCCGCAGCGGATACCAGACTTAAAAAAGTTTTTGCCGCGATCGGCGTTCCTGAAAAAAAGAAGTTTAAACCGGATTCGTTCCAGCTCGAAGCTCTTGCAGCAATCAACCACACCGATTGCCTGGTCACTGCTCCCACAGGTGCCGGAAAAACGTGGATTGCCGAGCAGGCCATTCTTCAAATCTTCAAAAAGGGAGGACGATCTTGGTATGCATCCCCTCTAAAGGCCTTAACCAATTCAAAATTCGCGGAGTTTATTAAAATCTTCGGGATGGACAATGTCGGTATATTAACCGGCGACAGAAAAGAAAATCCGGATGCACCCATTATCGTCGGAACCACCGAAATATTACGTAATCAACTTTACGACGCCATGCACTTAGGACAAACATTATCCACCGATTTTGTTGTCCTTGATGAAGCCCATTTTCTCGGAGATGAAGACCGAGGAGTCGTTTGGGAAGAGACAATGATATATCTTCCCTCCAGAATACCTCTTCTTTTGCTATCGGCGACAATCGGAAATGCAAGGCAAATTGCCGGCTGGCTTTCCTCGATTCGATCAAGAGAATGCATCGTGGTTGAAGAGAAAAAGAGACCCGTCCCTTTGTTCCCGATTTTTTTCCATCCATCCGGAACGCTCCTTCCTCTCTGTGCAGAAACCGATTCCAGGGGAAAAAAGAGAATTTATAAAAAGGTCAGGGATTACTTAAACCGCAAAAAACCACCACTCCTTGCACCGCCGTCGATGCTTCCCCCATTTGGCGAAATACTGGGAGTCTTAAAAAAATTCAATCTCCTTCCGGCCATCATTTTTCTTAAATCCCGTGCGGATTGCGACAACGCGCTGGATCTTTGCTCCGGGCAACTTCGGACGGATCGAAATCGCAAAGCAAAGATCAATCAAAAAATCAACGAGCTTGTCGCTCAGAATCCCTATATCTCAAAACATCGCCACATGTGGCATCTTAAAAACCTGGCTGTGGGTGCCCATCACAGCGGTCAACTTCCGTCATGGAAGCTGGTTCTGGAAACCTTGATGACCGAGGGGCTCCTTGATGCGGTTTTTGCGACTTCAACCGTCGCAGCCGGGGTCAACTTTCCAGCCAGGACCGTCGTTTTCCTCAATTCGGATCGATACAACGGCAGGGAGTTTCTCCCGCTGACCGCAACGGAATTTCATCAAATGACGGGAAGGGCCGGTAGAAGAGGAATGGATCATATCGGATTTGCGGTATTGATCCCCGGCAAATTCATGGATTTACGGTTTGCCTCAAGGCTGATCAATTCTCCGCCTTCGGATGTGCTGAGCCGGATCAAAATAAACTTTTCCATGGTACTAAATCTGCTCCTGTCTCACACTCCCGACCAGATTGAAGAACTTCTTGAAAAATCTTTTTCTACATTCTTGATCGTCAAAGATAAAACAAAGAAAGGCGGCCAAAAACAGATAATTTACGACCAAAAGTATCAATGGCGGGATTTTCTTCGACATCTTAATTTTCTGAAAAAAGCGGGATATGTCGCAGAAAACGGCGAATTGACGGAGGACGGCGAGTGGGCATCACAATTAAGGGTTGACCAGCCTCTTATGATCGCCGAAGGATTTAAGGCCGGTATCTTTCCGGAATCCGATCCGGCGCTTCTTGCCGCTGTCATCGCATCATTTGTAAATGAAGAGGAATCAGACGACAGAATCGCCGGACAATTCCTTCCGAAAAAACTGCTGTCATCCTTTCTCAAGGTTAAAAAGTTACTCAGGCCTTTTGCCCATTCCATGTTCTCCGCAGGCTTTGAAGCAAGGACGCTGTACTTAAGGCCTGCGGCTGCGGTCTATGCATGGGCCTCCGGCCGTTCATGGGAGGAAGTAATCGCAACCGCAGAAATCGCTGAAGGAAATTTTGCCATGCTGATTATGCGTACCGCCGACAACTTGAGGCACATCCGAAACCTAACGCGGGCTTTCCCGAAAGCTGCCGATACTGCCGCAAAATCCATCGAACGAATTATGAGAGAACCGGTCGCCATGCATGATGAATCCCCACCAAACGATCAGGTTTTTGATAATTAAGAAACTCTCTTTGTACCGCCGGGCAATTCAATTCTTAATTAAAAATCCCTCTTCATCAGGAGTTTTTCCTTGCAAAATTTAATGTTATCCTCTATTGAAAATGAAAATAAGAGCCCTTGGGAAAATACCCCCATGATCAAAACATCCAAGGTAGGAAGTATGCCAAGAGGAGACGGAACGGGCCCAAAAGGCCGGGGATCAGGAACAGGAAGAGGCACAGGACAAAGAGGCGGCGGCCGAGGAGGCGGTCTCGGTGCAGGTCCCGGCGGAAATTGCATCTGCCCGAAATGCGGAGAAAAAATTCCTCATCAAGCAGGAATTCCCTGTATGCAAACAAAGTGCCCCAAGTGCGGAACAACGATGACAAGAGAATAGGCGCTTAATCCGGCCATCAGAGAATTTTTGATGGTCGGTATTTTTTTCCCGGATTATTATCAACTTGATCGGATAAAATCGGTTGCCCCGTTTATCCCGTTCAGCAAGGAGGTAAATGTTATGGTGAAAATCAATAAAATTCTTTTTCCATGTGATCTAACAGAAAATTCCACCAAGATACTGCAATATGTACTATCGATTTCCGATAAATACAACAGCATCATTTACCTGCTCCATGTGGTGCAGGATCTTAAAAAATGGGGAAGCCTCTACGTTCCTCACCCATCCACCGATTTATTGCAGAAAGAAGCTTTGCAGGGAGCGGAAAAAGCCTTACAAAGAGTGTGCGACGAACAGCTGCAAGGCTGCCCGAACTTCCAGAGAAAAATTGTTGCCGGAGATACCGCAACTGAAATTCTAAAGACTATTGACTCCGAAAATATCGACCTGGTGGTTATGGGAACTCACGGGCGGAAAGGGTTGGAGCACACGATTTTTGGAAGTGTCGCCGAGAAAGTATTGAAGAAATCACCCGTCCCGGTTCTAATCATGAATCCTTACAAACTCAAATAGAATTTGAAGCGAAAACGAAACGCTTGAGATTCCCGGTCCCGACCACCTGGGCCCGGGAATCTTTTTGTTGTTCCCGATTCTCTATTCTATTCATGCTTCGCTTCATCCAACTCTTGGATGCTCAGGTAAATCCTGCTAAAAAAAAACGATAAATCGCCATGGATCGGTACATGCGGATCGTTTGTTAACAAGAAAAAACGGGATCCGGAAAGAAAACTTTTTTCCGTTTCGGAACACTTACATACCTTCAGATCCTGATTTTGGCATCGGTCTTTTCCGGATGCTTTTCCAAATGCTTATAACGGTTCGCGGCTGATTCCGCCAGCCGTTCAATCAGATTAGGAAGATCTGAATGATTCCAAACCGATAGAAAAGTTTCAGTTGAAAGCAGACGCTGGTTGATCGAGTAAGGCGGGGCCGAACTCTGCATGAGTGCGACATCATCATATTTGAACTGCATTTCTCCTTCAAAAATCTTATCAAGCAATTCCATGACGGTGTAAACGAAAAACTTTTTCACATCTTCGGTTGATTCCGCCATGTTAAGCTTCTGCCTGTAGTCGGGTAAAACTTCATGCTCGTACTTGGTGAAGGAAAGCTGTTTTGCCATGACATTTCTCCTGCTTTTGAATTATTCCCACGATTGAAATCCGTCACCTGGGATAAAAAAATAAAACTTTATCACTGCTGCAGAAGAGGGCACTGATAAAAATGGCAGGGCTTTCACTGCCCTGCCATCAATGAAAAATCATATCCGGGGGTTGTTCAACAAATTCTGTCCCTGGATCGTCAAAATGACGCTACTTCTTCATTTGTTTCAAGAAAATTGCTTCTGCCTTCCGAGCGGAATCTTCCGCATTCATTGCAGCCTGTTCGGCCCGATCTGCTGCTTTTTCTGCACGGGAAGCCGCACCTTCAGCATTTCCGGCAGCCGCTACGGCTCCTTGGCATTCATCGGAGCAACCAGCCGCTGCTGCTTTGGCGGCCTGAGAATCCTGCAAGGCCTGATCCGTTTTCTTATCAAGTTCCTGAACCTGATTTTCGAGTGCTACAAGCCTTTTCGATGGGCAACAACCGACCATGACCGCTCCGCAAAACGCAAAAACTACAAGTAAGATCAATATGTTTCTAAACTTATAAGAACTCATCGGTTTTCCTCCTTATCCAGTTGGGTAAACAAGTGATTGCAGCAGAGAGAAACCACCGCCTCTTTAGCTACAGACCTATCACCTCCTTTCTGAAGCGTCCCGATACGAATCGGAACCCCATTTTGTCTCTCCAGTGCCGCTTTGACTCTTTCCATTTCAATATAATCTATTAAATCCAATTCTTTCAGGCGGTTTATCGTATATTCTTCCATATCCGAGATCTTTCCATACCAATCCGGATGGACCTCGATGAAAATTTCCATATCCTTGAATCCAACCTTCACGGGCTCATAAATGATCTCCACCGGGGTATTCACGGGAACTTCCTGATAAAGCTTTTCGATGTGCTCCGGATAAAGTCGGATACATCCATGACTGATCAGTCGCCCAACACCCCATGGAGAATTTGTCCCGTGCATGCCATACCCCTTGATCGAAAGCCCGATCCAATACTTTCCAAGCGGGTTCTCTGATCCCGGCGGCATGCTGATTATCCCATATTTCTCCCTGAGAGACAGAGGAACCATCCACGTGGGGTCCTCCTTGCGGTCAACCACACGACAATTTCCCTCCGGGGTTTCCCATCCCATAACCCCAATTCCAACCGGATAGGTTTTCACCATCCGGATACGCGGGAAAAAGCGATAAAGCCTCAATTCCGGAAGATTAATCACCACACCTTCATGTTTGCTTGGCGGTAAAATCCAGCAGGTTGGAATCGACAGTTGAGTTCCGACTTTCGGAATCCAGGGATCAATCTCCGGATGAAGGATTTGAATATCACTGAATCCCAATCCGTATTGTCTGGCGATATCTAAAAGCGTCTCGCTGGAGGACACGGTGTGATAGCGAATACACCCTACCACCGTCCGCCCCGAACCAAGGTCTTCACCAATGGATGTGAAACGATATTTGAATCCACCCGCGCCGGCAAGTGTTCCGCCAAGAAGCGCGGAAATAATTAAAACTCGGAAAGCAAGCTTTCCAACCATGCAAATCGACATATTTTGGAAATTCACCCCCTTCAGGGGCATGGTAAATTGGGATGAGGTAATGATTATAATAATTGGTTAGGCGATAAGAATTTTTAACTAAACAATCTATTTAGTTCTATAGAAAAAAAAAGCCGCTATGTCAAGACGGAATTGATTTAGGATTTCAGTAGTTTTCATCGCCAAGCCCCGATGATAGAGCGAAGAAGGTTATCCGCCGGGTTTTTCGATCCTGGATCGTTATATTTCCGATCCCGCAAGGTACCGTCGACGTCAAAGTATATGGAACACCATGCATCCGTGATATGGATTTTACAATTCAATTCATTCACAGAGTCCGCTTTAAAAGGCGACGGATCTGCCTTAACGGCCGCGTGTTGAGCACGTCTTTTTTTTCAAGCCAACCTCTTCGGGCCTGCCCGATGCCAAAACGCAGATTCTCATAATCGAAAATGCTGTGAGCATCCGAATTCACGCTAACCATCACGCCTTCATCTCTGGCAATCTGGCAATAGATATCCAAAAGGTCCAAACGCTTCGGATGAGCGTTCAGTTCCAAAAAACAACCCAACTGATAAGCCTTCCGGATAATACGGAGCATATCGACATCATAGGGCTCCCGTTTATCGATGATACGTCCGCCTGGATGCGCCAGTATCGAAAAGTGCGGGTGCTCCATGGCCTTCAGAATTCGCTCGGTCTGCCGTTTCCTTGATAGATCAAAATGGCTGTGTACCGCGCCAACCACCAGATCCAGCTTGCCCAGCACGGCATCGGGGAGATCCAATCGACCGTCTTCCAGAATGTCCACTTCGATACCCTTTAAGATCGTGATCCCCTTGATCTTCTCATTCAGCCGATCGATTTCTTCGCACTGCTGCAGAAGTCGGCGAGAATCCAGACCGCGGGCAATGGCCAGGCGACTCGAATGCTCGGTAATGGCAATGTATTCAAAACCTTTTTTACTACCTGCCTCCGCCATCTCTTCGATGTTGTTACGGCCATCGCTGGCCTTTGTGTGAATATGCAAGTCACCCTTAAGGTCGGCAAGTTTTACCGGTTTGGGCAAAAGACCGGCCCGAGCCGCCTCAATTTCACCCCGGTTTTCGCGCAACTCCGGAAAAATGCAGGGAAGATTCACAGCCCGATATACCGAATTCTCAGTCCTTCCACCGATCCGTCGTTTTCCCTTGAACACGCCGTATTCATTGATCTTCAGCCCCATCTGACGGCCCAGCTTCCGGATGGCGATGTTATGGGCCTTGCTGCCGGTGAAATACTGCAGAGCGGCGCCGAAACTTTCTTCGGGTACCAGGCGTAGATCCACTTGGAGACCTGAACGCAGAATAACGGTGGCTCGGGTGGCCCCTTTTGACAGGACATCTTTCACATCCTCATAGTTTATAAAACGTTCCATGATAGAACCATCGGCACGGCCGGTCACAAGAATATCAAGATCGCCCACCGTCTCCCGGGATCGCCGATAGCTGCCGGCAATGACCGCGTCCTTCACATCCGGTGAATCTTTCAGGTATGCCAGAAGCGGTTCAGCATATTGGGTGACGGTAGCCAGCTTGAAACGCCGTTGGGCGCCGAGATTCGTTTCGAGCATTTCCAGAATATGCCGTTCGGTTTTTTCCCCAAACCCGAAAAGATCACGGATATGACCGTCACGAGCCGCTTGCAGGAGTTGCTCCGTATTTTGGATATTCAGCATCCGGTAAAGCTTCTGAACCCGTTTGGGGCCCAGACCGGGCACCCTTAAAAGTTCCGTCAAGCCTGGGGGCATTTGCTTTCGCAATTTCTCCAGTGTCCGGCAGGTACCGGTATCGAGAATCTCCTTGATTTTGCCGAGAAGGTCCTTTCCGATACCCGGCAATCGGGTTAAGTCCTGCCCCTGATTCAAAAGTGTTTTCACCTCCTCCCCTAAACCCTTCAGCGTTAAGACCGCATTACGGTATGCCCGAACCCGAAAGGGATTGTCTCCCTTGATCTCCAGGAAGTCGGCGATTTCTTCGAAGATTGCGGCGATATCGAGATTATGAATTGGCATCACTTACCGATCCAAGGATTCAAAAGATTGTCTGTTGTGCGCTCAAATTCAGCCGTTGCGTAAGATCTTCATTAATCCGCACGGTTCCATCAAAGGCCACCTCACCGTACCCGGCTTCGGCGTTCCATGGCAAGGTAATCTTGCTGACAACCGCTACATCCAGAGAAAGTTTCAACCGGCTCGCAACTTCGACGGCTACCGGTATGCCGCCGGCAGGAATAGCCGGAACCATTGCAGAACTTTTCCGAAATTCTTTCATCATCTGCACAAGAAAATTACCGGCATCGAGTGGCGATGCACCACCCCGATGCCTCTTCATTTATCGATGCCGAGGGTTTTCAGGCGCATTAGGCTGGAAAACGGCCCCTGTTTACCGCTATGGTTCCGATTTTCATTCATTCGAACATTCATCGGATATTCTTAAAAAAGAATAGTCAAAAATAAATTTATGTGTCAAGTACAAGTGGTATGATACAAACAGATCGTTGTTGACTCTGCCTGTCGGATAATGCGATAGGACGATTTTGAAACGAATGCACAGTTCGGATCAATAATAAGAGATTGAAAATGTAACATTTTTTTGGAGCACGGATAATGATTTCTAATGAAGGAAATATCAAAACAGAATTTCTTATTATCGGCAGCGGCATCGCGGGCTTGAGAGCAGCGATTGAATTGAGCAAGAGAGGCAGAAAATCCGTGTTGGTAACCAAGTCAAAACTAGATGAAGCCAACACTTATTATGCACAAGGAGGAATCGCCGCAGTTGATCCGGCGAGGGTTGAAAAAGGCCTCGACAGTTTCGAATCGCATATCGAAGACACGCTGAAAGCCGGGGACGGATTGTGTTTGCCGTCAATCGTTCGTAAATTTGTATATAGAGCATTCCCGGATGCAATCCAATTTCTGATCGATCAGGGAGTTGAATTCTCCAGAAACGAAAAGGGAGAATATGTTTTGCATCAAGAGGGAGGCCACGGGGATAAGCGGATATACTGCCGGGATGATTTTACCGGGCAGGCAATCGAAGAAAAACTGGTAGAGAATGTGAAGAAGAATCCCCAAATACAGGTATTCGAATATCATACGGCAGTTAATCTTATCACCTGGGATTTAATTTCAAAAGCAAAATCTCCGAGGAATAGATGTTTCGGCGCATATGTTTTGGACCGGAAAACAGGGAAAGTGAAAACGTTTCAGGCAAACGTGGTCTTCTTGGCAACGGGAGGGGCTGGAAGGGCGTTTCTGTATACAAGCAATCCGGAAAATGCAACGGGTGATGGAATTGCCATGGCCTTCCGGGCAGGGGCAAGGATCGCGAATATGGAATTTTTTCAATTCCATCCGACCGTGCTTTATGAACTGCGTCCCGAAAATCCTGCGGAAAGAAGATTTTTGCTGACGGAAGCCTTGAGAGGAGAGGCAATTGGTGGAAAGTTGACCCTGCAAAAAAATTCAACGGAAGACTTTGTATTGAAATATGATCCAAGGGGTTCACATGGTACAAGAGACATTGTTGCCAGAGCAATCGACATAGAAATGAAAAAAAGGGGACTTTCGCATGTCTGGTTGAACGTAACGCCTGAGGTGACTGGAAAAAGTGAAGAATATATCCGTGAATCTTTCCCAATCATATTTGACCACTGCTTAAAAAAAGGAATTAATATCACAAAAGAACCGATACCGGTTATTCCGGCTGCGCACTATACATGCGGTGGAGTCGTGGTCAATGACTCGGGCCTCACGAACATCAACGGGCTGTATGCCATCGGTGAAGTTTCATGTACCGGATTGATGGGAGCTAACCGATTGGCATCGAATTCATTGACGGAGGGGGCCTTATATGGAAAACTGGCCGTTGAACATGCCTTAAGCAAGTTTATTTCATTCCGGGAAGAAGAAATTCAGATTCCCGGCTGGGAAGTTCGAACCGTGCTTCCGGAAATAAACGATGCGATGTTAAACCGCTTCTGGGACACGACCCGATACACAATGATGGAGTATTGCGCAATCGAAAGGAATGAAACAAGGCTTCGCGTGGCCCTGGATATTTTAAATGGAATTGTTCACATTACGAACAACATTTATTGGCATTTTCATCCGAGCCACGCGATTATTGAATTAAGAAATCTGTCGCTGGTTGCGAAATTAATCGTCCAGTCCGCCATCCTTCGCAAAGAAAGCCGAGGCGGTCATTATCGATCAGACTATCCCGATAAAAATGACGAACCGTTTTTAGGTCCCACCATCATTCAGAAGAACCGAAAACCTCGAATTCTGAAAATGGATTAGGAGGGGGAAACCGAGAGACATGGACCGTGCCCCCCGCGGGTTCGTGTTCGATCGGGAAACCGTTCTTTTCAAATCCTCACGGTGCTGGCTTGCGGTCCCTTTTCACCTTCTGTTTCAACAAACCGGACTTCGGTCCCGATTTCAAGATCCTTGAACTTATCGCCGATCACACTGTTTTTGTGAAAATAAATTTCCATCCCGTCTTCCGAGATCAAAAATCCATATCCTCTATCGGGAAACAGTCTGCTTACGCGGCCTCGAGGCATCTCCTCCCGCTGCTTCACATCACCCCGCCGTCGCTCGGCATATTCCTGCAACTGCCGTTGAGCGGCATCAAAGGCATCACCGATCGCGACATAGAGATCTTCATGAGGTTCTCTT
>JAHDSC010000197.1 GCA_018432925.1 Desulfobacterales bacterium | reverse complement strand
TTCAGGTAGGATGTAAGAAAAACACTGCTTACGCTTCGAATGCCGTTGTTAAAAAGCATATCGGAGTTCAAGGATCCGATTGCATCGAAGAGATTTTTTCGATCTTTTTTTCTTCTTATGTCAAAACCCGCATCTTCCGGACTACGGTTCCGGGATGGAAACAAAACCATTGCCTGCCGGATATCCGCATTCACCTCATCCCAGGATTTAAAAAAAAGGACTGCTCGAAGCGTTCTTCCGTGGCGTATTCTAGTTACGATCGAGGTTACGACGCCGGCGCCTCGCTTTAAATAGTCGCCTTTCAGAAACGCATTGACAAACGTACTCTTCCCGGATTTTATGGGTCCGACAACCGCCAAACGAATAATTGCCTCCGACATTTGCCTGGGAATTTCGCTGCAGGCCTTTTCCCAATCAGCGAAAGAAGAAACGGATATTTCCGGTATGGATTTTGCTTTTTGTAATAAGGATAATAAATCCTGACTGATCTGCGAAATTTCACTCTTAAAAAAATTATATGCGCTCATGATAACGAAAAAATAAAAACCATTTCTGAATCGTTTAGGTGAAACCGTTTATATCTTCTGTTGCCCCGCAGCAATACTGCAGCGAACCTCCTTGGATTTTCATTTTCTCTCGGAAACGAGAAACCCTGAATGTTTATAACAATCTATTAATTTGATTGTCAAAACCAATTTCTATTACATCGCCGCCCGTTTTTTTCAAGTCGATTGCAGGTTTTTGGATATCACGTCTTGTAAGCTTTTCAATTTTATGATATTTGAAAGTCATTATTAAATGATTGCGGCGATCACCAAGCTATCCGACTAGCCGGACAAGGTGTTTCCGGACAGAACATAAACGATAAGGGGAAACGAATATTATGTCAGAAAAACACCCTGAATGTCCGTTATATAACCCACTCAATTGCAAGGAGTATTATAATCCGAAGGTTTGCGCTTTTGTAAGAAGGGACAGAATCTGTCTGAAAAAGAAGAAAGCAAGAGCAAAAGATCAGGTCGTTCGGAGCAAAGAATCTGCTGCCAACATTAGAAGTGATTTCGGAATAACGCCGGGAACAGGATAAAAAGGATTTTGTTACGTGGCGGTAATATCGAATCGTTTTTAATGCTGAATGAAAATGATTAAATTTCAGGCATGGCCTGTTTTATCACTAAGTAAAGCAGGATCTATTCCCATTTTTTTCATTGCGGCTTCCCATCGGGTTTCAATCGGCAGTTCAAATATAATTTCTTTACTGGCATCGCAGGTCAGCCAGACATTTCGCTTAATTTCAGATTCCAATTGATCCGGGCTCCATCCGGCGCATCCCAGTGCGATCATATAGCATTCAGGACCCTTATGAAGGGCGATTGCCTCCAGTATATCACGGGTATTACTCAGCGCAATGGATGAGGTTACCATGAGAGTTCCCTTCCACTCAAACGGCGGACCATGGAGCACAAATATCTCGTTGAGATGAACGGGGCCACCGATGTGGATTTTTATGGACTCTGCATCGGAAGAATAATCGATGTTCAGTTCATCAAAAATATCCTTTCCTGAAATTAGGGAATTAATTCGGTTCACTACGATCCCGACCGCCCCTTCCGGTGTATGCTCACAAACACAGGTTACCGTTTGGTAAAAATTCGGATCGGCCAGTGCAGGCATGGCTGTCAGCAAATGTCCCTTTAGAAATGTCGGATATTGTTTTTTCATATCGTCTCTTGCACAAACACTATATAACCGATCAAGCCTTATAAATTATTACTTTTATCATCAATCGTTGTCAAGAACGGACATCGTTACATTTGAAAATGGGTTCTCGGCAGGCCCATGGAATCGATTTCGCAGATACCGTTCTTAAAACGCTTAAATCAAAGAACCCTCGACTGCTGATTACAATGAATTGGCACAAAAGCTTATGAAACCCGCATCGGATATTATAAAAAAAATGGGAAGCGATGCGATCCGGATTTTTCACGACGCGGCCCAGGCGGTTGAGCCACGCGCCGCCGTGAAAAGAGTCTGCAACGCGGCAGAAAATCGAATTTTAATCGGAAGAAAAAGTTACGATCTTTCACGGTTTAAAAATATTTTTGTGATTGGAGCCGGAAAGGCGTCAGCTCCAATGGCCGAAGCCTTGGAAGATTTTCACGGCAATAAAATCGCCACAAGAATAGTCGTCGGGAATGATGGATATACTGTGATGGATCTGCAAATCGTTTTGGTGATTTAATGATCGAACGAAAATCATCCAGTTTTCAACCATCAATTTCAAATTTCGCTGGATCATTCGGAAAGTTTTTTTATTTCCCCATGCGTTCCGGCTTTCCAAGATGAGGAAAAATGCCGCTGAAATTTGAACCGATCACATTAGACAATCAGGATAAATATCGCGAACGTCTATCCGTGTGTCCACAAAAGGCTTCGGATTATAGTTTTGTGAATCTTTGGGCTTGGGCGGATGAATATGGTTTACTCTGGGCCTGGGAAGGACCTCTGGTCTGGATCAAACAAACAAAGCCGGCTGTTTCATACTGGGCACCGATCGGCGCATGGGAGATTCTTGATTGGAAACAATGTCTTGATTTCTATTTTAACCGTGAAACCCTTTTTTCAAGAGTGCCGGATGCGCTCGTCCAGATTTGGAAAGTCGGTATAGAGAATCGTATCCGGATAGAACCGGACCGTGGGCACTGGGATTATCTTTACTCTGTTTCAGAACTAACGGAATTGAAAGGGAACCGCTTTCACAAGAAAAAGAATCTGCTGAATCAGTTCAAAAAAAATTTTTCCTACCGGTATATCCCGATTAAAGGGGAAACAGTCAACGAGGTCCTGGTAATGCAGGAAAACTGGTGCGCTTGGCGCGACTGCGAATCCTCGAATGCACTTTCCGCTGAAAATCGCGCCATCGAAAGAACATTCAAAAACTGGCATCAGCTGAAAGGCCTAATGGGCGGTGCCATTATGATCAAACAGACGATTGTTGCGTACACGGCTGCCGAAAGCCTGAGCGACAATCTGTTGTTGATCCACTTCGAAAAGGGTGATCCGGAATATATCGGGGTATATCAAGCCATCAATCAGATGTTTCTTGCTCATTCAGGAGTCCCATTCACAACGGTCAACCGCGAACAAGACCTCGATGACGAAGGGCTTCGCAATGCGAAGCTTTCTTATCATCCGGTTGATTTTTTAAGAAAATTCAAGGTGATTCTGTCATGAGTGATCGGTACCCTGCGGGGAGTGTATGATTAAATCCTGCTCGGCTTATCATCAGAAAACCAGCTATGCCCGATATGCACTGAAAGATCAAGTTCTGGATTGGGATCACCCCCCCGATCTTTACAAAACCTACCCTGTTAAAAACCGAATCCCCCTTCCGAAAGTCGATACGCTTCCAAAAGCGGATCTGTGGCATCTGGTGCAAGACCGATCCAAAAAAAAATTGGATCCCGATTTTGATTTAAATTTTTTTTCACAAATTTTTCTTTTGAGTTACAGCATCACCGCAAGAATCCGGTATCCGGGACACGATTTTTACTATCGAACCGTTCCGTCGGCAGGGGCTCTTTATCCCTCGGAAATCTATCTTTGTACATACCCCATCGGAAATACAGAACCGGGTCTTTATCATTACGGGATCAGAAGCCAACGATTAACCCCGCTTCGCCTCAGTGATCTGAGAGATTTTGTAGCCACGGCATCCGGCATACGCAATTATCAGGGTCTCGCTGCAACATTCTTCATCACCGGCAACTTTTTCAGAAGCGCCTGGAAGTATCGAGCCCGGGCTTACCGTTACGTTCTGCTCGACTCCGGCCATCTGGTGGAAAATATTCTTTTGGCATTAAAGTCGACCAGTGTAGCCTTTACGATTCATTACAACTTTAAAGATCATGAACTGGAGCATCTCATCGGGCTCGACCATAAAAGAGAATCATGTCTTGCCTGTATCCATTGTTGGGGAAAAGAAATACCTTCCGGTGACGGAGAAAAAAACCCTGCATCTCTGTCCCCTGAAATCATCGGGGCATGTCGGGTTTCATCTCATGAAATGATCTATCGTGAGATCGTGGAGATTCATGAGGCCGGAATCAAATTGCCGGGGTTTTCTTCCATTCAAGTTCCCATGATCCAAAAAATCGGAGTTTCCCCAGGGGAATGGATTCAATTTTCCGTTCCGGAAAAACGGATCCGGAAGGCAAATTATTCACAGGCGGTCCTCTATCGTCGCTCCAGACGAAATTTTACAAAAAAAATCCTTTCTCGTGATACATTCGGAAACCTGTTGTCACTTTTATTTTCACAATTTGAAGCCGATTTGCCGAAAACGCAAGAATTCTCATTTCCGATATGCATCGGCTTTCTGGCGGGCAACATTGAAGGATGGAGGCCGGGATTTTATCTCTTGGATTTAGAGAATCGAAAAACGGGCCTGGTACGACCTGGTGTTTTTACGGAAAATATGGCATCGGTTTGTTTGGAACAGAATTGGCTTGGCAATGCTGCCGTCCATTTTCTTTTTCTGACCAATTTGGAGGCGATTGACCGCATGTGGGGGGGGGGATACCGGTACACCATGATCACGTCGGGAAAACTTGGTCAAATGATTTATCTCGGCGCAACGGCACTGGGTATCGGCTGTTGCGGAATCGGTGCCTTATACGATGATGAGGCAAAGGCCTTGCTCGGCCTCAACAAGGAATCCCGCCTCCTTTATCTGGTTGCGTCGGGCCCCGTCCGCTCCGTTGAATATTTCGATTGAACCGCAGCAGCAAGCATTTTCATTTTACAATTGCGGCCGTTAAAATGCATTTTGATTGAAAGCATTTTTTTATTATAAAATCAGACAGATCCTTCATTTTGCCAAACAAGATCAAGTCATCTCCGATGATCAATTTCGATAAATGAAATGGATGGAATGAAAGGCAGAATCGCCGACGATTTATCCGGAACCGATGTTTGAAGTTCCCCGCAGAAATCAACGGGGAATCGGGTTGTTGCTTTGGTTCAAATCACTTCGAATGAGGATCCTGATAACGATATGAGTTTAATGAATATCGAAGACCGATTGAAACAAGCAAAAAAGGCCGGTCAAACGGCTCTTAATGAAAATCAATCCAAACAATTGCTGAAAACGTATGGCATACCGGTTATCAATGAAACCATTGTCTTCAGTGAAACGGAAGCAGTCGAGGCGGCCGGTGAAATGGGATTTCCGGTTGTTTTGAAAGGTCTCGGATCGACTTTTTTGCATAAAACGGAACGGGGACTGGTCCACTTGCATTTAAGTGATCCCCAATCCGTTCGCAGGGCATTTTTTTCAATCACGGAGAGCGGAGGAAATGAACTGGAGGGAATTCTGGTTCAACCCCAGCTGTCTGGTAAGCGCGAATTTATTGCAGGCCTTTTTCGGGACGAACAGTTCGGACCGGTGATTATGTTCGGTATGGGGGGTATATTTACGGAGGCGTTGTCCGACGTCAGCTTTCGACTGGCGCCGTTAACCCCATCCGATGCCGCTGAAATGCTCCAGGAAATCAGAGCGAAACGGTTGCTGGGAGCAATCCGGGGAGAAAAGCCGGTTGATTGCAATCGGCTGATTCATGCGTTATTGGGGTTATCGTACATCGGCATATCGCATCCGGATATCTCGGGAATCGATATAAACCCGTTTCGGATCGAATCCGACGGCAATGGATACGCAGCGGATGCATTGGTGCTGTTGAATGAAAAACCAGTCGAAAAACAATTTCCCCCCCCTGTGGATCCGGCCCGTCTCATCCCCTTCTTTCACCCCAAATCCATTGCATTTGTGGGCGCCTCGGCCAAAATCAACAAATGGGGGCATATGCTTTTTACGATCACCGCCAGCGGAGGTTTCAAGGGCGAAATATATCTTGTCAACCCCAAAGGCGGACGCATCGCGGATCGGCCGGTATACAAAAACATTACGGAAATTCCCGGCAGTATTGATTTGGCGGTTGTCACCATTCCTGCCCACGGCGTTGAGAATTTGATCCCGGAATTTAAAAACAAAGGGGTCCAACGTATGCTTCTGGTCGCTTCAGGATTTGGTGAAACCGGAAAGATCGGAAAAAAACTGGAAAAAAAACTTTCCCGGCAAGCTGCAAAATCCGGGATACTAATCCTTGGACCCAATACGATGGGAGTCTGCAACCCGCATATCAATTTTTTCTGCACGGTCAGTCATATCCGACCAAGGCCCGGGTTCACCGCCGTTGTTAGCCAATCCGGAAATATCGGAACCCAGATACTTGCATTTGCCGAGCGGCATCGGGTCGGAATACGACTTTTCTGCGGATCGGGCAACGAATCCATGATTACCATTGAAGACTGTCTCGATACCCTCGAAGTGGACCCACTGACCCGAACCATCATGGTATACATTGAAAGCATAAAAAACGGCCGTCGTTTTTTCGAAACGGCTCGAAGGGTGGGAAAAACGAAACCAATCGTCCTGTTAAAGGGCGGACAAAGCAATGCCGGAAACCGTGCCGCCTCCAGTCATACGGGGGCGATGGCTACGGATTCAAGAATTTTTGATGCCGTATGTCGCCAGGCAGGCGTCGTGAAGGTGGAACATACCATTGATTTGCTGGATCTGTCCGCCGCATTTTCATCGCTTCCGATCCCCAAAGGAAATCGGGCCGCAATTATGACCTTGGGTGGAGGATGGGGGGTCGTTGCTGCAGATCTGTGTTCGGATTGGGGGCTTGAGTTGCCGCCGCTTTCACTGGAAATCGTGGAGCGTTTGAACCATTTGCTTCCGCCTTACTGGAGCCGATCCAATCCGGTGGATATTGTTTTCGAAAGAGATGAATCACTGCCGATGGCGGTAATGGAGGAACTTTTAAAATGGAACGGCTGCGACGCGCTGATTAATTTGGGGATATCGGGCCGAAGCCGATTGCTGTCTCGGGCGGTCAACTCCGTTTCAAAAGCGGATCCGACTTATTCCCCGGGCTTTCTCAAGTTAATCAAGAAATCATTGCTTGAATTTGAAGACAGATATATGGAGCATATTGTGAAGATGATGGAAAAATATGACAAACCGGTGTTTGACGTCTGTCTGTGCATGTCGAAAAAGGAGCAAACCGTATACCGGGTCAAAGGGAGCCTTTTCCAAGCGATATCTTATCCGACACCGGAAAGAGCGGTTAAAGCCTTTGCCAGAATGCACAACTATCAGCGGTTTCTGACCCGCCGATGAAAACGGACGTCCGCAAACGCAAACCGGAGGATCGGCCTTTAGCCAATTAGGCTGGAGACACTGCAATCTTTGATCGGACGGCTCTATCGGGGTCACCGGAACATCTTTTTTGTCACGAATGCAGTACAATTCCGGACGGCAATGATTCGCCGAAAACAGCGGTTTCTTCCGTCTTTGCCATCGGAACGACCTCTTTAAAAAATCGAAGATAAGGCTCAAGAAAATCGTATTGAGAAATCCAGTTGATGATTCGTTCCATCAGCGAAGATTCCAGATCCCTTGTTCGATCTCCGGTTTTTCGTGCCAGTAAAACAAGCGCCGCTCCGATGGGTTTCGGATTCCTCCAGTTCTGATCTAAAATCGACTCGATCCAGGAAAAAACCTCCGAGGCCGGTATCACGCGATCAGCGGGACCGTATAAAAGCTCCCTGGCACCGATGCGGGAAAGGGACCAGAAGTGTTGCGGCTTACACTTTTTCGGTCGAATTTCCGAAAGGAGCAGCCGTCCCCAGGTAATTTTATCCTTTACCAGAAGTCTTTCCATATTGGCGATCGCCATCCAGATTTCCAGTCGTTCCTGAAACGGTATCCGACTCTTTACCCCTTTTTTGGGCATTAGGTCCGAAGTAAGCTCCTGAATAAACTGTCTTTGCTGTCCGGAACTCAATCCTCCGGCGACCCGTCGCCACATTACCCACCATTCGGACCGAACCTGAGGGTTGTTTGAAAAAACCGGTCCCTGTCTTTGAATCTTCCACAAATTGCTTAACCGATGTTCGTCAAAGGCCTCTCCGAATCCGGGCCTCAAGCAGAAACCCGTCAGATTGAGCCATCTGGATTCGTGAACGGGCGACCACGTTCGGGCGGTTTCCAGATTCAGAAGTTCATCCGAAACGCTTCGAATGAAACCAAGAGGCCATTGTTCCCGAGGCCTTTCTGTAATTTTTACAATATCCTCGACCAGTTTCTCAAGAAGACCGATATTTGATTTTTTAGAAAATACCACCCGCATTCTGGATCGCACATCTTCCAGAATGGACGTTTCAAACACTTCCCTGTCTGAAACTCCGACGGTGGGAGATACGTCTCTCAATTGAAACTGGAGCTGCCATCGATGCGGGCTCATAAGGGAATGGCACCAGAGACCAAGGGTCCCCATCTCCGAATAACCAGCTTCAATCCGTACCGGAATTCTTGCCTTTACTCCTTTTTTCCCAAACCGGACAACCGTTTGCACCGGCGGAAGCGGCGTGAAGGAATCATCGATCTCCACAAGGTCACCGCATCGGTCTCCGGAACGAAAACTGGAACTGTATAAATCGAAACCGACCGGTTGGTTTGCCAGAACCTCGAACTTCTTATCCTTCAGCTCAATGGAGGATCCTTCCTCCAAACCCCGTTCGACAAGGCAGATCGCATGTTGTTTTTCTCCATCGGCTTCGTCATCCCCGGCGACTCCGAGATAAAATGCCCGTGCGCTTCCGCTTCCGACCCGAACGCCGCGTCCGATCTTAACAAGGCCATAATAACAGGCTCCGAGTGCAACGGTCAAATCGAGATCCGGATTTTCAAGGACTCCTGGCAGCCGGGTATCTTCCTGTTTGAACCAGTGGCGAAGCGCAACACGAATCCTGTCCTGGATGATTGCCGGTTTTAAGGACCCGCCGTTAAAAAGAATGAGATCCGGCTCGGGACGATTTTTATTCAATATGCTTTTCACATCTTTCTGATGCCTGTCTAAAAACCGGCCCAGATGACGCGTTACGGCAGGTTCCTGCTCGTAGGGTAGTCCGAACTCGGCGATTCCCTTTCGAGGTGTTTTTTTTTCTTCGCCTTCCGGATCGACGATTGGGAAAAACCCTTCCAGAACCGTATGTTCCACCTCTTCCTGATCCAGTTCGGCTGTCAGGGTTCCGGCGATCAGCCGGCTGCCCTCCCCCATCAAAATAATTTTTTTTGACGCGACCTCTTCACCCAGAATCATCTCCTTTGCTTGTCTGCATTGATGACAAAGTGCCTTATACCGGTCCGTATTCAGGGAACGCGCTGTTTTACTGAAACGCAACTCGATGCGTCGCGCAAGGGCGAGATCCATATTGTCCCCGCCGAGAATCAGATGATCTCCGACCGCGATCCTTTCAAAGCGAGGGATCCCGTCGACTTCCCTCAACGTAATCAGTGTAAAATCCGTCGTTCCGCCACCGACATCACAAACGAGAATTAATTCATTCGGTTCAACAAAACGGCTCCAATCATTTTCATGGCGAATCAACCAGCTGTAAAATGCCGCCAAGGGTTCTTCCAGCAATATCACATCGCTTAAACCGGCGGCGGTTGCGGCTTCCAATGTCAGCTCACGAGCCACCTCATCAAACGATGCGGGGACCGTTAGAATAACAATCTGGTTTTCAAGATGCATCTGTTCGTCGTCGCCTTGGGTGCTGTTCCAGGTCTGTCGAATATGCTGAAGAAAAGACGTCGTCGCCTGAATCGGGGAAACCCTGAAAACTTCTTCTCCCGCTCCCCATGGAAGAATCCGGGCCTTTCTGTCAACCTTTGAGTGACAAAGCCAGCTCTTTGCCGATGATACCAGTCTTCCGGGAACTTTTGCCCCATGATCCCTTGCAAACGCTCCCACGAAATGATCCGGCTCGCTTTGCCACGGAACCGAAACGGCCTCTTTAGAAATATCAAATGTGCCGGGGATGTAGAGAAAAGACGGCAAAACCGGCAGTCGCGATATTTCACCCGGACCGGTAAGTTGCGGCACTTTAAAGATTTTTATTTCGTGCTTCATTTCTCCCTCGACACGCGTATCCGCATACGAAACCGCGGAATTGGTGGTGCCGAGGTCAATACCGACGATGAAAGGTTTTTCAAGAAGATTCAAAACTTTCTTTCTCCCTCACATTGAATTCAAGTTTCCACCTACGGCCGTCTCTGCTGGATACGCACCAAAACTCAAGGGTGCCGACTTCAGTCACCTTTATTTCAATACTCACCGGAATGGTCGTACCGTATTCTCCTTCCAACGTGGCTTCAATCGTAGTTATCTCTTCAATCTCGTCCTCCCAGTCTTCAACCACCGTGCCCACCGTATCCTCATGGCGTGATGAGGAGCCGAAAAAATCAAATTTAACGGGTTCCCCGACAACAAGAACGAACTCCCGGCCGATAAGGTCAGCGGCGCTCCCTTCCTCCATCCCAAAAGGCGCGACGCATAATGCTTTCATCGGCATCGGCATTCCGGGAACCGCCGGCATGGAGGTTTCAACCCCGATATAGTAAGATCGACCGAGACCTCCACGGATTCGTATTCCTTCACCGCGTTTTGCCAATCCATAGTAGACGGCGCCTCTGGCAACCGCCAGATCCAGGTCGGTGGTTTCGATTTCACGAATTGCAATTGAATTGGAGGAGTCGATCCATGAAGAAAGCGTCTCCAGGATCTGTTTCCGGACCGGAGCAGCCTTCATAACCCCTCCGTTAAAAAGAACGGTTCGTGGAATATTCGGCAGATTGCTCTCCTTTGCCTGCCGGTCCAGAAAACAGGCAAGATGGCGGGAAACCGCCGGATCCGCCTCGTATGAAAGGCCCAGCTCCTTGATACCGACCCGTTGATTTGCTATCGGCTTCGCGGTGATTTCACATCTCGGAAAAAATCCTTCGATTATAACCTGCTCTACCTCACTTCGGAGAAGATCAATTTTAAGGGTGTCGCCGATCAGACGGGTGCCCCTGCCTAATATGTTTACCGGAAAACGGTCGCACGGAGGGTCCGACAAAATCCTTTCTTTTGCCCTGCGACAGCTGTGCCACAGGGATCGGATCTGCCAGGAATCCAATCTTCTTCCCTTTTGGGAAATACGTTTGGAAACGGAATAGGCAAGGGCCAAATCCATGTTATCACCGCCCACAAGAAGATGTTCACCCACCGCAATTCTTTCCAGCATCAACTCTCCGTTTTCTTCCGAAACCTGTATCAGGCTGAAATCACTCGTTCCTCCGCCTACATCACAGACCAGGATAAGGTCGCCGATGCGGAGTTTTTCCCGCCATTGCTTTCCGGACGATTCAATCCACGCGTAAAAGGCGGCCTGTGGTTCTTCCAGCAGTGTTATATTGGAAAGACCGGCCATGTCCGCCGCCTTCGCAGTCAACTCTCTTGCGACCGCATCGAAGGAAGCGGGAACGGTTAATACAAGTCATCTCAAAATAAACGAAGTAAAATTATCGCGCACCCGAGCTGCACCATGCCAAGAAAGTTTTCAACGTGATATTCATACCTTACAACCAAGCGCCTGAAATTTTGTATCCAAGCAAACAGGCGTTCAACCTT
>JAHDSC010000064.1 GCA_018432925.1 Desulfobacterales bacterium | reverse complement strand
TGTTGAAAAACAAGAATCAGGCCGTCAGGCAAGGCGCGCGGCGAAGCGACAAGCGCAGCATATTCAAGCATATGTGAGCATTGGAGAGAGCCGTGCAACGCTGAATGGCGACCTCAGGCGCAGTTTTTCAACAGCCTGCTAGAGATCGGAAAAAACGACCAAGAAGCAGTCATCCATGTCTTGTAGTACCCTGAATACTTGATCAGAAAGATATGGTTCAGGAGGCAATGGTTCTATCTTATCCCGAAGCCTCTTAATAATATCTCTTACCGTTAGCTTGCCTGAACACAATTCGTAAATTCGAGACGACATGTCGTTAAATACGATGCTGCGCGGGAGAAATTTGACCCCCATCAAGGCAGCATCAACATCTATGATCCGGTTTGTGCGATACGGAATCATGTCGAAAATATTTCCATGCGGTATTGTCCTGATTGACACAAAACAGCCACTGTTTATCATTTCAAAGTAGGTTTTTATTCCATGATATCTCAAAAAAACATCAGCCCAGAATGTGGATAGCCCATATTCTTTGAAATTGATATGACAACGGATAAGGGAGCGCGGGACTGTCGAAATCACCTCCGTACAGGTCTTAGCAATTTCATCTTTAAATTCAGCGCATGCGGAGAGTATCTCATGAACTCCAAGAGATTCGGTGATTGCTATCGGATGCTGCGTAGACAAACAAGAAACCATTTCCCGGTCAACAATTGTAAGTCCGAACCGGGCAGGATTTTCAGAAACAGCAGTTCCGGGGTAGGTACTTAGTAAGGTCGATGAACACTCCATCCTCCCGGGAGCTAAAGCCGTAAGCCGTTTTGCAAAGCCGATCGTTTTTTGAACGGTTTCCCTTGACTCCAAAGCCCCGCCCAATATGAAGTTTCCATAAATTGAAGGAATATCGGCATCACGCAGGATAGCAACCGCATTCTCAATCTCATCGATCCTAACGCCCTTCCTATATGCATCCAGCACTTCCTGGCAACCGGATTCGATCCCTATCTGAACTCGGACGAGGCCCGATTCCTTGAGCAAAGGGAAGATATCCGGATTTTTATTAATGAAATCTACTCTCCCTTCACAAAACCAGATTACTCTCTTGTCCCTGCCGTATCTTTCCATTAGTCCTTTGGCAATTTTCTCCACTCTGTCTCTATTGACTAAAAAAGTGTCATCGAGAATGCCGAGATATCCATGCGATTCATCCCTGAAAAGTCCGTCGACTTCGCTGAGGACGGATTCCGCCGATCTGAACCGGTATTGTATACTGCTGAGACCTTCCGCGCAGAAAGCGCAATTATAGGGGCAACCCCTTCCTGTAATAATATTGAACGTCGGGTATTTCGGTTTATTAATGAGCAGATTTCTGTCCGGATGAGGAACCTTATCAAGATCAGCGATAAATTCTCTGTCCGGATTGCGAATGATGTCACCGGTTGCGGTGCGGTATGTGATACCTCGTATCGAAGCGATATCGCCCTGCCCGTTCAGCCGCCAATCGGCAATTTCCCGCGCGGTATCTTCACCTTCGCCACGAACAACAATGTCGCCACAACTTTCCTCCAGCAGATGTTTGTCTTTCACTGTTACGTGAGGTCCGCCCAGCATGATAAGCGGCATGTCCGGCACGGAATGTCTCAGCGCTTCAACAGCGCGACGAACACGGAAAGCCGTATCCGTGTTCACGTGAAACCCGATAATGCGCGGATTTGCTTTTTTTACAAGATCGATAAAACCATGTAATGTGACCTGCTCATCGTCCAAAACGCCGACGGTAAATCCGGCTGATTTTAAACTGGAACCGACATAGAGCATTCCCAATTGCGGCAATTGCAGGGAATAATCGTAAAATGGAAGGTGAACCAGGAGAATTTCCATTGGGCCCCCATTCCATTGAAATTCCGGCGTCGATATCATCATACGTTCCTTGGTTTCCATATAAATCACAATCTAGATTTTTCGCCTCTAACAGGGTGTTGAAAAACAAGAATCAGGCCGTCAGGCAAGGCGCACGGCGAAGCGACATGCGCAGCATATTCAAGCATATGTGAGCATTGGAGAGAGCCGTGCAACGCTGAATGGCGACCTCAGGCGCAGTTTTTCAACAGCCTGCTAATCATGATTTCACTTGCCATACTGAACGCTGCCATAAATCCTTCCGGCAATCGCTCCTCCTTCCGCAAATCCCCCTGCTGCCGCTACCAGGCCGACAAATGCACAGGGTGCAAAAAGAACGGCATCGTCCTTTATCTCCCTTATTTTCTCCATAAGCATTGGTTTGACATACCCGATCTTATATTGTGGAAAAACCGTATCCGGCACCCGGTCAGGTTTATCGTATGGTTCTGAATCGCCTAATTGGCGTATCATGAGCTTGTCCTGGCCAAGCAGGGCCATCAGGTTCGAGAGCTCTCGACGAAAGGCCGTCAGAAACTCTTTGCTGTTCTTGTTATAGTGCAGAAAAACCTGTTCCAGGACGTTTGCCACGCTGATTGGTTTGTCCTGCTTCTGGATATATCGGAGTGTCTCCGTCATGAATTCTATTTTTTCTCCGGCAAAGAAGAAATCAATGAGACCTTTTGACCAGAGCGCAAGAGTGAATGATATCGCTTGGAGGAATTGATCTTGGAAATCGGAAATATACGCGAAATAATCGGTATCAGGAATTATGTGTTGAACAATCTGTTCCTTGGCGTCGGAGAATGCTGTTTCTACTACCTCTGAGAAGATTCTTTTCTCCTTCATTGCATTAAGCAAACGCTCACCCGATGAGTTGACAAAAACCATGAGTTCTCTGTCTTTACTCCAAAGCTGAATGTTCATAACTACCCCCTTTCAATAAATGTTTCGACAACTTGCACGCCCTTCGCCCTTGTCCAGCCCAATGATACTAGAAGCGTCTGAAGGCGGCACGCTGATTGTCAAAGAACCTTTCGGCAAATCGGTTAATCTCGATGTTTGGTGCGGACGCATTATCTAAAACGCGCGGACGATAGCAATCGCACCGGCAAAAGCGAACCGAATGGTGAACGAATCAAAATAGTCAAATCACCTTACCGGGAAGAATTCCATGAACAAGTTCATGGAACTCTTCAACCGCAAGCCGGAACCGGCGAATCGCTTGTCAGGAAATCCAATTTAAAGACGGAAGATATCTTCATTCACATTTCCGATCGAAAGGACTAGTTTTTTCTTGACACCCGAAGGCCATATAGAGGTTATGTTCTGATTTCAATTGTTCCTTCCATGTATTTTATCGCTGAGCCGGAGATGAAAACTCGGTTATTCTTCAGCTCGCAGGTTAATTTCCCACCTCTTGGAGAAATTTGCTTTGCACTGAGCATTGTTTTCCCCAATTTCTCTGACCAATACGGAGTAAGTTGTGTATATGCAGAGCCGGTTACCGGATCCTCAGGTATTCCATATTTTGGTGCAAAAAACCTTGCCACGAAGTCCAGGTCATCCGCGGATGACCGTGCGGTAACGATAACACCACGGAGATCGAGTTGCTCAAGAAAACCGTGATTTGGCTGGATACTCGATATTTCTTTTTCGCTATCAAATACCGCTAAAAAATCTTCGCCTCTGTAACACTCGAATGGGGTTTTTCCCAAGCCTTTGACAAGTTCATGGGGAATTTCACATTTCTCCGGCTTCCGGCACGGAAAATTCAATGTTAATGTTTTTCCTGTTTTTGTAACGGACAATAACCCTGACAAAGAGTGGAAAGCAACTGCATCTTGCTCGTAACCCAATATTTCAAACAGGACAAAAGCCGATGCCAGCGTTGCATGACCGCATAGCTTAACTTCCTTGTTCGGAGTAAACCATCGGATGTGGAACCCTTCGTCTGCAGGAACAAAGAATGCGGTTTCGGCGAGATTGTTTTCCGCCGCGATTTCCTGCATGGTCTGATCGGATAACCATTCTTCCAATGGCACAACCGCGGCTGGATTGCCTTCAAAGGGCTTTTCGGCAAATGCGTCAATCTGATAAATGGGTAGCTTCATATCTCACCCCTTAGAAATATAATTACGTGCTCACTCGGCGGGATGCAGCAAAGGGGAATCCCGGTCAGAAGCAGCAACTGGTTGGCATTTCGTTAAAAATTGTGACCCTCCATCTTCTCCAATGGGACAGGATCGTATTTCTGGATTTCGATGGCAATCTTCTTCTGCTTGTCATTTGGCTTGAAAGCTTCGACAAGGCGCATCGTAACGTCTACACGCTCGGCTGATTGATATTTCGCGAGCGTCTTTGCGTCCCATTTGGAAACAAGAAGCTCCACGCCGGTCCGGTTCATAATCTTCGGGAGTTGTTCGCTGATGTATTCGAGGACGTTATCGACGGGTGCAGTGCTGAAGCCCTGCCTGTGGAGCAACGCTTGCTGAGATTCTCCCCATGTTTTCAGTTCCTCAACCCGCTTCGTATCCCCCTCGGCTTCGGCCTTCTTATACTCCTGCAGCATGTCAGCCAGCTCTTTGCCGGCAGTGTCCTTGTAGACCTTCGACCCGACAAATGCAACGGCGATGGCCCGCGAATCATAAGTTCCAATGCAAGTCACATGACTGTCTGCACTGTCATTGGGATTCATGGGTTCAGCACAGCCAACATATGCGATGAACGCAAGTGCAATGCCAAGAACTGTCAGTCTTGTCATGGCATTCGGCTCCTTTTTCGATGACAAGTCTCCGCATAACCAGCAAGGCGGAAGCCTTGTCTGAATTAATGCGGTGGTGCAGACGCGTTATTCAAAACGCGCGGACGCTCATAATAGAAGATACAAGCCGGAACCGGCGAATCGTTTGTCAGAAAATCCGATTGAAAGACGGAAGATATTTTCATTCACATTTCTCATCAAAAGGGATAGTTTTTTCCTGGGACCGGAAGGCCATATAGATGTTTGATCTTATTTATATTTATCATTAAAAACAAATGTATTCGCGATAGCCCGATATGTCGGGAGATACTTCTGCTGAAGATCGTCCAAAGACTCATTTGAATCAGGCACCTTCGCTACCATAAACTGGATAAATACCATCGAACTACCTTGAATTGTAACAAACTGGGTCATTCTCATGGTCAGTGCCAGATCTAGCCGCTGCATGGTTTGGTCGCTTACAAGCATGCCTGCAGGCGTATCTTCAAGAATAATGGACTTGGCATCAATAAAGGTTCCACCATCAGGAACCATGTCTTTCAATTCACTTGGCTGGAAAAACTCCTTTAACTCTTCTTGCGTGGGTTTATACCCGGCAGGCAACGGGATGTCCTTCACCATAAGATTACACATTATAGGCCCATGTCCTGCGCCGCTTTGGAAAAACTGAATGATGTTAGGCCTGTAGCCTTCTCGCTTACTCCAACTAGCGGGAAAGGAAATTGAGAAATCCGCACCTTTGGCTTTTGGATGACCCTTCGTCCGAAACGTTTGCTTCCACCCGGCTAATAACTCCAATGCCGGGTTCTTGGAGAATTGGGGATGTGCTGAAAGAAGGACCACAAGAATCGATTCTGGCACTTTGCCTTTAGCTCTCTGGCGGACTTCCCGCAAAAAGGCTTCTGCCTGTTGTCTGGTGAGTTCCTGCCTTCCAACGAGAGTTTCCATTTGTGTAGTCATCTCATTTACGTATTCAGACCATTTGGCGCCTAGTACAATAGACAGCTCTTCCTCGACCCCTCTCGCACTCTCTCCAAGCGCTGTCGAGTTGAAGGCGAACCATGCAGCTTTGACATCCTGTGCTAAATCTGGGAATCTCTTCTCGATCAACTCAAGGGAGGCCTGCTGACCAAGAACAAAGCCATAGGCCAGGCTCAACTGTTTCCAGCGAGGCTCCTTGGTAGAGACTTCCTCGCTGAAGGCAATCCCAGCAAGGGCGAAGCTCAAAAGCAGGGATAGAAGTCGTATCCATTTCATTATTTGGCTCCTTTCTTGATCGAACGGGCTCTCCAGCCACGCGATTTTTTGCGTCGGCTGGAAGAGCAAGTTTATTGTTTAGAAGCTATCTCAAAAAAAATACCTATTCAGCAGGAACGAGCCAAAACTATAACCATCTGAATTCAATCATAAATTTAGCGTGTCATAAGCCACTGAAATAAATAAAAACAAAACTAGCCATAACGTCCTGAATATGCAATATAATCAGGATGGGACTGACAAACGAACAATGGAATCGGATAGAGCCCATAATTACTGCTACCACACCGGAAAAAGACCCGCGAGGCCGCAAAGGACAAGACATTCGCAAGGTCATGAACGGGATATTATGGATTTTAAGA
>JAHDSC010000061.1 GCA_018432925.1 Desulfobacterales bacterium | reverse complement strand
TGGAGAAGAACTCTTTAGAAATATTTTGAACGTCTATCAATGCATTTGCTCCTTAAACGATTTGTTTTGTTTCAGGGTCTCGTTTAAAAAAGATTGTAATAAGTAAAGTGTATGATTCACCTCTTCTGATATTTTGAGCTCAATCAACCACCAATCGCATTTTGTGCAAAGTAATTCGGACAACAAAGGCTTGATAAAATCTAACTTCCGTGGAGCCACATGATATGCCTCAAGTGTTTTTTCATCGACCTTTTCTATCTCATATACGTGAGCATTTAAAACATGAGAGGAAATGGTTCTTAAAAATTCAACGCTTGTTCCCTGATCATTCAAGACCCAAGGGCATGCGTTTGCATGCCCAATATCAAAGGTAACACCGGCTTTTGATTCCTCTATCATCTCAAGGAATCCGTGAGGATTGTTTGTCCATCCCTTGGTCAAATTTTCAAGGCAAACGGTTATCTTTTGTTCTCTGCCACATTCAACAAGGTCAGACAAATGAGCCAAGGCGGTTTCATATCTTAGTTCATCCATAGATTTCATTCCTAAACCGATATGAATTGTTGCATATTCTCCATTAAAATTACTGATGAACTCAATGCAATCCTTATGAAATTCAAAAGATCTTTTTGCTTTTTTGATATTAATGTCGGCTATTTCCATAGAATAAAATTGGAGATGAAATCTAATTTCAAAACCCTCTTTAGCAATTTTTTCGATATTCGCCGTTTCTTTTTGCAGATCTGAAGCATTCTTTGAATCAGGATTCAATGTATAATCGATGCCGCTTAAATTATGTGCCATACAATAATCAATCAGTTCCTGAACCGAAGAGTATACTTTATTGCTAACAGCAATCGTGGGACTTGAAGGATTTTTCATTTCCCAAGACCTTTCTATTTCTTTTTTTCTACCTCGTTTGACTTTTTTACAAACCTCAAATCAGTGATTACCTCAAAACCAGGCGCTGGCTTTTTTAAAAGCCCCGCTTCACTGTTGACCTTAACGACAACATCATATCCCGACTTTTGAGTGATTCCATCCGGACTGAAAGCATCTTTGATTTCGGTTAAGTATTTTACAAGGACATCCCGATCTGCTTCCGCCCAGTACTTTTCTTTAACAACATCGATACATTCAACAGGAGTGTGTGTATTGATAAAATTTAAAGACTTCATGACCGCATTGACTACTTTCTGTGTTGTCTCAGGATTTTTATCTATGAAATCTGCAGTCATTTGAACGTGTGCAAGAGGATAAGTCGTGGCCCCGAGATACTTTTTGAGATCCGACTCTTTCGAATAGTCTATAATGACATGTGTGCCTGGTACGGCTCTAAGCAAGTGGTCTCTCCATTCTCCAACAGCACCAACAGCGTCGATGTCACCCCGTTTCATTGCAGCGACCATAGTAGCCTGTATTCCGACAGACACCCATTTGACATCTTTATCCGGATCCAGGCCTTTTTTCTTCAAAGCCGCACGAATAACGGCCGTAACTTCTTCTCCGACCTTGGGAACGCCTATCCTTTTCCCCTTTAAATCCTGAATCCTTTTTATGCTTGGCTTGGCAACAAGATGAAACAGGCAATTGCGGGTTATGTTGCAAACTGAATGAATTTCCTTTCCCTGTTGGTTAATCTTCATCATGGAACCATAAGAGACGGCGATAAAATCGGAATCACCAGCAAGTAAAGCTTCATATACTCTCTGGCCTGGTGCAATCCTTATATCCACGTTTAACCCTTCTTCTTTAAAATAACCCGCCGCACCTGCAAGGATTACGGGAAGTTTTATCAAATACCTGCCAGGTTCCACATATGTCAGATCTGTTTTTTCAGGTTCGTTTGCTCCTACCGGGTTAATAACCACGATAATTGCCATAGCGGCTGATAGTAACCCTGAAATTATTTTTCGTTTCATATATCCTCCTGCAAATTTTATCTTTTTTCCCCTGGCAGCTTCATCAGTCATTCCTTCTGCAGCTTATCGATCAGGCGGAATCAGAACCGGTGGACCGGATCGAATATCAATCATTCGAAATTCAGAATCTTCAGTGGCCTGTAGATTCGAAAGGACCTTCCATATCCAGGATGTCCACGGGCTGCATGGCTATCAGGTCACGGCCAAGTTGCTGTTTAAGTTTTTTCCACTGTTCCTTTTCCTCAGGCATAGCCAGGCCGGCAAAGGCCTTTCGCGCCAGTGGCGTAAAATCCTCCGGGAGCATACCCGATTTCAGCCATAGAGAAATCCACCGTTTTCCATGATGGACTTCAAAATAATAGCGGCCGAATACCGAATCCGGTCCTTCAGGTGGTTTAGGTTCCAGAATGAGATGGCGGCGGGTGATCGCTCTGGTGATAAACTCTAATGTGTCGATTACACCCGGTGGATCGAAGCCAACTACAAGCCAAATATCATTACGGTGAGGAACTTCTTCTCCAAAGAGTTTTTCAAACGCCAGCTTCAGGGCTTTAAATGCCAGTGCCACACCACCGTAAAAGTCGCGACCATGGTATTTGAGTATTTCGGCATAGCTGATCGTTATTTCTCCTGTGTCGTCACATATCCTAATAGTATCTTCCATGATACCCCTCTAAGTATGCCCGGACTTCCATCGTTTCTGTTATTCGTTTCGATTCCCAGAATACCGGGCGATTATTTGATTATGATCGTCAGCGTTGAGTCATCGAGTCATATCTTCAACCAGGCTTTTTATGTTCGTCGGGTTAGCCAGCATGCCACTTTCCACTAAAAAATCTTGTGTGTCAGCCAAGTCATCCATATCGGATGAATTAATAGAAGGATCGAAATCATACCAGGGGTACATGCGCCTGACATCATCCACGCTGAGTCCCGTCTCATCAGCAACGATCATAAATGTCTGTTCAGGATTTTCTTTCATGAATGCGAGGGCCTTGCCCTGTACCTGTAGGTAGAGCTTAACCAGATCCGCATTCTGTTTTAAAAAGGATTCCCTTACAGCTGTAACTATAAGACCTTTCACCAGGCCTTCCCCGTTTGCGATAATGCGTGCACCCTGAGTTTCAGCCTTAGGTACTGTAGGACCGGCAATCAGAGCTGCATCGACACTGCCAGCTACCAATGCGGCCAAGGCCTGTGAATCTGGCATGTTAACATAGTCAACATCTTCAGGCCTCAGACCGTTTTTTATGAGTACTGCAAATAATGTCTGGTTGAGAAGAGATCCCTTGGGGCCTGCAACTTTTTTTCCTTTTAAATCAGTCACACTTTTAATTGCTGAATCAATGGCTACAACATTAAAGGCCCTTGGCGCCCTGGCAAAAACCGAGACGATTTTCAGCTCCATACCGTTCGCCCTCGCTGCGATGGCCGCTGTACTGCTCACCACGCTTGCGATATCTATTGAACCTGCTGCTAGAGCTTGAGTCTGTTTGGCGCCCGATGTTATTTCAAACCATTCAACGCTGACGCCCTGTTTTTGAAATTCTTTCTCCAACCATCCGAAATGCTTTACTAATACGGTAGGCACATTCAACGGCAGCTTCACATATGTCACCCGAAGTTTGTCAACACCGGGTGATCCTGCAGCCGTTGTTCTTTTAATGATGCCCGGAAGTTCAAACACGCTCAGTATCAAAAAAAGTAGAACGAAAATTTTTTTCATTTTATACTCCTTGGTTTATATTTAAGAATTGAATTCGATATTCAGTCATATACCGTCAGGGCTTAAGGACAGACCTTAATATTTCTTCCCTTAGATTATAAAAGTCTTTACTCAATGCATCCCGAGGATAGGGAATATCTATTGCCAATTCCCGGCGGATAGAGCCTTTGTCCATAACCAGCACCCTCTGACCTAAAAGAACGGCTTCGTTAACATCGTGGGTTACGAAGATGATGGTCTTGTTCTGTGATAGAAAAATATCCACCAGTTCCTGCTGTAAGTTATGTCGGGTAAAGGCATCCAGGGCGCCAAAAGGCTCATCCATCAGAATAATATCCGGATCAAAGCACAAGGTTCTGCCCAATGCCGTACGCTGGGCCATTCCTCCGGATATCTGCCTTGGGTAGGCATCCTGAAATGGAGTTAATCCCAACATGTTAAGAAAAAAATTCACAGTACGGTCGACCTTCTGATGGTCATTTTCCTTGAGAAGCGAAAACGCCATGTTCTGGCGCACGGTAAGCCACGGCATAAGTCTCGGCTCTTGAAAAACTATGCTGACCCGTTGATCAAAGGCTTTGCCGTTGTGTCCTGCCAGTCGAACGTAGCCTTGATCAGCATTCTCAAGACCGCATATCAGACGCAGCAAAGTGGTCTTGCCGCAGCCGCTTTTGCCCACAATAGTCACGAATTCTCTCTCTGAGACTTGTAGCTCGAAGTTACAGACTGCAGGAATCAGGCGGTTGTTGATCTGGAACTGTTTTCCGAGTGCATGTATCTCAATACCGCCCATAATCCGACTCCATTTCGTGCCAGGGGATAAGCTTCCGGGATAATCTTAAAAAGGATGAATCCAGAAGATGTCCAAGGGTGCCTATGCTGATAATACCTACCAGGACGATATCAGGGCGTGCCAGTGCTTCAGCTTCAATGATCATATATCCAAGTCCAGCTGCTGCAGCCAGCAACTCGGCCCCTATGAGAGCTCGCCAGGAATATCCGAAACCAAGTCGCAGGCCTACAATAATTACAGGAAGGGCCGAGGGCAGAATAATGCGTACTATACGTTCGAATGGCCTTAGACCAAGCACCCTGCCAACTTCTAATAGTTTCTTGTCACACTGGGATACGCCGTTTACCGTGTTTAAAAAAATAGGAAAAAATGTTGCAAGGACAATAACTGCCAGCTTGGAGCTTTCCCCTATTCCCAACCATAGGATGAGCAGCGGTGTGGTGGCCAGCGGAGGAACATGTCGCACAAACTCCAGTGGTGTCTCGAGCAGTTCGAAAAATATCTTGTTGAGCCCAACAACAGCGGCCAAAGGAAATGCAAGGCCTAACGTGATCCCGAAGCCCAGAAACACACGGTATAGACTGATCCAGACGTGCTTCAATAATGTGCCGTCACATATCATTTTCCATGCCAGATCCGCTATTTTCCAGGGCGCCGGCAACAGGTAATCATTGACCAGGCCTGCCACGGAACAAAAACTCCATGCTGCTAAGACCAGCACAACAGCAATGGACCGTTTGACCCAGATCATTTTTTCTGAAAGAGTAACAGCATTCATCGATTCAGAGTTTAAAGAATTCTTCCTGTAAAATAGTGATATAAAGCAAAGCGGGCCTCATAGAATCTCAAGCGCTAAAAGCGCCGCACCCAAGGCACCGATCAACTGCGGATCATCCGGGCAAAGCACTTTGCGGCCGAGTTTTTCCTCCAGCAAAAACCGCATGCATGGATTTTTGGCCACACCGCCGGTAAAAACGATGTCCCCTTCCGATGAGACCCGGTTAATCATGCCGACGGCGCGCCGAATGACGCTGGCGTGCAGCCCCCGTGCGATTTCCCTGGGGCTTTCGCCCCTGGCGATCAGGGAAGTGACCTCGGATTCGGCAAATACCGTGCACATGCTGGAAATATTGAGTTCCTTTTGCGCATGAAGGGCTTCCCTGCCGAAGTCTTCGATACGGAAACCCAATGTTTTTGCCATGATCTCCAGGAATTTTCCGGTACCGGCGGCGCACCGGTCGTTCATTTCAAATTTTTTTACCTTTCCGTTTGCAAACATCGCAATGGCCTTGCTGTCCTGTCCCCCGATATCCAGTACGGCCGGCGCCTCAGGAAAAAATGCCCGCGCGCCCCTGGCGTGGGCCTTGATTTCCGTGACGGTGGGAGTATCGAATGAGATTTCAAACAGGTTCCGGCCGTATCCTGTAGCCATGATGCGGTCATAACTCACTCCGTTGATCAGCCTCCTCGCTTCCGCCATGGGATCAAAACCGGTGTCCGCCTGGACACTGAGAACGATATCTCCCGTTTCATCCACCACCACCAGCTCGATGGTGCGCGAACCGATGTCGATTCCGGCGAATTTCATAAGTCTACGTAACCTTTACCGTTTTCTCTTTTATGGAAAGTTTTTCCTGATTTTTTGAACTGATGATCAGGGCAAAGGCAATCGTGCCGTATGCCACAAAACTTCTGAAATATTCTCCCAGAGCCGGATTTCCGAAAACATTCTGGCCGGCCTGGGGTGAGACAATAAACAGGGAATGAAAAAGGACAATTCCTAAAAAAGCATGCCGGACATCCGCTTTTAAGACCGTGGCGCCTCCGGCAAGGAGTGCCGCGCAGGAAAAAATATCGGTATTCATCTGAGCCGTATAGACATCGAGCATGCCGATGTTCAGAATATAGAAAATATGGCCGAGGCAGGCAATGAGTGTCGATGCCACAATGGCCTTGATTCGTACCCTGCCGACATGGATTCCCAGCGCCTCCGCCTTTTCCAGGCTTTCCCCGATCACCATGAATTGTTTGCCCAGTCGGGTCTTCATGATATATTTGATCATCAGCGCAAATCCGAAAACGCACAAAATCATTAAAACCGGAATTTCAATACTTTCGATGCGGAAAAGCCAGAGGGTGTCAATCACGTTTCTGAACATTTCAAGATCGACCATGTTGCGGATACCGATTCCTCTGGAAAGCATCATCTCCTGATTTGTCGGCTGAATGACGGTTCCGTAACCGACCATGAATATAAGCTGGTAAATACTGGTGGCCAGAAATCCGATGATGATGGTTGTAATCATCTCCCTCCGTTTTGCCCGGTTCAAACAAATCCCGATTATGACGCCTGAAAAAATGGAGAGAAGAATCCCTACCGTGGAAATCAGAAGGAGCCCGGAAACTGCACCAAGCCGATAATCGACAGCCAGGATCAATCCGACCTGCGCGCATAACGCTCCGACAATAATGGAAAAATTGACCCCCATTCCCGCATTGATCGGAATGATCAATGCCAGCACCATCACCCCATCCCTGATAAACCGGGTGATCACTTCATTGGTCACAAAGGCTGC
This sequence comes from Desulfobacterales bacterium, assembly GCA_018432925.1. Classification (GTDB taxonomy): domain Bacteria; phylum Desulfobacterota; class Desulfobacteria; order Desulfobacterales; family JAHDSC01; genus JAHDSC01. The sequence goes on along the minus strand of JAHDSC010000061.1, from coordinate 22,220 downwards.
GCTCATTTCCGAAAAATAAAATGCCGTGGCGGAGAAAACCGCGAAAACCAGAGGGACCCAGTTAAACTGCGGCATGGGATTTTCCCCCTTCATAAAGAAGCGCATAGAGAATGATTCCGTTGGTGATCATCAGTCTGAAAATTTCGGCCACCTCGGGTATCATCAATTCGTTGGCAATGGGCCCGGAAATCAGATAGGTGGTCTGGAACAGAAACGTTCCGATGACGACATGAATAATATGGGTATGCCGTCCCATGCTTCCACCCACCAGAATGGCGGAAGCAGCCGGAAAGGCCATCATCAGAGGGGCGTCATAGAGTTCGATGAATCCGTAACTCTGGGCATAGACGCAGATCCCTATCGCGCCGATAACGGTCGAAAGAATGACGGCCCATGCTCTGACCCGGGAAATATTAATTCCAGCCAGGCCGGCAAACTGCTCATTTTCACCCACGGCCTTTAATGCCCGGCCAAAGTTCGTTCGGAAAAATAAAAACAACAACAGGCAGAGGATGCCGAAAAAAAGAAGCAGGCCGATCGGCACCCGGACTCCGGCAATCTCCACCATCCATAGTTGATTCAAGGCTTTTGCAAAATAGCTCTTTAATCCGATAACCGGTCGCATCCCTTTGCCGCCGATGGGCCATAGCATGGCGGGATTTGTAAAGGGAGCGGTGGACCAGAAAAAATTCATCAGCGGAATAAAGGAAAAACCCACAAAGGTGGCCGTAATTTCTTCCTTTCCCTTGACACGGTTCAGAATGCCCGCATAACCATAACCCAGCGCAACTGCGAACGGGATGGAAAAAAGTATCCCCGCCGATAATCCCAAGAGACCTTTGATGCTCATGTTCACGGACATGCACAGTCCCAAAAGACCGGCAATAACTCCGACCGGAAGCCCAAAGTTAATTCCGATACCCGCTCTCAGCATGGGAACGAGGGAAAGGACCAGGACACCGTTCATGACCAGACGGACCAGGGCATCGCTGATGATCCAGTTCAGGGGGATTTCCAGGCGAAAGGCAAGAAACATCATAAGGATCAGAAAAAAAATAATAAAAAACTGAGGAATCTGAACACCGACGCGTTTCATGAATCCCCCGGCCGGATCCCGGAACAGGCCAGGATAAAATCCTTTTCGTTTCGATCCGGACTCAGCACATCAAACAGTCTCCCCCTGTAAAGCACGACAATGCGATCGCAGATCCGTCTCAGTTCTTCCAGTTCTCCCGAACTGATGACCAGGGTCATTCCATGGGTCGCATGCGCGTTCACCAGCAAGCCGAGTATGGATTCCTTGGCTGCGATATCGATTCCGCGGGTGGGATCATTTACGAACAGGATATCCGGTGTCATCGAAAGCGCATTGGCGATACATACCTTCTGCTGGTTCCCGCCGCTGAGTTCTCTCACCTTCTGAAAAACGGAACGGCAGTTGATATCAAGAGCTTCGATACAGGATTCCGCATACGCCCTGCATTTTTTTTCATCGGGAAAACTGATAAACGGAACGGGTGTTTTCCGTATAAATTTTTTTTGAGTCTGAATGGCGGTAAAGGTCATGTTTTCCATGATGGAGTGGTCCGCAAGAAGTCCTTCGCCCCTCCGGTCTTCGGGAAGCATCCAGATATTTTTTTTGATCATTTTTAAGGGATGATTCGCATGGAGGGCCTTACCATGCAGTATGACGCTTCCTCCGGAAGGACAAATCCCCATGATCCCGGGTCCGATTGCGGTTCTGCCATGACCGGAAAGGCTGGTAATACCCAGTATTTCTCCTTTGAAAACCGCGAGGTCCAGGCTTTCCAAGCGGTCTCCCGGTTTTTCCACTGAAAAAGAAGAAAATTGAATGACCGGTTTTTCAGACGCTTTCATCGGTGTCCGATTGGTTTTTATAACCTTTTCTCCCACCATGAGATCGGACAGGGCCTTTATACCGTTCTGTTTTTTATCAAGAGATCCCGCGACCTCTCCGTTTCGAAGTACCGTGACACGGTCGCAGAACGATACGATTTCCTCCAGGCGGTGGGAAACATAGAGTACGGCGGTTCCATGCTCCGCAATACCTTTGACCGCGTCCATCAGGCGCGCGGCGTCATCCGTTCCCAGAACGGCTGTCGGTTCATCCAGCAAAAGCAGTTTGAGTCGATCCCTGTTGAATTCCCTGGCGATTTCCACAAACTGTTTCATGGACACGGAAAGATTGCCGGTATCGAGTCCGGGATCCAGATCGATTCCCATTCGCCGGAGAATGGCGGATGCGTTGGCTTTGTTTGCCGACCGGTTGATGCAGGCAAGATCATTTCCCAGAAATTTCCGGGAAAACTCGATGATTTTTTCCCCGGTGAGCGATATGTTTTCCGAAACACTCAAACCGGGTATCAACGCGAATTCCTGATGCACCATGCCGATGCCTGCCCCGATGGCATGGCCGGGCGAGGCAAACCTTCGCGGTTCGTTTTCATACAATAGCTCACCACGGAAGCCCCCGGTATCATGGATGATCCGTTGTCCCGATATAATATTCAACAGGGTGCTTTTGCCTGAACCGTTCGCCCCGACGAGACCGTGGATCTCACCGGGGCGAATGGCGAGGCTGACGGATTTCAGCGCATGGAATGCGCCGAAAGTCTTGCTGATGTTCCTGAGTTCAAGCATCCCGGCTGTTAATAGATAATTGAATCCATGATGATGAGATAATAGTTATTCAAATCCGGTTTCATCTTTTCGAAATAGACATCCACCCCCGCGACCTCTTTCGCCATTGGCGAAAGGCTGGAGATACCGATATCCGTGAGCTCCCCCTCGATTAATTTCATGGCCACTTCGGTGGAAAACTCCGGAAAGAAATAGCCCACCGGAACGGGCCAGGTGGACAATCGCCCGGTGCAACCGGCCTCGGCGGCTTTCCGGCGAATCATGGTATTGATTTTATCAAAGTCACCGGCATCCTGTTCCGAGATTTCAAGTTCCATGGCGGCAGGATACCCCTGGGTCGGGGTCGGGCAGCACTGTTCGGCCATTATGAATTTCAATTCAAGGGCCTTGGCGATGATGACATCCTGCATGGGGCAATTGGTTCCGAAGATACAGGTGTCCCGGCCGTATTTGGCGATCTGCCTGGGAATATCCTCCTGCAGAAACTGAAGCATCGGAGTCGACCCCGCGCCGGTCTTGGGATCAGGAGTGTTGAGGGCAAGAAATTTCATTCCCAGCCGTTCGCAGGTTTCCTTCATGATATCCCGTCTTTTGGCAAGGACTTCCTTGGCCATATGGGTAGGAAAGGAGTAATGGATAAATGTCTTTGCTCCCATTCTCTGTGCCTTTTCCGGAATCGTGATCCCCCTTTTGATCCAGTCGGTATCGAGGCAAAGATCGATATATTTTGCCATCATGTCCGGATCGTCCCAGATCGGCGCCGTAATAACGATCATGTCCGGGCGTCTGGCCTTGACCTTCTGGATGGCCGGCAGAATACCGGAAAAGCCGGCACAAATGACAATGGCCTTGATATCCTTTTGATCGCCAAGGCTCAGGATCTGTGTAATCGCGGTCTCCTGCTCTTCCTGGAAATTTTCCGGCAGGGAAATATGCTTGATCATCCCGGGATATTTCTTCGCCACGCGAACCGCGCCCCTGAATTCATCTTCACTGGCGGACAGTGTGGGAGTAACGATTCCGATCCGGTAATCCTTTACCGGTTGCCGCAAAACAGAATCCTGAAAATAGCGATACAACCGTTGTAATGACACTCATCAGAAACAATTTCTTAATCATCTTTTTCTATTTCTCCTTTTCATCGTTGTTGCCTTTCCAGAGATCAGCCGAGCATTTCAAGAAAAGCTCCGATTCTGGTCTCCAACTGACCGACATCATTTTGTGAATAATCGGTAAGAATCTGCATATAGGGTCTTTCAAATCGTTGCTCAACGGCTTCCCGAACCAGGAAAGCCTCCACGTTATACGTGTGGCAGGCGGTCCAGGTCAGCTCGATGACACCGTGAACCTTGAACCGATCGATAAGTTCTCCAATTATTTCGATCCGTTGAGAATTGGGAGTCATGCAGGAGCATGCGACGTTGAGGTATTTTTCCGCAAGCGCCCGGATCGGCTCATCGCCCTCATCGACAAGTCTGCCGGTTGATTTCAATCCTCCACAGGTTTCCATCGCCGCCACCACTCCACCGACCTTTTCAATCAGATGCAGCACCTTTTTATTGGTGTTGGGACATCCCGTTAAAAGGAGCTTCGGCCGTTTTTGCATTTGGGCAAGAAACCTACCGGACAAGGATCGATGGCGAATCTTTTCCATGGCGGTTTCCATTTCGGCAATCCTTGCCTCAATGTCGCACTCGAAACCGCCCATGGAAGTAATGGCGTCAATTTCGGATCCAAAAACCCATGGGATATCGTGGGTATTGAGCTGAAAAACGTTTTCAACGGTTCGGCGCAATCGGTTATATACCTGTATCTGTTTTCGAAGGTTATCCTGTGTAATGGCATTGCCTGTATTTTTTTCCAGAAAAGCGATGACCTTGTAGAGTTCTTTTTCCCAGTAATCCAGGGATTCTTCCGGTACCGGACTTTGGGGCAACAGCAGCAGATGCAACGGTTTGAGGCGTTGCAGCAGTTCAAACATCTTTTTTTTCCCGTCACAAGTCGCATCGGCCAGCAGAAAATCCACCATGTGGAAATAGGGGCAGGTATCCGCCACCGCATGACCATAACTCGACTTGATCAACGGGCAGAGATTCGCGGGCAAATATTGTTCCGCAACCGGAAAAGGTTTTTCGCTTCCCCCGCACAGAGAGACGGGGATTGCATCGGCCGCCGCCAACAGCTCTTTCGGGGTAAAGGCACAATAAATCCCGACAATTTTTCTCCCCATGGCGCGTTGTTCCATGGTCTGTTTATAAACCCGTTCCTCAATTTCACTGACGTATGAAGAATCAAACAATATCTCCGGAAGATTTTCTTGCATCATGTCACACAACCGATTTGCGAGAACTACCTGTTTCCATCATCCTCTGATCTGCTCAATAAATGCTTCCACCCTTGTTTTAATCTGCCCCACATCCTCCATGCTGTAATCGGTCTCAATACGCAGGCAGGGAATGTTCTTCTCTTCCAGGGCCTTTTCAACCGGCATGGATTCCATGAGATACGGCTGGCAGAACTGCAGTCCGTAATGGATCACCCCGTCGGCCTTGTAAGCGGCGACCATTTCCTGAATATGTTCCAGTCTCTCGGGATTCGGCGTGAAAATGGCGCAATCCACCCGGTAATAGCGATCCACAATGGCTTCCATCATTTCTTCAACCGTTTTGCCGGATTCATCCGTGAGATTGCGGGTACCCCGTTCACCCACGCAGGATTCCTCACCCACAATCACCGCGCCGGAATTTTCCACGATAAAGGGGAGCTTCCAGTTGGGAACCGCCTGGGGACAGCCGGATAAGAGAATGCGGGGGGTCTTCTCCGGAAAAACACCTTTTTTCTCTTCGATCCGCTTCTTCAGTTCATCACAGATTTTATTCACGGATTCCGTAAACCGGGTCGGGTTGTCGTAGAAGAAAACCTGGTTGGCAAGGAGGGCATCCAGGCCGGATATGGGGGCCGGGTCCGCCTTGCGCAGGGATGACAGCCGGTGAACGGCGGCGCGCTTGGCATTCACCATACGGATCGACTCCTTCAGGGACTCGGCGGTGACGGGGAAACCGGTGAGTTTTTCCGCGGCCGAACGAAAACGATCATATTCGGTTTTCAGCAGTGCTCTGCCTTGCGGAGATTTTACCTGGGGCAAGTCCATTACATAAAGATTTTTGACCATGCGGTTTAAAGATTCATAAGCCTTCTTCTTGCCGTCGCAGGTGTTCTCGCCGACGATCATGTCCGAAATTTCCAGATACGGGCAAACCTTTCCGAGTTTAAACCCGAATGATGACTTGATCAGGGCGCAAGTATTTCGCGGCAGCAATTTTTCAACCTCCTCCATGGCGAAATCAGCCCCTGAGCACAGTCCAACCAGGGTGGCGTTTGCAGCCAGAACAATTTCTTCGGGCACGAATACACAATAAGAGCCGATGATTTTGCGACCGGCTTCTTTTTCATTCAACAGCTCCCTGATGCGAAGGCCGTGGACCTCGCTCATGACGAAGTCGAAATATCCCATCCCGGCCGGTCGATCTTTCTGTGACAAATAGATATCCCCATAGGCTTTCCCCAGAACGCCCAGCAGAGTGTCATGGGCCTCCGGATCAAGTCCCAGATCGGTCCACATGGAACGATAGTCTTCACTCATGATGTCCTCCTCCAAATCGTGGTTGAATGTGCTTGAACGTATTGTTTGTCTTCGTGTCTGCATGAAGCCGTAATCGTTGAAAGGATCATTCGGGTTATCGGACGACAAACGGACGAAGTGAGGAATTGTATGGGATCATTCCGGCAACAAACGATCGAGGATTTTAGCCCATCTCCCCGTCCAACAAACGCGGATGGCTGGATACCCGCACACGGCTTCGTCCAGCAAAAGTGGTTGGATGAAAAAAAGCCCTTCAGGTAAATCCGAAATCGTCAATCATGGGTGACCTCTTGGAATATTTGATTTTAAGGGCTACTTATCTCATCGGTAATATAAATATGTCAAATCGCTAATCTCGATTCCTTTTTCTGTTTTTATTTAAAAAATTAATGAATCTTCGGCAGCCGACTACCGCCTAAATACAAACGAAACACGCGGAAGCCGATTTACGCTGATCCCGATCAATTTCGTGATCATTATTCATGAAGCCGTCGCAGGCTTTTTTACTCCCTGATTTTTCCAAACCACCGAATAAACCGATGCTGAACAGAATTCGCCGCCCCTCTTGCAAGGCTTCGTTGTGAAAATGGAAAAACGTAAGAACCTGATTTGAACTTTCAAGCGGTGATTCGAAAAATGAAAGACGTCTTCAATCGTAAAAATGCTTGCATTTGAAAAACGATTCCATCAATATCGATCCTTCCATACGACCGGCAAACAAGCCGTAATCCTGCTTTATATGCCTTTGCCGGAAGGTCTTTCCGGATCATTTTGGAGGGAGCGGAGGAACCGATTCGGAACCTCCGGGGGAAGGGAAGGATTTATATGAAAACTCGAGAAAGGAGAATGGGTATGAGAAAAACAGTCGCGCTGGCCGTGGTACTGCTGCTGGGCTGCATCTGCCTTGCGGAATTCGTCTTTGCTGCGGGGAGCAAGCGGATGGTTTTCAGAAAACACGTGGTCATCGATAAAGAGGGTTTCGGATATGAGGCGTTCCGTCTGATGGTTCCCGAAGGCTGGCGATTCCAGGGAGGCATATCGTGGAACTTTAACTGCGTGCCCCCCGCTTCCTTTACGGCATTCACGATTACCAGCCCGGACGGCGGCTCGGTAATGGAGCAGCTGCGCCACATCGATTTATTCTGGTCCGATGATCCCAACCTCCGGATGTCCTACGCACAGGCCGGCATGGAAATCATCCCTCCCGCGGGGGCCGTTGATTTTCTCCGGAATTTCTTTATTCCCCGTTTTCGTCCCAATGCCTCCGGCCTCTCCGTCATGGATACACAGACTCTTCCGGAGCTGGCGCAGCAGACGGCGGAAATGGCGCAGTACCAGATGAACGTTTTCGGCCAAATTTCGCCTTTTCAGTTCCCGTTTGAAATTCGCGCGGACGCGGCACGGATCAAAATGGAGTATTCCAAGGGGGGCAGAAAAATCGTTGAAGACGCAACCGTTTCCATCACTTACATGATCGCCTACATGCAGTCCATGTACGGCGGAAGCGTGTCCGGAATCACCTGGATTCCCATTGTTTCCACCTTTCAAGCCCCCGGTGATGAAATCAATGAAAAAATTAAAATATTCAAAATCATCACCGACTCCCGTAAGGATAATCCGGTCTGGGCGGAAAACTGCATCAAACTCGCCGCCACGGTCACCCGCGACCGGCTTCGCAATCAAAGAGCAATATTTGATCGGATGCAGAAGGCCGGCAGAACCCAGTCCGAAATCGGCGACATGATCATGGATTCTTATCAGAAACGCAATGATGCGTATGACCGGATATTCGACAATTACAGCGAGGCCATTCGGGGCGTCGATTCCTATGTGGACCCGATCAACGACTGGAAGGTGGAGCTGCCCACCGGTTACAACAATGCATGGACCAACGGCAACGATTATGTCTTCAGTGACGATCCCGGTTTCAATCCCAATGTGGGTTCTAACCTCAACTGGGAACAGATGAGCCGCCAAAGATAAAAATATGTCAAAATCATCCAAAAACAAAAAAGCATAACACCCGGTGGAAACGAAAAAAATAACCAGGTGAAATGCAACCTTACCTGAACGCAGGACCTCGGGTGTATACTGCGAAAAAGGAAGGACGGTCGATGAATTTCAGCAACCCCGGGAAAATGGAACGGCAACAGCCCCAGGCGATTTGTATCCAATCCCGCACGGAAGAAAAATTTACTCCAACGTCGAATCCGCTCGAGCACTCCGTGAAAAAGGTTTGTCTGTCATGCTGAAACCTTACGGCAACGAAATCGGAGCGCTTTCGTTTGCATATGCACACACCGGCCGGCTGGAAGATAACGGCAATCGAATCTATTCGATCGCTGCCTGCATCGTTGAACCCGGTGGAACGCCTTTGAATTTCAAATCCCACGTTCGGTATTCAAAATTCACCGAAAGGGAGCGGTTTTATTCCAATCTGTCAAAGGATATCCTTCAATCGGCACCGGATGCGAAAGAAGTCTCCGATCAACTCCGGAATTTTTTAAAGGGTCGGAAATTTATTTTCGCTTTCAACAGCTTCGACAACCTGGAGGATGTAAAAGCGTTTTGCGGAGTGGATCGGGCAATTGATCTCAATTTTTCATCCGAATTTTTTCTCCCGCACCTCGAATCCCATTCTCTCATGCGCCTCTGGGAATACCTTTTTGGTAAAAAACGCGACCGGATCAGTTTTTCAGCCTCCGAAACGGTTGATCTGTCCATCGAACTGACAAGGCACATTTGCGATGAGCATTTGAATGATCATCGGCATCCGGAAGCAACGGCGACCCGCTATTATCTTAAAAAAAGCGATACGCTTTTCGGTGACGCATTTATTCATATTGCCCGCAACTACGGGAGTTATTTCGGCGGTTTGTTTGATCCGTACGCACTGCCGGATACAAAACACTGGAAGATTTTTTTAAAAAAAGCAAAGTCATTCGATTCCGCCCCCCAAAAAGACGCAGCTTATCGTGAAATATCTTCTGAAGAATTAGAAACCCGATATCAGGATCTTTCGGATTCCTGTCAAGGTTACGAATATCGGCCCTCACAGGTGGAGTACGCCCGCCATATCGCCGATGCGTTAAACCATCAGGCAATCTTGTGCATAGAGGCCGGTACCGGAACGGGTAAAACCCAGGGGTATCTGATTCCGGTTATGGAATTTTTACGAAAAAACCCGAACGCGCGGGTTGCCGTATCCACCTATACCAAAAGCCTCCAGCAACAGATTTTTCAAAGAGAAATCGCCTTGACCAAAACGCACTTTAAAATTTATGCGGACATCCCTGTCGCCCTTTTAAAGGGAAAATCCAGCTATATCTGCATCGAGAAGCTTGACGATGCGTATGATGACGATTTAAAAGGCGACCGGCTTCTGACGTGGCTGTATCTGCTCAACAGCGTTTATCACTACCGGAAAGCCGATATCGACTCGATCGGAGAAAAAGTCAGGAAGTATCTTGACGATCATAATTTTTTAACCCACATCATCGGAATCGTCTCGGCAAAAAATGGATGCGGACCGAAACATGTATTTTGCCCCGCCCAAGTCGTAACCGCCGAAGCCCGTGTTTCCCGCCTGATCATCACCAACCACCACAAGCTGGCTCTGCTGGATCAGGATTCCGTTCTATCCGGCATGTTTTCGAATTACATTATAGACGAAGGGAACCATTTTGAAGACGCGGCGAGAAACGCGTATACAATCGAAGCGGATTCCAAGGAAATCGACCGATCCGCCATCTACCTGGAAAGCGCCGTCAGGAAAATCGCCGGGCGAGCCGCCGCAGATTTGGAGCGAAATCTTCATAAAAGCCTGGAAGCAAGCGGAGCCTTGCGCCGATTCATCACCGAACTTCGTGATGCCCTTTTTTTCATAAATCCGGGTTTAAGACGGATGGAAGGAAACCTCCTCCCCTGGAATCACCCCAAATTCAAGAACGGTGATCTGAAACATCACCTGCTGGAGATACGGGAGGCAATCGGATGCATCGACAACTGCTTACGGCCGACACTGGAAGACGACATCTGCAGGCCGCTCAAAATCACCTCCCGGACCGCGGGAAAGATGCGCGCGGAACTCGGACTGCTGAACGAATTTTCCGAATCATTGAAAATCATTGAGGAAAGCAGCGGCCAATCCAATCGCGCGGTCTTTTACATGGCATCCAAACAGCATTTTATCCTGACCGCGGCACCGGTGGAAGTGGACGAAATTATACGGAAACATATTTATAAGGACAAGGACTGCGTCATTTACACGGCGGCAACGCTCTGTCACAAAAACAGCTTCGACTGCTTTCAGGAAATCGTGGGATTAAACCAGCTTTCGGTTCCGGACAGCGAGAAATCTTTCTCAAAAAAAATCGAGTTCAAGTCCATTCCTTCGCCGTTTTCACCGGACGCCGTCACAATCATTGTTCCCGAAGATGCGGTAAGCGGCAGATATGACAACAAGAAGGCCTGGTTAAACCGGATTGCCAAGGAGATCCCCGAACTGATTAAAAAGAACAGAGGTCGCACCCTTGTTTTGTTTTCGAGTTATGATGATCTCAGGAACGTTGCGGAGAGGGTTTCCGATGATATTCTCAACGCCACGTACCCGCTTCTGATCCAGCAGCCCGGAATCCCGACCGTCAATCTGTGTGATGAGTTCAGAACCGTTAAGGAAAGCGTTCTTTTCGGTGTGGATACTTTCTGGTACGGCGTGGATTTCAGGGGCGACACATTAACCCAGGTGATCATTACCAGAATCCCCTATCCTTCCCCGAAAGATCCGATCCAGATGTCAAGAAAGGCGATGATGTCCCCCGATCGCTACTGGCGGCGGTATTCATATGAAAAGGACATTAAGTTGAAGCAGGGAATCGGCCGGCTCATCCGAAGCCAGACGGATCGGGGGAAGGTGTTCATCCTCGATTCACGCTTTAAAGTCTAGCAGGGTGTTGAAAAACTGCGCCTGAGGCCGCCATTCAGCGTTGCGGGGCTCTCGCCAATGCTCACATATGCTTGAGCATATGCTGCGCTTGTCGTATCGCCGCGCGCCTTGCCTGACGGCCTGATTCTTGTTTTTCAACACCCTGCCAGAGTTTTTCCAGGCAACGGATTTCTGAAAAAGGGCGTATCCGCTATTGTCTCTCAACGAAGATCGGGCGGAAAATTCACGCATTTTGCGCTCAAAAAATTCGCCGACTTTCCGGTTCGGTAAAATTTATTTTCACTTTTAAGAGTGGATGTTCCATTCACGGGCAAAGGATGAATCGATGACCGGGAAAAATCTTTTTGACGACTTGCCGGAAACGTACGATCAGTGGTTTACAACTCCGATCGGCCGACTGGTTAAGACATATGAAGCGAACATGATCATGGATTTATTGAGACCTGCGCCGGGGGATCGAATACTGGATGCCGGTTGCGGCACGGGTATTTTCACCCTGGATATCCTTGCCCGAAAGGCGGCTGTTGTCGGTCTGGAAATATCCCTCCCGATGCTGCAAAGGGCAAAGCGAAAGTTCGAGATGTACCCTTTCCGCCCGGTTATCGGAGACATCACAAACCTTCCTTTCGCAGACGATGTTTTTGACAAGGCCGTTTCCATCACGGCCATCGAGTTCATAACGGATGCAGGCAGGGCGATCGAAGAGCTGTTACGAGTGACCAAACCGGGCGGATGCCTGGTGGTTGCAACCCTGAACCGCCTCGGCAGTTGGGCGGTTCAAAGAAAGGAAAGAGCCGGAATGGGCCAAAGCCGGATATTCAGAGAAGCCTTCTTTCGATCTCCCGATGAACTGAGCGATATCGTTCCCTTAGAAGGAGTTGTAAAAACCGCAATCCATTTTCAGAGAAATGACGATCCGAAACGGGCCATGGCGATTGAATCGGAAGGACGACAAAAAGGCCTGCGTACCGGAGCTTTTGTGATCGGTCGGTGGGTGAAACCTTGAATTTTGAACCGCAACCGCAAGCGCATTCCCCACGGCAAACCGCTGGATTCTTCAATTTGGCGTATGCTGCGACCCAACTAAAGGGATACCAATAAGCCCCTTCGATCCTTTCAGGATCCTTTGGATGCGGATGCCGGAAAAGCCTTGTCCGGGCTTATAAAGGGAAATGTGCCGAAGCGGCGGTGCAGGCTACGCTTTCTCTCTGCTTCAGGTCCAGATTTCGCAGCTCAAAAAACAACCAGATGCCGGATAGTACCGAAGATCCGAAATCCGATGCCGGGCCTGAAAACCATAAACCGTCCAGCCCGAAAAAGCGCGGCAGGATGACAATGGCGGGGATCAGCAGAATCAACTGCCTGCTAAGGCTTAAAAACAGAGCCTGTTTTGGTTTGCCGACCGCCTGGAAGTAGTTTGCGCTCACAATCTGAAAGCCGACAACCGGAAGCATCATCAAAAAAATACCCATCGCATGGGCACCCAGCTCAACCAGTGCGGGATCGTTCTCGCTGAAAAGCCGAATGAGCGGAACCGGAAAAAAACGGCTTATGACAAAGCCGACTGTCGTGATCATGGTTGCAGCCGCGATCGCCAGAAGGAGTGCTTTTTTCACGCGATCAAACCTTCGGGCTCCATAATTATATCCGATAATCGGCTGAACCCCCTGATTGATTCCGAAGACCGGCATTAAAATAATCATCACCAGGCTGAAAATAATCCCCATCACGGAAATCGCCAACTCGCCGCCATAGGCCAGGAGCTGATTGTTCAATATCGAATTGAGAACACTGGCGGCGATATGCATCGCAAAAGGAGGAGAGCCGATTGAAATGATCGGACGGGCAATCTCCCATCGAACCCGAAAATTCTGAAAACGGATCCTCAGAGTGCTTTTTTCGCTTAAAAAATAGGAAACGACCCATGCGGACGAAATGGCCATGGAAATGACGGTAGCCAGCGCCGCCCCCTTCACTCCCATACCGAAACCGAAAATGAGAATCGGATCCAAAACGATATTGAGCGCCGCGCCGATGAGCATGGTGAGCATGGCGATACGGGGGTTTCCTTCCCCCCGAATAAAGTTATTCATTCCAAAACCGAGAAACTGAAAAACCGTTCCGATCAAAACGATCCGCAAGTAGGAACGGGAAAGCGGCAAAATGGCCTCGCTGGAGCCAAAAATTCGCAGAACGGGATCCAGAAACGCCAGCCCTGCCATTGAAAGCACAAGCGCCGCAAGAATCAGCAGCACAATTGCATTGCCGAAAACCACTTCCGCGTCTTCTTTTTTTCTTTCCCCCAGCTTAATGGAAACCAGTGAATTGGCGCCCAGCCCGATCAGCATGACGAAGCCCATGATAATCAGCATTGCCGGGAGACAAACGGTGATGGCCGCAATTCCCTCCACCCCGGCAGCCCTTCCGACAAAAATCCGGTCCACCACGTTATACAGGGAATGCGCCACCATACCGACAATCGCCGGAATGGAAAATCTGAGCAAGAGTCGGGGAATGCTCCCTTCTCCCAGTTGTCTGGAATGATCCGTCATTAGAATTTACCTATTTATTAAGCCGGATCTGCGAATCGGTTTTACCCTGAATTACGGATCAAGCCCTCGATGACGCCCAGAATTTCTTCCATCCGGTTTGCAACCAGAGAAAAATGTCCTTCACCCGCATAAAATGTCGGACGGCATTCGGGTATCGACCTTGCCAGATAGCGTCCCATCCCCGCCGGTACAATCCGATCGCTCTCACCGTGCCACAAATAAACCGGTATGGGGATTTCCTCGAGACTGAAACCCCAGGGGCGTCCATAAATGATCAGATCCGTCACCGGACCGGAATACCCGGATCGAACCGATTCTCGAAACGTATCACACATCAGCTGACGGATCCGGGGATTCGTCAGCACGATCCGATCGGGTTTTCCGGCCCCGATCGCCATGTAATCCAAAATTCGATCGGGGAACCAGCGAAGGCCGAACCCAACCATCGGAAAAATCACGCGTAACAGCCCGGGAGCCTTTTGAGAAAGATATAAGCCGAATCGATTGACCGGCGTCATTCGATCCATGGATTTTTGAACATCGATCGGACCCAATCCGCCCCCGATCCCCGCGACCGTCAGACGGGAAGGAATTTTAAATGCACAGACCGCCGCATACGGTCCGCCCCCCGATACTCCCAAAACGGCAAAACGCTTGATATTCAGCGCATCGGCCAGCTGTGTCACATCGTGCGGCCAGTCGATCAGTCTTCGTCCGGGTTGAAAATCAGATAATCCGAAACCGGGACGATCAACGCCGATAATTCTAAGGCTGTGTCTTTTGGCTGCCGGATCCGCAAAACCCGTTTCCAGCCGTGAACCCGGAAAACCATGGAAATAAAATACCGGATGGCCGTCGGCAGATCCCGATTCCTGAAACGAAAGTCGCCGACCGTCGGAAAGTAAAATTCGACCGTTCGGCGGAGATGATCGTAAACAGACGGTCTTCATTACATCTCAAACATATGATCGCAATGGGCAACACCCTGTTAGGGATTACCAATGGGGCTGATTGCCGATGCGCTGGTTGATTACTTCCAGTGTATCCATGATAACGACAAAAGCCTCCGGGTCAATACGGTTCAACAGTTCCTTGATCCTCGGCAGTTCACGGAAAGTAGTGACTGTGTATAAAATCCGCTCTTCCGCCCCGGTATAACCTCCTTCTCCCCGGATTACCGTAACGCCTCTTTTCATATCTTTCAGAATTTCTCCGCAAATTTCCTTCCAATGCGAAGAAATAATCAAAACCGCTTTTCTCTGACTCAGCCCCGTGACGACAAGATTGATCATATGCGCATTGACGTAGCTGAAAATCAACGTGTAAAGCGCCACCTCCAGAGAAAAGAGAAAGGCCGCTCCCAGCAGGAGAACGCAGTTAAACCCCAGCACCGTATTGCCCAAACGGATGGAAAATCGTTTCAGTAATACGATGGAAAGAATATCCGTTCCTCCGGAAGAACCGATCGATCTCAGGATGATTCCCGTTCCCGCCCCGAAAATTATTCCTGCCAGCATCGCACCGAGTAATCGGTCTTGAACCGGAACAGGTGTCTTGATCACCATCAAGCAAATGGAATAAATGAACAATCCGATGATGCTGTAGAAAAAAAATCGGCGACCGACATAAATCCATCCGAGAATGAAAAGCGGAATATTGAGGAGCAGGTAAAGAAGACCGACCGGGAGTGCCGGAAACAAATAATAAATTAATATGGCCAATCCGGTAAAGCCGCTGCTGATAAATTCATGAGGGACAAGAATGCCGTTGACCGCAAGAGCGCAAAGCACGCTACCTCCGGTAAGGAGAAATAGATTCCAAATTATTTTTTTAAGAGAATCCGACATTTGTAAAGTCCGCATTCGGCTGAAAACCAGCCTTTCCATTGATTGAAGTAAACGGAAAAAGAATATTTGTTAATACCACAAGGATGGATAAAATACCATGTCGTCCCTGCAACCCATCCGGAAATTCCGGTAAAATCATTTTAACTTCTTGCTTCTTGTCCGCCCGGAAACAAAGCGGGAGTCGCTTCGCTCCGCCCGTCGATCCATTCTGACGAATCGGTGAGATCCTCGATTCTTGTTCTTCGGGTGATGGGAACCAGATGGAAAGGAGTCACCGATATGGACTCCATCCTTCAACCCATATATCTTTATACCGATTCTTTTCCGGTCGATACATGCATCGATCCGGAGGCGTTGCGGAATCGGCATCCGTCCTACATTGCCGAGGCAATCGAGACCCGGGAGTCGATCCCTGTGAAAATCATCGAGACTCTCCTTATGGAACGCAACGTCATTTCGGTGAACTACGATATGGAAGTGGAAAGGGTTTCCGCACTCATTTCAAAATATGATTTTCTTGCGGTGCCGGTCGTGGATGCGGAAAACCGCCTGCTGGGAATTATTACCGTCGACGATGTCATCGACATCATGGAAGCGGAAAACACCGAGGATTTCCACCGCATTCCCGCCGTCGTCCCATTCGAAGAAAATTATTTCAAGCGACCGCCGACCCGTTTATTCTGGGATCGCCGTCTTTTTACAGAACCGGAATATATTGCCGGGGTGTATCGTCCGCACCGCAAGAATTTTTTATCTAATTTTTGATTCGCTCGCTAACCCCGAGGCAAGCTGCGGGATTAGCGCACGCTGTTGAGGTTCATCCGAAATATCGCCATAAGCGGCCGTTTTACTCAATCTCGGGGCAACCTTCTCTATTGCTTTTGTGAATCACCCGGATTACGTTTCGGTGCAACAACCGGATTTTTTATAGGGAATGAAATCCGTCATTTCCAGAATTTTGGAAAAAAATCAATAATTCTCTTGCTATCAATCCAAAGAAGGTCTATAGTCCGATTAATCAATAAAGTCCTGTCCATCATTGGCGGGACGGTTTCGTTCTGAAGGACCTATCCATTTGTGAAAGTAGCATCCTCCAGTTTGCGACCTTGAGAATTTCTAAGAAAGGAGAATGCTATCATGACCAATGGAACGGTGAAGTGGTTCAATGACCAAAAAGGTTTCGGGTTTATTGAGCGGGAAGATGGACCGGATGTATTTGTTCATCATTCAGCGATCAAAGCAGACGGTTTCAGATCCCTCAACGAAGGCGATCGAGTTTCCTTTGACATTGAGCAGGGGCAAAAAGGCCCTGCTGCTGTAAATGTGACTGTAATCTAAGTATCTGATTATGAACAAAAAGGGCATTCCTTCCAATTCCGAGGGGGGTGCCCTTTTGTTTCGTTAGGGTGAATGTGAATGCCGGCTGTTGAAATTCTATATTTATTTAGGAAAGGAGATTTCAATGAAAATCTATGCGGGAAACTTGTCGTACGAAGTCACCGAAGAGGACCTGCGGCAGACTTTTGGACAATTTGGTCAGGTCGAATCCGTCAGCATTATAACAGATAAATACAGCGGTCAATCAAAAGGATTCGGATTCGTGGAAATGCCTTCGAAAGCCGAGGGACAGGCTGCAATCGACGGTTTGAACGGCAAGGATTTAAAGGGAAGAACCCTGAACGTGAATGAGGCGCGCCCTCGAACCGAAGGCCGAGGCGGTAAAAGCGGATACGGCGGAGGCCGTAAAGGCGGATACGGCGGAGGAGGCGGTGGCCGCGGCGGTTACAGATAAAGTCATGCAAACCGCATCATTTTAGTTTTCTCCGAGCCCCTGCCGATATATATCATGTACTTCGGACGGATGCTCGGTATGTTTTTCTTTTTCTGACAGACCCTTGGGAGTGTAACAGCCCCAGGGGTTTTTCTTTTGTGAACCCGCCTTCTTAAAAGATTCGGATGGATTTTGCCGGCAACCGCCGAAAAACACGTATGATTTTTTCAGCGATTTCCTCCCGCAAAATTCTGTATCTGTTTTCCAAAATTGCCCGCTCGATTTCTTTCACCCGTTCCAGTCGAATTTCAGGCGCAAATTTCATCGCCGTTTTCGCTATCCGCATTTTTCCGCAACGGCCGGTCCCCAATGCCTTTCGCTCGAATTTCCTTTTCCGCTTCCGCATCATCAACCCCGGTACATACTGAGTTTTGAGCCGATAGATAATTTTCAATAATTATTTTTCTCATCTTTTGATCGGCCGGAAAAGGGTTGTCCTTTAGGGTAAGTCCGAACCGTTGATATCCCTTCATCGCATGGGATGAAGGGAAACCGGAATCATTTAAAAATTGATTTTTAACTCTTTTCTCTGTATGGATATCATATGTTCAAACGATTTGATGGCTTTGAGACACCTGCGGTGGATCCGTTCCGGATGCCCTGCTTTTTCAGGAGATAATTAATTTTGAACAAGCAAAAAATGAAAGCTGCCGACATCCCCGGAGAGACCTTAAACGGGAAACCGGGGATTTTTGTATCAAACAAATCGGGAAAGAACCGCAATCCGGCTAAAGAAACAGTTCCGGGAAGCGGGATATGGATGCCGGTAGCAGGTGCGTTTATCCTGCTGTGCATTCTATTATGGATGAATGAATTCCTGGATGTTCCTCACCTTCTTTTCGGAGCACCGGAAACTTCCATGAACTGGCAGGAGGCGTTATATGAAAGCGCACTGACGCTGGTTGTCGGTTTTTTTGCCGTGTCGAAGCTTATCCGGAGCACCACCGGTCGTATTCATGCGGAAGATGCACTCATCGAGTCGGAAAGAAGATTATCCGAGATTATTAACTTTCTTCCGGACAGCACCTTCGCCATCGACCTCGAGGGGAAGGTAATTGCCTGGAACCGGGCCATGGAAGAGATGACCGGGGTGAGCGCTCAGGATATTATCGGGAAAGGAAATTTCGAATACGCGCTTCCGTTTTACGGCGAAAGAAGGCCCCTGGTGATCGATCTGGTTTTCAAGCCGGATGAAGAATTGGAACAGAAATATGCCTTCGTCCGTAAGGAAAAAGATTCCCTGATCGCGGAAACAAGAATCCAGACTCCGAAAGGCAAAATATTATATTTATGGGGCAAGGCCGGTCCCATATACGATAGCAATGGAAATATTGCCGGTGCGATCGAATCGGTCCGCGATATGACGGAACACCGGATGGCGGAAGAGGCGATCCGAAAAAGCGAGCAGCGCTATCGAAACTTGGTCGACACCATGAACGACGGCCTCATTGTAAGGGATAAAAACGGCCGCATCTCTTTTGTTAATGACAGCCTCTGCCGGATATGGGGCTGCTCGAAGGAAGAATTAATCAATCATTTCATGGAAGAGTTTCTGGACGATGAAAATCGGTCCATATTTGAAGAACAATTGGCCAAACGGGAAAAAGGATCCTATGAGCCGTACGAGATCACCTGGACGAGAAAAAACGGCGTAAAAGTCACCACAATCATGTCTCCCAGAACGGTTTTTGATGAGGAAGGCAACTTTTCCGGCAGCTTTTCGGTGATTACCGACATCACGAAACGCAAGCATGCCGAAGAGGCCCTCGCGCAGCAGACTTTTGAACTGGCGCGATCCAACTCCGAGCTGGAACAGTTTGCCTACGTGGCTTCTCACGATCTGCAGGAACCGCTTCGAAAAATCCAGGCATTCGGCGAACGCCTGAACACGAAGTGCGGAGAGGTCATCGACGACCAGGGACGCGATTATTTAAAACGGATGCAGAATGCGGCAAAACGGATGCAGATTCTGATCAACGACCTGCTGAGCTTTTCCCGGGTTACCACCCGGGCCCGGCCCTTTACGCCTGTCGATCTCAAGCAGGTGGTGAAGGAAAGTCTGCTGAACCTGGAACTGCTCATCGAGCAGACGAAGGGCCGCGTGGAAGCGGATGATCTGCCGACCATTGATGCCGATTCCACACAGATCGGTCAATTGTTTCAGAACCTGATCGGCAACGGGCTGAAGTTTCATCGGGAGGGGGTGCCTCCGATCGTCAAAGTCCGCAATCAAATTCTAAAAGATAAAAACAGGGAATCACGCGGCAAGGCTTTTCGAATCGTGTTCGAAGACAACGGCATCGGGTTCGATGAAAAATACGCGGAGCGAATCTTCGGGGTTTTTCAGCGTCTTCACGGCCGCGGCATTTACGAGGGAACCGGCATCGGCCTTGCGGTCTGTCGAAAAATCGTCGAGCGCCATGGCGGACGGATAACAGCAAACAGCACGCCCGGGCAAGGTTCAACGTTCACCGTCACTTTGCCCGCCAAACAACCCAAAGAAGGAAACGGGTAATGAATCAAAAAGGAAAACCGCTCACAATTTTGTATGCCGATGATGATCCGGAAGACCGGATGTTGATGAAAGAGGCATTAGAAACCGGTCATCCGGGCAACCTGCTCCATTTTGTCGAAAATGGTGTGGACCTGATGGATTATCTGCGCCGGAACGGAAAATATTCGGCCCTGAAGCATCGACGGTATCCGGACCTCATTCTGCTCAATCTCAATATGCCGAAAAAAGACGGCCGTGAGGCGCTGGAAGAAATTAAAGCCGACCCGGATTTCCGAAGAATACCGGTTATCGTGCTTACCGCGTCACAAGCCGGCCAGGACATTTATAAAGCCTATGATCTGGGTGCAAGCGGATTTATAATCAAGCCGCTGACGTTTGAATCTTTGGCCGACACGATAACAACCGTAGTCAAATATTGGTCCGAAATCGTCAGACTCCCGGTCAAACATATTGGATACTAAGGTGGGCTCCGATAAATTCAGAATACTTCTCGTTGAGGATGATGAGGACGACTATGTGATGACCCGCGATATGCTTTATGAAATTGATGATTTCGATTTCGAGCTTGAGTGGGTTGACGGTTACGATAGGGGTTTGGAGGCGATGCGGGCCAACCGGAACGACGTTTGCCTTGTCGATTACCGCCTGGGCGAACCCAGCGGATTGGAGCTTTTGCGCAAAGCAGTGGCTCTGGGATGCAAAGTCCCCATAATCATGCTGACCGGTCAAGGAGACCGGAAAGTCGATATTGAGGCAATGAAGGCCGGAGCGACGGATTATCTGGATAAAAGCGAAATCAAACCCCACATGCTGGAACGCTGCATCCGTTATGCGGTTGAACGGCACCGGCTTCAGGAAGCGCTGAATGAGGAGAGGGAAACCTTCTTCTCCACCTTTCGAAAGGCACCTTACGGGATCGCTTTATTCGAAAAAGACGGCCGCCATATCTATTTAAACATCGAATTCACGAACATCACCGGTTATTCGCTGGAAGATGTGCCTACCATGAAGGATTGGCTAAATAAAGCGTACCCGGACCCGGAATACCGGCGCAAGGTTATCGATACTTGGAAAAAAGATGAGGACGGTAAAGGCATCAGCAGAGTCTTTAAAATTGTCTGCAAGGACGGGGAATCCAAAGAGATCGAATTTCGCACCACCGCTATTGACCAGATGCGGTTCGTAGCCATACTGGCTGATATTACCGAGAGAAAACGCGCCGAAAAACAAATTGAAAATCTCACCCGACGACTCCTGAAAGCCCAGGAAAACGAGCGTCAGCGTATCTCCTGTCACCTGCACGACACGGTGGCGCAAAATCTTTCCACTTTGAAAATTCAATCCGAAACGCTTTTCGATAAACAGGACAAACTACCGCCGGATATGAAGGAGAAATTCTTGAACTTTTCCAGGATTCTTCAAGAAACGATCCAGAGAGTCCGGGATTTATCCTATGATTTACTCCCTCCCATTCTGGATCAACTGGGCCTGGTCCGCGCGCTTTTTCAGTATAGCGAAGATTTTTATAAAAAAACCGGCATAAAGGTCGATTTTTCTTCCGCCGGACTCCACGACACGAAACTCGATTTTGATGTGGCGATCAACTTGTATCGGATCGTTCAAGAATCGCTGAACAACATTCAAAGGCACGCAAACGCCAGTCATGTGACCATCCGCCTGGTAGCGGCTTTTCCGAATATTATCCTGCGGATTCAAGATGACGGGAAAGGCTTCGATATGACGCACCGGATGTCTTCAGCGAGAAATGAAAAACGGATGGGGCTTCGCAGTATGAAGGAACGAGTCAGCCTTCTTGGGGGTGATTTCAATATTCAGTCTTTTCCGGAACAAGGCACGAAAATTGTAATTGAGGTTCCCTATAAAATAAAAAACAATTCCATAAAAATAAATTCTAACGGATGAAGGCTCATAACGTTGAACAGGAAATTTTGTAAAAAGCCTAAAAAAATGGAATCCGGACCGATCATGAACCCGGCTTTACGATCTCAAACCGCTACTTTAACCGTTCTTGAGGCTCCGGGGACGGAATGAACCGGAAGGATCGATCGGCGGAGGTCGTAGCGGTTCTCATTCACACACTTCCAGCAGTTCGTCCAGTTTCTGCATGTTTTCCCCAAAATCGGCCATGATCGCCTGAAAATCGATTTCGGTAATGTTCAGACGCTTCAGCACATCATCATAAAACCGGTATGCCAGACCGTCCAC
>JAHDSC010000017.1 GCA_018432925.1 Desulfobacterales bacterium | reverse complement strand
GTTGAACGCCTGTTTGCTTGGATACAAAATTTCAGGCGCTTGGTTGTAAGGTATGAATATCACGTTGAAAACTTTCTTGGCATGGTGCAGCTCGGGTGCGCGATAATTTTACTTCGTTTATTTTGAGATGACTTGTAATTAAGATTCGACCCTTACATGTCCCTGACGGTGGAAAAGGCAGCCGGCGTTCCCTTTACCGGCATACCGGTCTACGTGTTTTCTTCGTCCGGAAGCTACCTGTCAATGACGCGGCAGACGGATGCCCAGGGCCGGGTGTCCTTTGATCTTTCCGACGGCAGTTATCAGTTTCGGGCCGATTATTCAGGATATCAATTCTGGAGTAATGTCGTGACGGTTCCCGGCATGCTGTCGGATGTGCTGACCATCGCCCATCAGGACGTGACGGTGACCGTAAACGAAGCCTACCAATCCGGCTTTACACCGATAGAAGGCATGAACGTGTATCTGTTTACCTCAGCCGGGGCATATCAGGGCATCAACCTGCAAACAGACGCCCAGGGGCAGGTCACGTTCGGTCTGCCGGACCGGGACTATAAAGTGAGGGCCGATTATCTGGGCGGCCGGTACTGGTCCGAGGTGTTTAATGCAACCGATGCTGCCGTGGATATCGCGCACGGCCGGGCCGCCGTGCATATCGCCGAGACCGGCTCCGACATTTACGATGCGCCGGTGTACCTGTTTACCGAAACCGGATCGTATCTGGGCCGGATGCAAAGAACCGACAGCGCGGGCATGGCAAGGTTTTTGATACCCGCCGGGGCGTATAAGTTCCGGGTGGATTGCAACGGAACGCAGTACTGGTCGGATGTGATCAATGTATTGGCGGATGAAGAGACCGCGGTGGATCTTGCGCTCGATCTTCTGGCCATGGATTTGACCAACGATCCCGATCCTGTTCGACTTGACGGCAAGCCGCCGAAATTGGAAAAAGAGTCCGTGCTTCTGGCATCGCTTTTTGATATCACCGGATTGCTGGTCCGAAAGGTATTTGCCGATACCGGAGATGACGATGCGGTTTTCTATTACATCAACGATCATCTCGGCACGCCGCAAATAATCATCGATGAAACCGGCAATATTGTCTGGAAAGGCGATTATCAGCCGTTCGGCAGCGTGGATGCGGCTGTTTCTGACCTGGGGAATCATTTCAGGTTTGCGGGACAATATTATGATGCCGAAACCGGACTGCATTACAATTTCCACCGGTATTATGATCCGAACACGGGGAGGTATCTGAGGGCGGATCCGATTGGGTTGAACGGGGGGATGAATCCCTATGTTTATGTCCAAAATAATCCGGTGAACCTTATTGATCCGGAGGGATTATCCCCTGCTGGTTGGATAATAAAGCTTACAAAATCAGGATATCAGAAGATATCTACATTAGGTTATTCTGCTGCTGCACGGCAAGCCCGAAGACAAGGTGAGAACGTACTCGCTCCGGATAGACAGGCCGCTAAAGCCATTGAACGGGGTGCTTTTGGGGGCAGTCAAGATGTGCTAAGGCACGCGGGTCATGACTTGCCAGGAGGGTCTAAAGGGATGCCTCATTTTCAAACTCCGGGAAAATCTGGTCATACTTTCTGGGGTGGGGTTTTGGGCTTCCTTGGCTCCTTACTTGATCCATTTGATGCTATTTCTGGTGAGTTGGCGGGCCCTGAGTATGATATGATTCCCTTGACCGACTACGATTCTCCCTGCAAATGAATGAGGTATTATTTATCATGCAGAAATATAAGGTTATTATTGAAGGAAATAACTTTGCAATAAGATTGAATGACAAAGTCGGCAAACATGGTTTTTTTACAACTAGGTTTGTCGAAGCAAAAGATTCAAAGAATGCTGAGACTTTGACTATGAACTTGATAAGGGATGAGCTTAAATTGACGGTTCTAAATGATAGTTCAGATCCTCCTGTGATGTATGTTGAAGAGGTTCACGAAATCGACGATTTTGGCGACAATATGGTCCCCGGATCTGGCTTTACATGGTTCAAGGAAGAGAAAACAGGCAATTAGGGGCGCTTTTATTTAGCTGGGAAGAGAGAGGGGGGGCAATTCGCCCGTTGCATTGAATATTGACAACATCACTCCTACCACATATACCACATATATTTCGGAAAGCGAATTACCATAAAATATAAATTTACCATCTGGTCTATATCCTATTATTATGACCCAGCAAGTCTATAACAACCGAGCAATATGGACTCCAGACCGTCTGGTTGAAACCGGCATAGAAGGCAGAATTGCATACTTGACGCAACTGGGTGTGCTTTATAAAGGGGACTTGTTGAAAGTACTTCCACATATATGTGCCGAATCCGTTGATACGATATTTGTCGACCCCCCTTTTAACCTTTCCAAAGTTTACGGCGCCAGGGTAAATGACAATATTTCAGAGGAAAAGTATGTCTCGTGGTGCAAGGCGTGGCTGGACCAATGTATTCGTGTGGTAAAACCAGGTGGGGCTATATTTGTATACAACCTACCAAAATGGAATATCATATTGGGCAATCACTTGAACGAGTCGGGAATGATGTTCCGGCACTGGATTTCCGTTAACATAAAACTTTCCCTTCCGATTCCCGGTCGCCTGTATCCTTCTCATTACAGTCTGCTGTATTATACAAAGGGAAAGCCGAAGACCTTCAGACGAATCCGAACTCCTATCGAGGTATGCCGGCATTGTGGAAAGGAGCTTAAGGACTATGGGGGACACCGGGGAGCAATGAACCCGAAAGGCGTTAATCTCACCGATGTTTGGAATGACATTGCGCCCGTAAGGCATTGGAAATTTAAGAGCAGAAAGAGACCTGCCAATCAATTGTCCACCAAGTTGCTTGAGCGGGTTGTCCAGATGTCCACCCAGAAATGCGATGTGGTTCTTGATCCTTTTGGGGGAAGCGGTACTACCTATGATGTCTGTGAAAGGCTGGAAAGGCACTGGATTGGTATAGAGATCGAAAGCTGTGATGTCATTATTGAGCGTCTGCAAACCGAAAATCTGAGTCCCCACAAATCCGAGGATTATGTGGAGGAGTGAATCGAGGACAGAACTTGAATCCTCATAAAATCGCTGGGGCACTCACCCAAGAGCTTTTTGGAAAACTCTTTTCCGCCAAGTATCAGCTCATACCGAACTTGAACGATCTTTATGAATTAGAACTGGCCTTTTATGAGCAACAAATCCTATCCGATAGCGCCCTCATCAGGAACGGTGCCTATTTTGCCAGTGTGGGAGGTAATTTCACACGTCATTTTCTCATGTGCACAGGCAAATCTTTGAAGCTCCCGGAGCATTCTTCCTCAAGACTCAAATCCTTTTTTGAAAAAAATCTTTTCAGAACCGGTTATAGCACCCACGGACTGTTTCCCTATCGGGGGAAATTTCACCCTCAAATGATAAAAGGTCTTATGAATATGATGGGCCTCACACCCGGTGAGACAGTGTTGGATCCTATGATGGGTTCTGGCACTGTGCTGGTTGAAGCCGCCTTGATGGGAATAAGATCAATTGGTATTGATGCAAGCCCTTTTTGCAGGTTTATGACTCAGACCAAGCTGGACGCTCTGACCATGTCCTTGAATCGGGCCAGAAATGCGCTGAAAAATTATGAAGTGGTGTTTGATTATTTTGCAAAACGCGTAGGAAAACCCGTTGTAGGTGCCAAGACCCGCGGAAAAAAGGTGTTCGACGGCATGATGTCTGTTATGGAACCTGTTGCAGAATATGTGACCAATGCGGACCGTACCCATCTCACCAAAAAACAGAAAGAGACTTCGGACACTTACAATTTCCTTCTGCTGGCCTACTTAGACAGCGTTGGGTATTCTGAAAGAAGCAGCCGTAAGCCGCCCATTGAACAGTTTAAGGCGATCCTGGAAAGATATTTATTTGTTGCAGAGAAGATACAGAAGATCTTAGACGGCTCTGAGTTGGAGATCGCCCCGGCAAAGGCAATGGAAGCCGATGCAAGAGATGTCCCCCTTGAAGACAAAACCGTCGATGGAATCATTTTTTCCCCACCTTACAGTTTTGCCATTGATTATTTGCATAATGACGCCTTCCATCTGAACTATCTGGGAGTGGAAACCGAGAGCCTTAGAAATTCTATGATCGGACTGAGGGGTAAGAAGCTATCCGAAAAGTTTGAACTTTACCAGGAAGATATGGAAAAGGTCCTCTTGGAATGTACCCGAGTTTTGCGTCCAGGAAGGATTTGCACCATTATCGTGGGGACCAACAACAACCAGTTGGGAAAGGCCTTGGGCATAAATCCCAAGGATGTTCAGGGAATACACGAAATTTTGATCCAGATGGGGGAAAAACATGGGCTTAAATTGATAAAGATAATGAGTCGTCCTATTATAGGAATCTCAAATACCATGCGGTTCGAATATATCATTATGCTTCAACGAAATTAAAGAAGCGCCCTCCCGTCCGTCCCTTTGGGGATTCTTTCAACTTCTTTGCTGACTGCATCATGTTCGATGGCAATGACCGCAAGCAACCCGTCATCCACATTCAATGATTTCCATAATGGAAAGTAGGGCATTAATTCAGGAAAATTACCCACCCGATCCGTCAGATAATTGTACATTTTTCGAGTTGGCAAGATCAAAGCGCCGCCAATCAGTATATCTTTGATGATGCCTAAGGCCATTTTGTTAACAGCTCGGTGGCTGGATGAGATGTTGCCTGTTTCCCATTCCACACAAAAAAGACGATCCTTGACTCGAAAGGTGGCATCCATCGGCCCTGGTCTTCGAACTGTCGCGATGTCAACTGGTGTCTCAAGCTTCCAGCCAAGAGATTCAAGCTTTCTCATGCAGGCTTGCTTTATGGGTTTCACACCATTGCCCTTGCCCCGTTTCTTTCCAGACTCATCATAAAGTGTAAAAGAGCCGGACCCAGAAGGCCATTCGATTGACTGAATTGCCGTGATAATGTCGTTATGAATATTTCGCCACTCTGCCGATTGGGGGAATGCACCAGCGCGAATAATTAGTTCTGTATGAAAAATTTTCATAACTATTTAATCTTGCGTTCTTTCTGAATGCGTTCAATGAACTCGGAAGGTTTCACGTCCAATGTCTCAGCCAACTGAAAAATGGTATTTAGAGAAGGACCTTTTTTCCCGCGTTCGAGCATACTGATATACGTCCGGTGATAGCCGCTCTCAAGGCCAAGTTCTTCTTGTGAAAGGCCTTTTTCTTTGCGAAGTTCTTGCAAAATGTTGCCGAACATTTCCTCAAGAGACATGTCTAATTGCCTTTTTTTGCGTGGTTTTTCCATTAAGGAGTATTTTGTGGAAACGGAGAATATAAGTCTACAGACTATAGTATGAATTTAATTGGTAAGAAAATGGAAGGCATCTTTATTGTGGGAATAGTGAGAATAGTGCGCACGAGGTCGGACCACGCTAATCAATTGAAATGAAAGCAATTAAGTTTACAATAGCCCGCTAAATAACTCTTAAAACGCGCTTTTGGACACTCAAAAAGCGATTTCCAGGAAACATTGGAACCGGCGCCCGGCCGGTTAAAAAGGACCTCATTTAACCTGCACGGATGTGATCTTTACCGTGATTTTCTCTTGAACTTCCACTGCGTTTTGCCTGGCAACCAGATAAATTCCGTTTTCCCCTTCCGGAATATGGCCCCGCACCGCAGCTTTCTGATCGAATGAAACATTGTGATTCTCAGAGGATACCTGGCCGTTCAGCCTGATGGGCCATATCTTCTTTGACAAGGAAGTTCCGGGCCGGATGACATCGGGTGGCGGATTGTCGATATTTTTCGAGTTCAGGCTCGAAAAAGAAAATCGACCCTTGGTGCGACCATTTTGAAGATAAAGTGTTTTGTTCCAGTCAATTTCCAGATTTTCCATCGTCTTGTTGCTGACGGTGAGACGAAAGGAGGCGAAGCATCTCCGCTCATCTTTGATCGGCTCCAATTGGATCGCATAATAACCATTGTCGGAGGTCTGGATCGCGGGTTTGCTGAACCAGCTTCTGTGGCATCCGCAGCCGGCCAGAAAAAACATGGAAAAAACAAGGCACAGGCCTATACTCTTTTTCATTTTTGACACTCCTTATATCCTGACGATTTTTCGATAATGTCTGTCAGCTGAACAAGGCCCGGACAATATCGATGTATAACTGGGCGGCATGGAAAACCTGCCGGATGGATACCCGCTCTTCGGCGGTATGCGCATATTCAAGCTGCCCCGGACCGAGGATAAGGGGTTGCCCTCCGGACAACCACAGAATATTTGCATCCGAATGACTCCGGAACAACTCTTCTTTCCATGGAATATTTTTTGTTTCAAATGCTTTTCGGACCTTCCGCCAAACCGGATCGCTTGCCGATAATTGATAGCCGTTAAATGCCATGGGGAATTCCAGAACGGCCTGCATCTGGGGAATTTTCTCTTTCGCCTCGTCCAAGAGCCGCAGCAGAAACGATTTGAGAGACCGGACATCCTGATCGGGGGGAAGGTGGATATCCAGCCAGGCATCGCAATTATCCGGCACCACAAACCCGCCTTTTCTGCTTTCAAGGTCCCGAATATTAAAAATCAGGGGATGTTCTTTAATTTTTTCGGAAATGAGCAGTAATAGATGAAGCATCCATTCAATCGGGTTGTCGCTTTGATTGGCCAGAGAGGAATGAACCCGCTTGCCGGAAGTGTTGAGAAAAACCTCCAGATAGCCGTAATGACCCGTGCAGGGATGGAGATTGGTCGGTTCCCCCACGATCGAGTACGAGATATGGTATGAATCCGCCAGCAATTGAGCGCCGTCGCCGTCTTCCTCTTCACCGACGACCAGTGCCAGGGCAACCGGCGGGAATTCTTTTTTTGAGGGCCACTGTTCACGCAGAGCGGTAAAACATTCCAGCATGGCCGCGCAGCCCCCTTTCATATCGGCGGTTCCGAGGCCGACCAGGTCGCCGTTTTCCTCACGAAACTCCAGAGATTCCAGGTCATAGGCCGTCACCGTGTCCACATGGCCGACAAACCAGAGCTGGGGCGGGGCTTCGGACGGCAGAATCAACAGGTTATATCGTTCGTCATCCAATCGTTGCTTCACCGCTTCCAGATAGTGACGGTTACAATATTCGCATAAATATTTCTGGATTTCCTCTTCCTTGCCCGAGGGACTGTAAATATCAACCATCTCTTTCAACG
This sequence comes from Desulfobacterales bacterium, assembly GCA_018432925.1. Taxonomy (GTDB): domain Bacteria; phylum Desulfobacterota; class Desulfobacteria; order Desulfobacterales; family JAHDSC01; genus JAHDSC01. The sequence goes on along the minus strand of JAHDSC010000017.1, from coordinate 8,358 downwards.
TGCGTAATACCCGCTTGGGATGAATCGGGATGTTAAGACTCAAGTTTCGCACCTCTTTTTAATGGTAAAATATTACGGGGCGTGCGTCGAATCTGATGTTTTCGGGAGGCAAAATACTTTTATAAAGGCTTCGACAACGGTACGCACGACTTTCAGCCGATGGGTCGGCAAGACATAAGCATTTCATTTTCCTGCAACACCGACGTCCTGTCGGGTCGGGACGTTTGTAATCGGGTGCTGTCGAACGGCTCCAGCGTCATAATTTTGCCCCAAAACATTTTATTCGACGCCGGGTTCATGCCGTGTGTCGGAAAAATCCGGGATACGAAACTTGATTGACGATTAATCACCGGCGTGCCCTTCCTCCCCCGGCAAGGTCTTTTTTTGTTCCTTTTCTTTCGGGCGATGCCGTTTTCGTTGGTAGAATTGTTTGATGTTCAGGGACAGATACACATGCTCTTTTGGATTGCCGAATCCGTTTTTCCGGAAAAACTTCAGCGCTTCCGTGTTGTCGGCCTCGGTATCGACGATGATGAAATGAGCGCCCTGTTCGTTCAATAAATCGACCATTCGACGAAACAATCGATCCGCGATCCGGATCCGATGGAAAAAAGGATGGACCGCAATCCAGGTTAGATATCCGTATTTCCAGACCGCACGCGATTTTTGAACAATGGTAGCCAGGGCAAATCCAATGATGGTTTCATTGTATTCGGCTACCAGACACAGGTCCGGATCACCGGAAAAATGCGTCACCACTTCGAATTCGTCCCAGGTTCGATACAGCGTCGGCAGCTTCTGGGCCGTAAAAACCTTTTCTCCCAGATGAAACACCGCCGCGATATCATCAATGGTCATCTCACGGATGTCGATCTCTATTTTTTTCTTGGTTGATTCTTCCTCGTTCATAACTCCGGCGTTTTAAGAAAGCGAAAAATTTATGGTTAACAGGAAAGGGGCGAATAAAATCCCCGCGGGAGCGGTACGGAAATGATTACCAGGGGTCTCAAAATACATCCTCTGGTCCGGCCTCTCTGCCGGGGAAAGGGATTCAATGCTCAACATACCAGGTTTATTGAAGAACTCCTCGGCAAGCTGCGGGGGATCTTCGACCGTAAGGACTTTTTATCTAATTCTTGCTTCGTTATCTATTGCGGTTCAAGCAGTTGGGCGCGTCGCCCCGCTTTGATTGAAACACGATGGGGCATCTTGAAATCACCTCTAAAATATCATCTGTTTTGTGTCCGGCAGCGATTGAGTAACAGAAGCATGGATGATCGGCGACTATTTATGCCGGTACCACTTTCCGTTCGCATCCTGCAGCCATTCCCCCGGCTCCGCTTTTGTTTCGATTTGCGCGGCACGATGTTTTTCAACGACTTCAACGGTGGTGTTCTGCTGTTTGGCGATTGCGGAATAAACGGTTTTGCGATCCTGGTTTTCAGCGGCTACCACATCTTCCTTTTCTCTTTTATCTCCCGGAAACTGCAGATATCCCCGATTATTTTCTCCGATGATCCCCTGCATCTTCAGCGCCTTGATAACCGGCAGACGGTCTTTCATTCTGGTTTTAATGTCCTGGGCATAGGCGGAAACGCACAAAAACAAAAGCCCCGAAAGAAATAACGAAACGGTTATTTTAAATATTTTCTGGTTCATCGTTTTTCTCCATGGTTTAATTGCAAAGAATTTTTCATTATTCTACGGCAGGCGGCACCTCGATTTTTTCTTCCGCACGATCAATATCACCGAAAAAATCCTCCAATGCCCTCTCTACCCGGACATTCACATCAATGGTAATATGAATCGGTTTTATCTCCACCGGAGCCACCTGCACTTCATGCCGGCTGTTGCAGGCCTGCAGGATCACGATGAGCGCCGCCCCGAATAACAATGACAGATTTTTCAACATCGTCTCACTCCTATCTATTGGATCATTTGAAGTATACCCTTATGCCGCATAATTTTATCAAGCGGAAACTTGAAATTTACATCCAGCCGTATCCCCTGAAAAATGGAGCCTTCACCTCCGGCCTCAACCTTGACAAATCCTCCAAAGTCCTTTTTATAAACAAAGGGGAGGGGATGGGCCGGTTTTCCATCGAACTGCAAGTGAAGCCGCAAATTTTCCCCCTCTGTCAGAATACTCAGTTTCGCCCATTGGTATTGAAAATCTTTCAACGCTTCCCTGGCCAGTTCGATCTGGGTGTATTGAAGCGTATCCGGGGGAATTCCACTGGTAAGGATTTCCGTGCCGGTGACTTTTATCGTTCCTCCTTCCCCCGGGGTGGTAAACAGGAAGCCGTCGTTGAAACGGATTTTTCCATCCTTTAACCGGAGAGGGATTCTTCCGTTAACGGTTCCCTGTCCTTGCGCATTGGAAAGGCCGAACTGTTCGAGCACCTGCGCCAGGTTCAAACGGTCGCAGTAAAGAATGACATTGTAATCTTCAATGCCGGGCGAAATCCGCAGCGCCTGCGTGTATACCTTTCCGCCGCACCATTTGAAATCGCTGTTTTCAATAAAAATGGAACCGTCGGATTCGATTTGAAATTCGATGGTTCCGTCATTTAACTTCAGATCTCCATACGAAGCCTTGGCAAAAACAGCCTGCTGACGCGGCTTGCTGCGAAAATCAAACAAATCGGGTATCGCCAATGCCAGGTCGATATCTTCAATGGCAAGTCTCCCGGCTTCATCCGACACCTTCGCTTTCTTCAGCCTTACATTCACCGGACTTTTAATCCCAGTCTTGTCCGCGATGAAGGCGCCGTTGACGGTTAAATCGCCGTTTCCCTTTATACCCCCGGCGTTGGGAAATAACCGACCCAGATCCATATCCGGGGCGGGTTGCGGGTGCAGAAGCTCGAAATCGCATGCAAGCACGCGATCCTTGGTCGATACGATATTTGATTTGCCGGTCAATTTCAGGGAAAGCGCGGGGATGAGCCGATTCCTGTGCGTTGCGTCAAAAACGAATCCAAAATCCGTCTGACGGATCGTACCCCGAACGGAACCGATATCCAGGTTTCGAACGTTGATGCCGTTTATGGAAACGCTTCCCCTGGAGTTCGAACCGGTAAATGGCCACTGGATGGGAAATTGCCCGCTGATTTCCGTGACCTTTGTCATTCGCTGAGAATCCGTGATTGCAGCCTTTGTTATCTTCCCCAGCGCATCCAATCCGAGTGACGCATCTTTATTTTTTCTTAGTTTTCCGCTCAGGGAGACATGGGGTATTTTCATCCGGGTGGACTGAATAGAAAGATCGCCGTTCCGCGCAATCAGTTCAAAATCGGCAAAGTTTTTTTCTTCCTCCATCAAACCACCGAGATCGGCCCGGCCGCTCAGGGTTAAAACCGGTATATGGAGCTTCGCCGACTCCGCGCTCATGCTTACATTCGCCATGTCGATCTTGCAACCCACGGATCCGTCGCGATCTCTTCCTTTTCCGAAAATATCGATACGCGGCGTTTTTGAAGCAATCGTAAAATTCCTGTCGGCTCCAAGGAAAATGGTGATCGGCTTGGTCCGTGCAGGTCCATTTGCAGCAGGCATTTCGGCGGCCGCTCGGAACTCCCATTCCCCGCCTTTTGATGCTTTGAATCCCAAGGCCCAGCGTAAGCAAACCGGATCCATCAGATTGAAAGGGATCGCCTGGTTTTCATTAAATGGCAGCAGGCTGGAAAGAAAACTTCCCGAAACCTCCATTGCATCCTGCGCTATTGTTAATTCGGCAGCCAAATCAAAAATCTGAAGCGGGACCGGAGAGGTGAAGGCAACGGAAGTGCCGGAGATTTTCCATTGGTTTCCCGCAATCTTATGGATGTTGAATCGAGAAACCGGCGCCTCTTCCGGCGAGTTTTGCAGTATGAAATTTTTAAACGAACTCCCGTCATTGCTGAATTCCAGGCAGCCGGAGGCCGATACGATTTCGAAATTTTCAAGGTCCATTTCTGCATCTGCTTTAAAATCGAGTGTTCCGGATAGAATCAGCCCCTGAATCCGTCCGGTAAAACGGGTGAAACATTCCATGGCAAGATCCGTTGCGTTGACTGTTGCATGGAGTTTTTTCTTTTTTAAATCCAGATCAGTGGAAGCGGTGATTTCCCGGCCGAACGGATATATGCGGCTGGAACACTTGAGCAGGTTGCCGCCGCCATTTTCGGGCGTTATTTCAAGCTCGAAAGGAAGGCGGACCGGATTGTTTTCCCATTGGAAGACAGCAACCGCGTTGCGGATTTCGATGCGGGGAATGGAGAACCCGGGCCAGATATCGATCGGAGGCGATGTATTTTGTGGCGAGGTGCCGCTCCGGACTTTTTTCCGATCGAATCCGGACAGTGAAAACGATCCGTCCTTAAATTCCGGATGGAGCTCAATTCCGCTGATGAGAATTTTTTTTACACTTTTCCGGTAAAGACGGATGGGTGAATAATCGATCTGGACCGATCCAACCGATAAACCGGTTCCCTCGTCACCGGCGATTATAATCGAGCCGAGATCCGCTCCGTTTAAGCCGATCCTGCGGACGTCGCACCTCACAAGGGAGACTCCGAAATCTTTGGCAAGCTTTGGAATCAGATCGGTTTCCACATACACCGGTAGATAAAAAAACAGACCCGCCGACCCAAGGAAAAGGGCCAGAAAAACAAACAAAAAACAAAAGAAAAAAAACCGATAACGTTTCGCCGGCATTTCTTGAGCTTTCAAATCGCGGATGTTTTATCAGAAGCGGTTTTGCCTCCCGCTCATGCCCGATTTCTGGGTTGGAGCAAGGCGTTCGACCCTCAAAATACTCAATCTATTCATTGGGTTGAACTTCTTGTACCGTCTGGGTCGTAAATCCGATGGAAGGTTTTGAAGCCACTTCCGGGAAATAAAAAAAGAGCTTCGGTCCGATATCGCGAAGTCGGTCAATGGATTTGCGATGACCGGGCCGCTTCCTTTTTCGACCGTTTCGCAAGGATCCCGTTTTTTTTAAAGCAAGAAACCGGAGTGACGTCAAGCGTATCGGTCTTCGAGTGAATTGTAAAGTTTATAAAGAGATTGACGATATGATTCATAAGAACATCCTAAAAAATTTCTTTTGAAGGAGATTGAATCATGGAATTGGGAAATGAATACCGATCAAAGGCGGTGAGCAAGGATTTTTTTGATATCGATTCGCTGATTGATAACTGTTTGGGCTTCCTTTATTCGGTGGAACTTGATTCGATGACGGCAAATCGGCTCAAAGACATTGAATTGGCTTTGTATGAAAATTTCTATTGCTGCGAAAGCCAAAAGGAGGATGAATACAAGAAAAGACTTTTCGAGAATGAAATTGTTCCTATCTTTAACGAGATTGCTCCGAGAGGATGTTATTTCGGGCGTCACACTACGGATTTCGAGTTTTTCGGATTCTGGGAAAAATCAACCGTATCCGATGGTTCTATTTGTGCCTGATTTTTCCCCGTGCCGGATTTAAATGAGGCGAAAAAGCCACGACCTTTGGGCGTGGCTTTTTGCGTTCAGGCAGCTTCGAATTTTCATCGACTTACGCGCTGTGCCGAATTTTGGATGGATCCGGTTTTTTCCCCGGCCCCGCTGTTTTCTCCCTCGATGAGCTTGCCGAAACAGACCGGACGTACCCGGCATTCCCGTTGAACACTATACCAGGACACCGGAGTACCAATAGATAAGCTCCGGACCGAAAAAAACATATGCAATGGCGCCCAGGGAAAGAAATGGGCCGAATGGAATGGCAAGTTTCATATCTTTGTTGACGCGCAGCATGATCAGGATGCCGGTGGCGGCACCGACGGTGGAAGCGATAAAAACTGTAAAAATTACCCCTTTCCAGCCCAAAAAGGCTCCAATCATTGCCAGAAGTTTTATATCTCCACCGCCCATCCCCTCTTTTTTGGTGATGAGGTGATAAGCCCATCCAACGAAGTAAAGAATGCCGCCGCCCGCCAATATGCCCAAAAGAGAATCAATGACCTTCATTGAAGGCAATACCATCGAGGCAAGGAAACCGATAGGTATTCCGGGAAGTGTGATGATGTCCGGAATCATCGTGTGATCGATATCAATGAAGGTGATTACAAGCAGGGAGGCAATGAGGGCATAGTAAATCAGCGATTCAATGGTAAGCCCGAATTTCATGTATACGCAAAGCGCAAGAAAACCGCCCATTATTTCAACCAATGGGTACCGAAACGGTATCGGCGTTTCACAATGGCGGCATTTTCCCCTGAGCCACAGGTAGCTGAAAACAGGAATATTGTCGTAAAACCGGATCGGATTGCCGCAGGTCGGGCACATGGATCCGGGATAAACGATTGATTTTGAGATCGGCAACCTGTAAATGCACACATTCATAAAGCTTCCAATGCACATTCCGAATGTAAAAGTCATCAATTTGATAAAAAAGTCGACCATTTTTATTTGATCTCCGGGGTGATCCAAACGAACGATTTCAGACCTTTCGGAAGTTAACAAGAGGTCCCGATCATGACGAATTTCGATTTGGATTTATTTCATTTAAATATTTTTTTACCGCAACTTAGATGGGTTGCATAAAAAAAGCAAGGTTGTTATTGTAAAAAATAAATTATGTTTTACTATTATGGATCTGTATTGATTTTGTCCCGGGATTGCCGGATATTGATTGCAAAAATTGATCGATAAGCTGCCGAAGGAACATAGGATATGCAAAACAGGAGAAAAAATGGCTGAGACCGACAAGGATGACCTGATAAGCATCATTGAAGAAGATGAATCGGATCTGAACATTCCGAATACACTTCCGTTAATGCCGCTGCGTGACGTGGTGATCTTCACCGACATGCTTCTTCCTCTTTTTATCGGGCGTGAAAAGTCCGTACGGGCGCTGGAAGAAGCTGTGACGAAGGACCGATTTTTACTTGTGGCGACGCAGAAGGACCCGGGAATAGAAAATCCGGGCCCGAAGGATATTTATGGCGTTGGAACCATAAGCCGTGTTTTGCGCGTGTTAAAACTTCCCGATGGCCGCGTAAAGGCTCTCGTTCAGGGAATCGGCAAGGCAAGGATCATTGAATATGTGAGGAAGAGATCTTTTTTCCGTGTAAAAATCGAAAAGATTACAGATGAAGCGATCAAAGAAATCGACCTGGAGACGGAAGCCCTGATGCGCAATGTCCGAGAGCATTCCGAGAAGATTATGGCCCTTCGCGGAGAATTCACAGGGGATGTGGGCGCCATTCTGGAAAGCATCGAAGATCCCGGCAAACTCGCCGACCTTGTTGCATCGAACCTGAAATTGAAAATTGAAGATTCCCAGAGGTTGCTGGAAATCAGCAATCCTGTTGAACGACTGAAAAAGGTTAACGATTTGCTTTGGCGGGAAGTCGAGCTGTCATCGATGCAGGCAAAGATCCAGTCGGATGCCAAAGATGAAATTTCCAAAAGTCAGCGGGATTATTTTTTAAGGGAACAGATGCGGGCAATCCACAAGGAACTGGGCGAGCTCGATGAAAAAACGCAGGAGATCAATGAATATAGAAGGAAAATAAAACAGGCCCGGATGTCGAAGGATGCCGAGAGCGAAGCTCAGAGGCAATTGAAACGTCTGGAACAGATGCATCCAGAGTCTGCCGAGTCTTCCATTGTGAGGATATACCTGGATTGGCTGGTTGAACTGCCATGGAAAAAATTCACACGGGACGACATCGACATCAAGAATGCCAAAAAGATTCTGGACGCGGACCATTATGGGCTTGATAAGGTGAAGGATCGTATATTGGAATATTTAAGCGTCCGCAGGCTCAATCCGAAAATGAAAGGACCTATCCTATGCTTCGTGGGACCTCCCGGAGTTGGAAAAACCTCCCTGGGCCAGTCCATTGCCCGTGCGATGAAACGTAAGTTCGTCAGAGTTTCTCTCGGCGGTATTCATGATGAAGCAGAAATCAGGGGGCACCGTCGTACCTATGTCGGCGCAATGCCGGGGCGCATTTTACAGGGTTTAAAGCAATGCGGAACCAATAATCCTGTTTTCATGATGGATGAGATTGATAAACTGAGCTCCGATTTTCGTGGAGATCCCTCTTCAGCTCTTTTGGAAGCTCTGTGTGCGGCTTCTGTCCGGCAGCTGTCTGGTGTCCACCTTTCCATTGCTGTTCAGGGGAATCCCCTCCAACTGTATGAAATCCGCCGGAATCATATAGGAGGGGAGCGCCTCTCCCAGAAATACCTCCAGCTGCTGACGGGGAATCTCCCGGTCCGCCACATACCAGCAGATCAGCTGGGTTGTGCCGGCAGAAGTCTCTCCCGGCAGAACCACCACCTGCCGGATACCCTCAAAAAGCTGAAGCCGGCTTTCAATCTCAC
>JAHDSC010000138.1 GCA_018432925.1 Desulfobacterales bacterium | reverse complement strand
GGCGCGAATGTGAGGATCGTCGATTCCCAATACCCCGCAGGTCTTCCGCATCTGATCATGAAAGATGTATTAAACCAGATCGTTCCCGCAGGGAAAAGTTTAGAAGACAGCGGCGTATGTTTTTTGACCGCGGAAGCCGTTGCATCCATCGGCACGGCATTTGAAAAGGGCCAGGTTCCGGTTACAAAAACCTTTACCCTGGTCAAAAAAGATGAGAGCAGAATTTTGGTATCGGCAAGGATCGGGACACCGATCCGTGACATCTTCAAGGCATGTGACGTAGCCGTGAATGATAAAGACAGGATCATCATGGGCGGCGTTTTGACGGGTACTTCCGTACATACCGAGGACCAACCGCTGCAGGTGGATACGGATACCATCGTCGTTCAGGATCGAGGAAACATACAGCCTACGACGGATTACCCGTGTATCAACTGCGGCGAATGTGTAAGAATTTGTCCCGCAAAAATACCCGTGAACATGCTGGTAAGATTTCTGGAAGCCGGACAATATGAACAAGGGGCGGAAAGTTACGATTTATATTCGTGCGTTGAATGTGGTCTTTGCAGTTATGTCTGTGTATCACGAATCCCGATCTTTCAATACATAAGATTGGCAAAACATGAGCTTGCCAAGATCAAAGAAGCGGAGGCAACGGAATGAGCAATCAGAAAAAGTTTATCGTATCCCATGCCCCATTCTGGCTGGATGGGAGTAAAATATCCATACGAAGTTACAATATAATGCTTGCGACCCTACCTGCCGTGATATTCGGCCTTTTCCAGTACGGAATGCCGGCTTTGGGGGTTGTGGCGCTGGCTATCTCCTCTGCCGTTATCTGGGAACTTGTCTGGAACGTGGTGACAAAACGTTCCAATGCCATCGGTGATGGTAATTCCGCGCTGATCGGTCTTGTGTTTGCCATGTTGTTGCCGGCAACCGTTCCTTGGTGGTTTGTAATCATCGGCACGTTTGTTGCCGTTATTATCGGCAAACAGATCTGGGGCGGAATCGGTGCAAACGCTTTTCATCCGGTGGTGGTTGCGATTGCGATTCTCACACTATCCTGGAAAGATTATTTCGATTTTCAGGCAGCTCTTGCCAATTATGACTTCGATTTTTCGATGATCTTTCCGCTTGCGGCAGTGAAACACGCAGCCCAGCATACCGATTTATTCAGTGTGTCGGAGATTGTGAAGTCCTTCAGCGCGGGAGATCTTCTGATGGGGAAGCAGGCGGGCGGCATCGGAGCAACGTTCGGCCTCGGTCTTCTCATCGGAGGCATTTATCTGATGCTCAGGGGATTTATCCGCTGGGAAATATCCGTATCCTTTTTGGTCGGCATTTTTGTCACCGCCCTGCTGTTTAATATCGCTGATTCCGCGCGTTACGCAGGACCGGTTTTCCATCTTTTTACCGGTTATACCTTGATTGGTGCTTTCTTCCTATTAACTGAGGACTCATCCTCTCCGGTTAATTTTATACCCATGCTGATTTACGGGTTCGGTGCCGGGGTGATGACTGTTCTCATCAGGAATATCGGCGTCTATGTGGATGGAGTGATTTTTGCAATCTTGGTCTTGAATCTTGTCAGCCCGATTTTGGACAAGATCCGACCTCAAGCGATTGGAAAGGTTGTTTAAGATGCGTGAAATAATAAGAATGATCCTGATTCTGGCAATATTGACCACTTTTTCAGGGGGCTTGCTCGCCGCAATTCGGGGCGGAACAAAGGAAAAGATTGAAAATCAGCAGCTTCAGTTCGTGAAGGGGCCTGCTATAAAAGCAATCCTGGAAGGAGCTTCCAATGATCCGATTGTTGATCGTTTCAAGCTGATGGACGGAGATGTCGAAAGGAGCTTTTTTGTCGGGGTGTTTGACGGAAAGGCGAATGCCGTTGCGCTTGAAAGCTTTGGGAAAGGATACGGCGGTGACGTAGGAGTCATGGTGGGAATCAATGTGGATGACGGTAAGCTTCTGGGGGCCGGGGTAACTACGCACGCGGAGACTCCCGGGATGGGCGCCAAGGCGAAAGAAGACCCCGGCTTTGTTTCACAGTTCAAAGGAGTTCCGATCCAGGAATCCTACAAGGTTACCAAGGACGGCGGTAAAATTGATGCCATCAGCGGAGCGACAATTACATCACGAGCGGTTGCCGCCGGCGTAACCGACGTAGCTGGTATTTATAATCGTTTAAAACCCCAAGTCTCTGAAAAAATAAAAGAATTTAATAAGTAGGGAGAAAAAGATGGCAAAGACTATCGTCCAAGAATTTACCAAAGGTCTATGGGATGAGATTCCGCCGTTTCGGCTGGTTCTTGGTCTCTGCCCCACTCTGGCGGTAACCAAAAGCGTGGAAAACGGAATCGGCATGGGGCTTGCGACAACATTCGTTTTGCTTGGCTCCAACATCCTTGTTTCAGCGTTGCGAAACGTTATACCCTCCAAAGTAAGAATTGCATGCTATATCGTCATCATAGCAACGTTTGTTACGGTCGTCGAACTGCTGATGCAGGCGTATACCTACCCGCTTTTTTTGACTCTTGGCATTTTTATACCCCTGATCGTTGTGAACTGTATCGTTCTGGGACGTGCCGAGGCATTTGCATCGAAAAACGGAATCGCGAAGTCAATGGCGGATGGTTTGGGGATCGGTATCGGCTTTACCCTTGCGCTGGCTTCTCTTGGTGCGGTAAGGGAGGTGCTGGGCGCTGGAACCATCCTGGGGATTCCGGTATTCGGCCCTTCTTTTGAGCCCTTTAAATTCATGGTGGAAGCTCCGGGTGCATTTGTCAGCCTCGGATTGATGCTGGCGATTATGAACCTTGCAGGAAAGAAGTAGGAGGTAAGAGATGGGGGATTATATACTCCTTGCGATCAGCTGTATTCTTGTAAACAACATTCTGCTGGCCCAGTATCTGGGAAACTGCCCGTTTCTCGGTACCTCCAAAAAAATGGAGACTGCGGTGGGTATGGCCATGGCCGTTGTTTTTGTCGGAGTTATGGCGGGGGTCATTACATGGCTTGTAAACAAGTACCTATTAGTAAATTTCGGTATTGAATTTTTGAGAACAATTACATTCATATTGGTTATTGCAGCCTTGGTCCAGTTTGTCGAGATGTTTCTGAAAAAAAGCATCCCTGGGCTTTACGCCGGGCTTGGGATATTTCTGCCACTGATTACAACCAACTGCGCGGTTATGGGCCTATGCCTGATTAATATCAATGAAGAGTACAGCTTTTTGGAATCCTTGCTGACTTCATTTGCTTTTGCCGTTGGTTTCGGCCTTGCGTTGATTCTGTTTGCGGGTGTGCGGGAGAAAATTCTTTTGGCCAGGGTACCCAAACCGCTTCAGGACACATCGATCGCTCTCGTGACAGCCGGTATTTTGGCCCTTACATTTTTTGCTTTCAAGGGGATGGCTTAAAGAGGACGGATTAAGCAGGAAAAATATTGACATGCAGTTTGGACATACTTATGATTTTATATGTATGTAATGATATACGAAATCACCTATTTTTAGTTCAGGCATGTTAATTTTTAAATAAAAATCGATATGCCAAGGAGGTAATTGTGGTAGAAGCCATTCTTGTAATGCTAGGATTGGGAGCCGCTGCTGGTGCGATACTGGGCGCTGCTTCCAAGGTCTTTTACGTGTATGAAGATCCCCGGATTGCGAAGGTGGAATCATGCCTGGCGGGTGCAAACTGCGGTGGATGCGGATTTGCCGGTTGTTCGGCTGCTGCGGTTGCGGTCGTTGCCGGGCAGGCGCCTCCAAACGTTTGTATCGTCGCCGGAGCAGAGGCGGCGGCAAACGTTGCCGCGGTCATGGGAATGGAGGTTGGTGCCGCCGAACCTTTGCGGTCATACAATACGTGCCGGGGAGGCGAGAGGGCGCCGGAAAAATACGATTATATCGGTCTGGACAGCTGCCGGGCGGTCTCCATGCTTTTTGGAGGCAAGCGGGAGTGTGAAATCGGATGCCTGGGTTATGGTGACTGCGTGAAGGCTTGCCAGTTTGATGCGATTCACCTGGGACCGGATGGGTTTCCTGTTGTCGATGAAACAAAGTGCGTAGGTTGCGGTGCGTGTGAACGAGCCTGCCCAAAGGGAATACTGAAGGTTCAAACCATGTCCGATCGACTGCTTCATTTTAACCGGCAGGATGATCGGATTGCGCCGTGTACCCAAACATGCCCGGCTCAAATCGATATTCCCCGTTATATTCATCAGATCAAGTCCGGAGATTATGCGGGTGCGGTGACTACGATACGAGAAAGAAACCCCTTGCTTTTGTCATGCGGCCGGGTATGTCCTCATCCCTGTGAAGATTACTGCCGAAGGGCGATTGAAGACGAAGCCGTTTCAATCAACCAGTTGAAGCGATTTGCAGCGGATTGGGAAATGAATTCGGGTGCGCGTTTACCGGTAACCTGTGCGCCGGATACCGGTAAGAAAGTGGCGATTGTCGGTGCGGGACCTGCCGGGTTGAGCTGCGCATTTTTCCTTCGACGCCTTGGCCACAGCGTTACCATTTACGAAATGATGCCCAAGCTGGGTGGGATGATCCGGTACGGGATTCCTGAGTATCGGCTTCCCAAAGAAGTATTGCAATGGGAAATCGACGGAATTCTCAAGATGGGGATTGACGCGCACACCAATGTGAGGCTTGGTCGGGATTTTGAACTCGGTTCTCTGGTTGCCGCCGGTTTTGATGCGATTTTTCTCGGCATCGGTGCTTGGAGAGACTATGACCTGGGAGTTGAAGGAGAAAATCTGAAAGGCGTATATACCGGGATCAGCTTTCTGACACAATTTGCAAAGAAACAGCAGGGAGATGCCCCGACTGAAGAGCCGATTCCGATCGGGAAGCACTGCGTGGTCGTCGGAGGTGGAAACACGGCGATAGACTGTGTGCGAACGCTGAGGCGTCTAGGTGTTAATGATGTTTCAATCCTTTATCGCCGTACCAGAAAAGAAATGCCTGCAAACATGGTTGAAATCGAAGCGGCGGAACATGAAGGGGTCAACTTCCACTTTTTGGCCGCACCGACGAGATGTATCGGCGACGAAAACGGCAGGGTGAAACAGATTGAATTTCTTAAAATGGAACTGGGGGAGCCCGATGCCAGCGGCAGGCGTAGACCGGTGCCGGTTGAAGGCTCTGAAACTATTATGGAAGCGGATATGGTGATCAGCGCCATCGGACAGGGGCCGGATGTCAGCTTTGTGAAAGACGGTAAACGTTTGTCTGATCTTAAAATTACCCGTTGGAGCACGATTGATGCGCTTGACCCCGAAACCCTGCAGACAAATATCCCATATGTTTTTGCCGCCGGTGATGCTTATACGGGTGCTTCATTAGTTGTTGAGGCGATCGGGGGGGGAAGAAGGGCCGCTAGATCCATCCATTTATATTTAAGCGGCAAAGAAGTGACCGCTCCGGAAAAATCTCTTTATAAAGAGCATATACCGGAATCGATTTTTGAGAGTGTGGAGGGAGTTACGAAAAAGGCTCGAACGCCCATGCCGGAACTTCCTGTTGAGGAACGAATCAAGTCTTTTATTGAAAGCGATTTGGTTATCAGCGAAAAGGATGCGTTATATGAAGCCGGGCGTTGCCTAAATTGCTGCAGGACATGTTATGATAGAGATTTAGTCGTTTAAAACATAAAAGAGGTTTAAAAAATATAGAAAAATAGTATTTTAATATAGTATAGATTAAAAATCCCGCGAATACTCGTTGTCTATTGAGTGAAGCGGGATTTTTAATTAATTGAGGCTTTTCTTCTTAGCTCATTAATCAATCCTTGCATATCAGGCGGAATTGGAGATTCAAAAGACATGATTTTTCCGGTAACCGGATGGGTAAAACTAATTCGCCATGCATGAAGCATTTGCCTTGAAATAGAACTGGCAGACTCAGAACACCCTAATTTTAAAACAATATCCCTTTCTTTTTTGCGGCTGGAATATACTGGGTCACCGAGAATCGGGTGATTGATCGCCGAGCAATGGACTCGGATTTGATGCGTTCGACCGGTCATTAAATTTAATTTCAAAAGAGTAATATAGAAAAAACGTTCTTGGACCTGCCAGAAGGTAAAAGCCTGGCGGCTTCTACGGCTGATTGTGCTCATTTTCTTTCGATCCATCGGATGTCTGCCGATCGGTAGAGAGATTTCACCCGAATCATCCGAAATCTCGCCGTGGACAAGCGCAAGGTATTCTTTTTTGACCTTCCTGGATTTAAACTGCAACGAGAGGAAATTATGGCTGAGATCATTTTTCGCCACTACCATGGTGCCTGAGGTATCTTTGTCGAGCCGATGAACAATGCCGGGCCTGACCTTTCCTCCGATTCCCTGAAGTTCAGGAAAATGGTAAAGAAGTGCATTTACAAGGGTGCCGTTATAATGGCCCGCTGCTGGATGAACCACGAGTCCCGGTTGTTTATTGATCACAATTAAATCGTTATCAACATATAAAAGATCGATGGGAATTGCTTCAGGCTCATATTGAATGGATTCAGGAGCAGGAATGTATCCAGAAATCTTGTCACCGGTTTTTATTCGATAACCCGGTTTTTTTTTCCCTCCGTCTACATCGATAATTCCATTTCGGATAAGGGAGGCTGCCCGGGAACGCGAACAATTTACAATATGCGATGCGATGAACGTATCCAGTCGTTGTCCGGAATTTGATTCATCGGCAAATAAACGAAAGGCATTTGTGTCGCTCATGTCAGGAGGGGGAGAGTATTAAGCTTGAGGGGAAAATATTGATCGGATTTCCGTAATAATCGTATTTTCATCCGTGTTTTTTGCGGTCGACAATTCCTTTACCAAAAGACCCTGCGCAGTGTCATAGAGCTTGCGTTCTCCAAATGATAGGTCTTTTGTCAGTTTAAGGTGATAAAGATCTCTGTATACCTCGGCCACTTCATAAAGAGATCCGGTTTTAATTTTATCCATATATTCGCGATACCGGCGATTCCAAGTCTGGTTATCATTCGTTGCGGTGCGTTTTTGCTTCATGATTTCATAAACTCGTGGGATATCCTCATCAGATATAAGGTCTCTCAAGCCGACCGAATCGACATTTCGGATCGGAATCATTATGACCATATTGTTTTCTAAGACTTTCATTATATAAAAGTCATGTTTTTCGCCGTTTATTACCTTGCTTTCGATGGATTCAATTCGCCCGACACCATGTGCCGGGTATACGGCGAGATCACCTGCGCGGAAGGACCGATATTGTTGTTCTGGACTATCTGAATTACCATGCAAAACTTTATCTTCCATGTTATCACCAAATAACATTCATGATATGTTTATGTGTGAACCGCGACCAAATGATTAATCATAAATATATCATTGCTGGTTTAAACAATCAATAAAAAAAGCTGGAGCGCTGAATGCGCCCCAGCTTTGTATGATTTTCTAAATAGAAAGAAAACGTAAGTCGCGTGATTTAAAGAAGAAATGGAACCATCAGCAGAGCGACGACGTTTAAAATTTTTATCATGGGGTTGATCGCGGGGCCTGCAGTATCTTTATAAGGATCTCCGACGGTATCTCCCGTTACCGCTGCCTTATGTGCATCGCTTCCTTTTCCTCCCAGATTGCCATCTTCAATGTATTTTTTTGCATTGTCCCATGCTGCACCACCGGTAGTCATTGAGATGGCCACAAAAATTCCGGTTACGATACTTCCAATAAGAAGTCCTCCAAGGGCGACTTTGCCAAGAATAAGACCGACCAGGATGGGTGCGGCAACGGGGAGAAGAGCCGGAATAATCATTTCTTTAAGCGCGAATTTGGTTACAATATCAACGCATCTGCGATAGTCCGGTTTTGCCGTGCCTTCCATAATCCCCGGGATTTCATTGAACTGGCGTCTTACCTCTTCCACAACCGCACCGCCGGCTTTTCCAACCGCTTGCATGGCGATGGACGCAAAAAGATAAGGAAGAAGTCCGCCGATGAAAAGCCCGATGATGACCTTTACATCTCCAAGATCAAAATGAATTAATCCCTCTTTCCCGTGAAGTGAGAATTCCTGAACATAGGAAGCAAAGAGGACGAGAGCGGCCAGTGCGGCCGATCCGATCGCATACCCTTTAGTCACTGCTTTGGTAGTGTTTCCAACTGCATCCAGTGGATCTGTTACGGCACGTACGCTTTCATCCATTTCAGCCATTTCCGCAATACCGCCGGCATTATCCGTAATAGGCCCATAAGCATCAATTGCAATTACCATTCCGGTCATGGAAAGCATGGACATTGCAGCCATGGAAATGCCATAGAGACCGGCAAAAGAATAGGCAACAAGTATTCCGACGCATATGGCCAGAATCGGAGCGGCAGTTGCCCTCATACCTACAGCAAGACCTGCGATGATATTGGTGGCATGACCGGTCGTGGAAGCCTCGGCAATTGATTTAACGGGGGGATAAATACCGGTATAATATTCCGTGATGATGACGATCAGTACAGTTAAAACAAGTCCGACCAGTGTTGAAAGATAAATGGAGACTGCGGATAAACCAGGAAGTCCTCCCATCATTTTATGGGAAAAAAAGGCAAATACGATTGCGGAAAGGATGGCGGCACCGAACATTCCTTTGTACAGAGCGCCCATAATATAGGCTTTTTTGCCCAGTTTGACAAAAAATACAGCAATCATCGAAGCGACAATGGAAATTGCGCCCAGAACCAGAGGAAATTCGGTTGCAATCGGATGGTCGGGAAAGAGAAGATGCCCGAGAAGCATTGCGGCAACAGCTGTTACGGCGTAGGTTTCGAAAAGATCGGCGGCCATTCCCGCGCAATCGCCCACATTATCGCCTACATTGTCGGCAATGACCGCCGGGTTTCTAGGGTCATCTTCAGGAATACCGGCTTCGACTTTTCCGACGAGATCCGCCCCGACATCAGCCCCCTTGGTAAAGATGCCGCCTCCTAGACGGGCGAATATGGAAATAAGGCTTCCGCCAAAACCGAGGGCTACCAGAGCGATGACATCATGCGTAATTGCGTAATAGCCTGCGACAGCTGTCAGCGCAAGACCGGCAACCATCATGCCGGTAACCGAACCTCCTTTGAAAGCCAGGCTCAGACCCGCAGCCAAACCATGTTTCGCAGCCTCAGCGGTTCTTACATTGGCGATGACCGATACTCGCATTCCGATATAACCTGCTACGAAAGAAGCGGTAGCGCCGATCAGAAATCCGATGGCTGTTTTTAGGCCCAGTGTCGGAATGAGGATCAAAAAAATAATGGCGCCCGCGATTGACATTGTCTTTAACTGACGATTCAAATATGCGATTGCCCCTTCTTTAATTGCACCGGCGATTTCTTGCATTCTTGCATTGCCGGCCGGAGAATTCTTGATTATTTTGGCAATAGAAATAGAGAAAAGCACACCAAGGATACCGACCAGTGTGCAATAGAAAGGAAGATTGCTGAATTCAGTTTCCATTATCCCCTCCGTTTGAAAGCTTAACCTGTGATCATGATTCTTTTTCTATTATATTCGTTCATCCCTTCCTTTATCCCTTTACAAAGAATTGTAACCACTGCGTTCTTGGCCATAGTAATGACGGGGTTCAAAATCGCTTCTTCATAAACGTTAAATTCCCCCAGAACGTAGTCCACAACGCGAATTCCCTGTTCGGACCGTCCGATGCCGATACGAATCCTAGAGAAATCTTCTGTACCCAAGGTGTCAATGATTGATTTTAATCCCTTATGTCCACCGTGGCCTCTATTTTCCATGATCTTCATACGCCCCAAAGGAAGATCGATGTCATCATGAATAACCAACATTTCCCTGCAAGGTATTTTGAAGTAATTCAAAAGTCCTTGAACCGAAGGGCCGCTTTTATTCATGAAAGCCATGGGTTTTGCCAGAATAACTTCGACACTATGTATGAAACCCCGTCCATATAATGCGTCGAATTTTTTTCTTTGAAGAAAAATCGAAAAAGAGTCGGCAACCTTGTCCGCCACCATGAAACCCACATTATGACGGGTCTTCTTATAGGTATCACCGGGGTTTCCCAGGCCTATGATCAGGCGCAGTCGATTATTCATCCTCCCTTTTTCCATTATTCAAAGGTCGGTATGAAGACAGAGGATGCAAAGCAAGCGGATGCTATTCTTCACTTTCCGGTGAAGTCTCCGCCTCTTCCTTCGTTTCTTCTAATTTTTCTTCTTCCGCAGCTTTTGAACCAAGGACGGTTATGACCGTGTAGTTGTTGTCATCCGCAAATTCAATCCCGCCTTCCAAAGCGATTTCATTTCGATGAATCGAATCTCCGATTTCAAGATGTGATACATCGACCTGGATTGCTTCCGGTATTTCCATGGGTAGGCACAGGACATCCAGCTCACGGCGTATAATTTGCAGAATTCCCCCGTTTTCTGCGCCTTTGGGTTTCCCCTTTGCGACAACCGGTATGCTGACGGTTATCTTTCTATCCATGGCGATTTCATAAAAATCGGCATGGAGGTATTTTTGTGAAACCGGGTGGGTTTGTAATTCCTTAAGCATTGCGGATCTGTTAGATTTTTGACTGTCCTGAATTTTCAGTTTAAAAAGCGTATGGCTCCCTTGGCCCATTTTCAGAGCCTTGCTAAGATCCTTTATGCCAACGGACAACCAGAGCGCTTCTTTCCCCGGGCCGTAAAGCACCGCAGGTATTTTCCCATCACGCCGCAACGCTCTGGCAGGACCGTTTCCTGAAGATGTTCTCATATCGGCTTTAAGTTCGATGAATTCCAAAAAGATCCTCCTTGAAAGTCTTTTTAAATATTTCCTATACAAAAAGAGAGGTTAACGAATTTCCGCTATGGCTGCGGATGATTGCCTCGCCAATCAGATTTGCAATAGAGAGTACTTTTATTTTTTCGCATTCAGCTGTTTTGTGATTTAATGGAATCGTATCGGTGACGACAAGGCTTTTTAATTCCGAATCCCTGATTCGTTGAACCGCCGGCCCTGAAAGCACAGGATGTGTACAGCAGGCGTGAACCTCTTTTGCACCTTTTTCCGCGATGGCTGCCGCAGCCTCGATCAATGTTCCTGCGGTATCGGTCATATCATCGAGTATGATGACCTTCTTTCCGCTGACATCGCCGATAACCGCCATTGCCTTGGCCACGTTAGGTGCTTCCCGGCGCTTGTCAATAATGGCAAGACTGGCATTCAAGCGTTTTGCAAAGGCCCTGGCTCTTTCAACGCCTCCTGCATCCGGAGAGACAATCACAACGTTGTCATCAAAATTGTTTTTAATATATTCAAGCAGAACCGGGGCAGCAAAAAGATTGTCAACAGGGATGTTGAAAAAGCCCTGGATCTGACCGGCATGCAGATCCAGGGTAATGATTCTGTTAGCACCGGCGGCGGTAAGAAGGTCTGCAACCAGCTTGGCGCTGATGGGCACGCGAGGAGCCACCTTTTTATCCTGCCTGGCGTATCCATAATAGGGTATGACAGCGGTGATCCGGCTGGCGGAAGAACGCTTGAAAGCATCGATCATCAGAAGCAGTTCTACCAGGTTATCGTTGACCGGTGTGCAGGTAGACTGTATGACAAAGACATCTTTTGATCTGACATTTTCGTCTATTTCAATCCGTATCTCGCCATCACTGAATGTCGTTACTTTAGCGCCGCCAATCGGTTTTTGTAAATAATTACATATTCTTCTCGAAAGAGCCGGGTTTGAATTTCCCGAAAAAATAACTAGGTCGTTCATTTTGTTTACCATTTTTAAAATGTGATCATCCGGCTCTCTATGGCCTTGAGAACCTGTTTTTTTACTTCATATTTTCGTATGAACACGGATTAATGGTTCAATTGCATGTTATTTAACAGTTACCCGAATTCTGAATGAAAATGGCTGGGGCGGGAGGATTCGAACCTCCGAATGCAGGAACCAAAATCCTGTGTCTTACCGCTTGACGACGCCCCAGGAAGTCATCAAAAATAAGAATTACTCAAAGGACCCGGAACCCGTAGTCCAAGTGAAAACCCGTCGAATTCAAATGATCATATCGGCAAGGAAAACCTGCCACTTTTTGTTTTTTGAGAGGCGATACTTCGCTTTTTTTGCGTTTTCTGAATCGGTAAAAAGTCCGAAGACAGTTGGACCGCTTCCTGACATAAGCGCCCCGCCGGCCCCATATTTTAAAAGGGCAGCTTTGGCTTCGATAATGTCAGGGTGCCTCGATGCGGTGACAGATTCTAGATCGTTGCACAAATGTCTCTTGACATCGAAATGATGCCTTTCAGGTTGAAATTGTTTAAGTTTTTTTTTACATTTTGTCAATTCTAAATTCAGATTTTTATAAACATCGGCCGTTGAAACACCGAATCCGGGATATACCAGTACGATTGTAAATGGTGACAGGCCATCAAAGGCTTTAAGTTTTTCACCAATACCTGATGCAAGTGCCGGTTTTCCGAATATGAAAAAAGGAACATCCGCTCCCAGTGTCAGACTCATAGCCATGAGTTCATCCCTGGAAAATGGCGAACCGTAATGCCGGTTTAATCCTAAAAGCACGGAAGCCGCATTGCTGCTTCCTCCGCCGAGTCCCGCCGCAACCGGTATCCGTTTTTCTATCGTAATTTGAAGTCCTTCCCTCTTATTTATTGAATTTAAGAAGAGGCTTGCCGCTTTGTAAGCCAGATTTGTACCATCATTGGGAACGCCGGGAGCGTTACATCGTACGATCAGATCGTCAAAACCGAAAGCAATGGAAATCGAATCATACAATCCGATGCGGCAAATAAGGCTTCGCAGATCATGATAGCCATCAGATCTTTTACCTGTGATCGTTAAAAAAAGATTAATTTTTGCCGGAGAGAGAATTTTCATTTTTTTGTACGATCCTTCGACTCCCATTTTATCATACGGAATTCTTCAACGAGATTAAGCATCTGTCTGAAGTTTTTCGAAAGAACCTTAACAGAAATTCCTCATTCATGGTTATTTGGCCTATCTGAATGATCCGACCTGTTCCCAACGCTTTCGTTCCGTGACGATCACCCTTACTGGGCTGTTGGTCGCCTTGTGGCTTATCTCCTTTATGATATCATCGGCTATGTTTTTCCCCTTGTGCATTGAAAGGAGTTCTCAATTAATAGGGAATGAAAAGAAAACGCCGGCCACAGATTCTGCTGCCGGCATCTTTTATTCGAAGAAGAAAAAGAGATTTATCCCTTTTCCTTGACATACATCAACCGTAAGTCATAAAGGATACCCTTCAAAAGATTATCTTCTTCTTTAGTTAAATTTCCTCGGGTTTTCTCCTCGAGCATTGCTAAAATATCAATCGTTTGTTTGGCGATCGCAAGATTCTTCACTTTGGTTCCTGTCGCAGGATCTTCTATCAGTCCGAGCTGTACAAGCACGGAGGAATTCAGTGAAAAAATGAATGTTGCAAAATTGATTTTAGGTAATTCAGAGATTTTTTCCTGGCTTTTGAAAGCACCCGCGTTTTTTGTGACTCTTTCTTCAGATTTCTCTTCGGACGGTTTTTGTTCAGGCGCTTTTTCTTTCTGATCCGGACTACCCTCAGCGAAAATTCTTCGGTCTTTAATAACGAAATCTTTTTTTTCTTCCGACATGGATTTCCTCCTATAAAAACTCTTGTCGAAAACGGGCCTTTTTAACGGATAGTAGTGTTCTGTAATATCAATCAGAACATAGCTTTTAAGATCTATATCCTGAATTCGCCGACCCGAAACCCCTCTCACAAAACAGGATAAGTACCTGTTATCAAGTTCAAATTACTCACATTTGAGGATGCGGACAAGACCGATTCGTAATCGGTCGAATCTTATGATCCAAGATAAAACGATGGGTAAATGTGATTTATTTAAAGTTCAAGAGTTATGACACTCTTAACGAGCGGCAAAGCCCTTAGTTTTTCAGCGACACCATCTGGTATCGAGGTATCGGTGCGAAGAAAGATGATGTTTCGGTCCCCCTCCTTTTCCTGACCCACCTGCATGCGGGCGATGTTGATATTATTCTCACCAAGTGTTGTGCCGATACTGCCGATGGCGCCCGGCTTATCAACGTTGTTGATCAGTGCTAGATGACCGATGGGCGTCATTTCAACCCGAAAGTTATTGATTTTTGTTACTCTGGGATCCTTTTTGCCGAATATCGTTCCCGATACGGTATTTGTTTTTGTCAGGGTTATGGTTTTAATGGTAATCAAGTTTAAATAATCTTCCGATTCGGCGCTCGCTCTTTCTGTAACCTTGATTCCTCTTTCCTGGGCAATGAAATGAGCGTTCACAAAATTCACACCATCTTTGACCGCAGGCGCCAGAATTCCTTTTAAAGCTGCGGTTGAAACCGGCGACATATCCAGACCCTGAAAATCTCCTCTGTACTCAATTACAACCTCTTTTATGGGGCCTTCGGAAAGCTGCGCCTGCAGGCAGCCCATCCGATCGGCGAGAGATAGATAAGGTCCGATTTTTTCTAGAAGCTCGCCCGTGACGGATGGGACGTTAACGGCATTAATGATCGTACCGTTTTTTAAATAATCGATGATCTGGTCGGCCACCGCAACGGCTACATTGGTCTGAGCTTCAATTGTAGATGCCCCTAAATGGGGGGTGCAAATTACCTTGTCTAATTCTAGGAGCTTCAAATCTTTGGGGGGTTCGTTTTGAAAAACATCCAGTGCGGCACCGGCAACTTTCCCGGATACGATGGCATCATAAAGATCGACTTCATCAACAATACCACCACGGGCGCAGTTTATAATCATTACACCATCCTTCATCTTTTTGAATGCATCCTTGTTGATCAATCCAATGGTGTCTTTAAGTTTGGGGACATGAACGGTGATATAATCCGATTTTTGGTACAATTCATCCAGAGTGACACTTTCAAAACCGGCTTTTTCGATCCGGTCCGGAGTCACATAGGGGTCATTGACGATCACCCGCATTTTAAGACCGCGAGCACGATCCGCTACGATGGAACCCACTTTACCGAAACCGATGACTCCTAATGTCTTGTTGAATATTTCTCTTCCCTGAAGCCCTTTCTTTTCCCATTTTTTCGCTTTCAAGGTCATCGTTCCCTGTGGAATGTTCCGTGATAGGGCAAGCATCATGGCAATGGCATGTTCTGCGGTTGTTACAACATTTCCGCCGGGGGTGTTCATGACAATCACTCCACGTTTGGTTGCCGACGGAATATCCACATTGTCAAGGCCGATACCGGCGCGACCAATGACTTTCAAATTCGTTGCCGCTTCCAGCAGATCTTCCGTCACCTTGGTTGCGCTCCGAATGACCAGGGCATCATACTCTTTGATGATACGTTTGAGTTCATCAGGGGAAAGCCCGGTTTTGACATCCACTTCAATTCCTTCTGCTTCTCGAAACATCTGTATCCCGATTTCTCCGAGATTATCACTGACCAAAACTTTCATTTCATGTCCCTCCCGAAAACGTCAAATTGTACCTTTATATTATAGAAATTTTATTCATATAAAAGTTATGCTGAAAAACATATATTATTAAATACTTTTTATTAAGATTCAACTAAAATTTGTTTCCCGGCGCCTTAAAATTAAAGCGCGGTACAGTATATTCTCCATGGCCTGCCGAATGGTT
>JAHDSC010000150.1 GCA_018432925.1 Desulfobacterales bacterium | reverse complement strand
TCATTCGGGCCCACATCAAATGCCATTCCCAATCGATCGCCGGGGAAAAAAAGAAGTTCCTGGGATCGAACACCCCTCAAACCCTCGACCCGCACCACACCAGGGCCCACAAAGCTGATCGACCCCACCTCATGGGCTTTCAATTCGGTTCGGTGGGATTCCAGGGTGCCCGCCAAAACATCGAACGCTTCGTGAAGGGTTGTTCTTAATGCATCCTTTTCTATTTTCATCTTCCGCTCTTCTTTCGATTTTACTACCTCGACCCCTCCTCACGGATCTCTTCTCCATTGGTGATCTCCTTGGACTCCTTTTCGGCATCTTCCGCTTCTGCTTCTTTCTCCAACGCCACTCGCGTTTGGTCTTCCAGAGCTTTAATATAACCCTCAAGGCTCCAAGCCAATTTTTCCCCGCCGCTTTTAACTTCTATGCCAAAGATGATCTCCGTATCCATCTCATATCTGACTTCCGTATCGTTCTCAATCTGCTCATGAAGTGTCCTGGTGATCTGCTGGCGCTGTGATTTCGAGAGCTCGAACCCGCTTCGAACCGTCGCTTTGTTGCCATCCTTTTTGAATGCTTCAGCCAGCTTGTTTTTTTCTTCTCTTTTCATATTCTCCAACTTTTTGAGAAAGACATGGACGGCGCGTTCTTCCAGATTTTCGTCGGCCAGATCCTTTATTGCACGGCGGGTGACGGCGTAGACCTGATGCCCGGCCAGTTGTTTCAACTCCCGGAGAAAGGAGGTTTTTTCCCTCTGGACTGACTCCCGCCACCTCGTCCGTAAATTCTCAACTTCCTGACGGGCTTTTTGTGTCAGTTCTATTCGCTGGTTTTCAGCCTCCCCTCTTGCCTTTTCAAGGATTCCCTTGCGCTTCTCTTCGATTTCAATGTTCTTCCGGCGATACTTTTCCGCTTCCGCATCGCTCTCCTTTTCTTTTTTCTCAGCCTCTTCCAGCCGGGCGCGTATTCTTCCCTCACGCTCCACCATGGCTCGAATAATACGGTCGTAGAGGAAGTGCTTGAGCAAACCCACCAGAATAAGAAAGTTGATGATCTGCGCGGCGACGGTGAACCAATCAATGAGCACGGTCTATCCTCCCACCCTGGAGATGACATAGTCCCAGAAGGGATTGGCAAAAAGAAGAATCATGGAAACCACGAAGCAGTAAATTGCAGTGGACTCAACCATGGCCAAACCCACAAATAAGGTTCGGGTAATCCTGTTTGCCTCATCCGGCTGTTGTGCAATGGAGCTGAGCGCCTGAGCTACAGCTCGTCCCTCACCTAAGGCAGGACCGATGGCGCCGATGCCGATAGTCAGTCCGGCGGTTATCACGGAAGCCATGCCGATGAGCGAAATGCTGTCCATTATGAATGTTCTCCTTTCTGTTTCTGTCTGCCTTTTTTTTGTTTTTGAGCCCTTGTTGCCGAAGCAATATAAACCATGGCGAGCACGGCGAAGATATACGCCTGAATTACCCCCGTAAGCAGGCCCAGGGCATGCATGAGAACAGGAAATACGAGCGGCACAATGGCAATGAGGATGGCCACTATCTTTGTGCCGCTCATGATATTTCCGAATAGCCGTACGGCAAGGGCCAGGGTTCGAGACAACTCGCCTATAATGTTAAAAGGGAGCATGAATAGAGTCGGCTCGATATATTGCCTCAAATAACCCAGAAACCCCCGACTCATGATGCCGTAAACCGGTACGGCGGCGAATACGCAGATGGCCAGACCCGCCGTCGTGGAAAGCGAAGCGGTGGGGGCAAGGAAACCGGGAACGATGGTCAGAATGTTGGAGACAAGAATGAACAAAAACAGGGTCCCCACAAAATAAAGATAAGAGCCTGGTTCCTCCTGGCTGATTTCGCGAATTTCTTTGAGCATTCCCTCCACCACGACTTCCAGGAGATTCTGCCACCGAGACAAGGGAACATCGGTGGACAATTTTCGTGTGATCAAGTGGGAAAACAGGACCATAAAGGCGCTGACAGCCCAGGTGAACACGATGGTTCCATTGAGCGAGATGGGCCCCCATTGCCAGAAGATCACCTGGTCCAGGCTGATTTCCTTTATGCTCATCCAGTCCATAGGGTATGCACGTTCCAGTTTTTTATTTTTTACGGTGACATCCGTGGAAATGCGATGCCGGAGAGACCTTCTGACCGATTAGCGTGACGGAATTACTGCCTTAAAATGATTGAGGCCTATGCGAATATCCGATACGAATAGAATCACTACCGATGACCGAGCACGCGAATCATAATAATACGGACAACCATTACACCCAACAGGGACGGCACGAGCCGCTGCCACTGTCCATCCATAACGAAATAGAGAGCCGCAAGAGCCAAGCCTGTTCGCACAAAGAAGCTTGAAATCATCAGATAGAACGGTTTTTCAATTGTGACGAGTCGTTGGACCGTCCACCACAGTCCGCCAAAGAAGAGAACCCCCATTCCCGCACCCGCTATAAATAGAAGCAGGAGATCAACAAAATGGGTTCTCATAAGACCTCTCCTTTTCGGAACTGTTTGATTAAAAGCAATTGAACCGCCAGAGGCGAAATAATACAGGTGGCTGCCGACACCAATACCATGCCCGCAAAAACCTTGGCAGGAACCGCCCATTCTCCCGGCCGGATTAAAAAGCCCAGCAGGGAAGGTATACTTGTCCGATCTAATCCAGATTTTACCAACACCATCAAAAAGATGACGCCTCCTACCATCAATATGACAAAGGGGTAATCCATCTGGTATTCACTCACGGATGCTCTCTCGTTTCACCCAGTACCATGCATTCACACAACCCAATATGACCCCTATAATCAGGCACATGAGAGTCCAGGAACGGGGACCGGGCCAGGTCTTATCGATCCAAATGCCAATAGCTATTCCCATCAAGCTAGGGATGGATACGGACCACCCCACGAGTCCGAACATGCCCAGGCCGAACCAGACACTTCGATTCCTTTCCCTTCTGGCTTTGATCTTACGCTCCTCCTTGCACCTAACTTCTTCCGGGAAGTCTTTGGGATTCCTTTTACTTTTTTCTGAAGAATTCTCAACCACGTCCATGGACCTCCAGAAAACGCCGGACAAAACTGGCCTCGATTCTGGCCATTACGGAACGGGCTGTTTTTTCCCGATCATCCAGCAC
The DNA here is from genome assembly GCA_018432925.1 of Desulfobacterales bacterium. Classification (GTDB taxonomy): domain Bacteria; phylum Desulfobacterota; class Desulfobacteria; order Desulfobacterales; family JAHDSC01; genus JAHDSC01. The sequence goes on along the minus strand of JAHDSC010000150.1, from coordinate 27,179 downwards.
GTTGAATCTTTCTTCTATGGTCTTTCGCAATTGACCCAGGCTGGGTCCCCGAACCGCGTTACGGGTAGAAACCGATATATTTTGTCCCACCTTGACCAGCACCCCCTCGTCCACCGCCAAAAAGATTTCTTCGCCCTCTTCGGCTTTAAATGAAAGAAGACCGGGTACCAGCGCTGCCGCAAAATCGATGTGCTCGGGAAGCAGACAGAATGAACCATTCCGCGCTTCCGCGGTCACCTTGCTCACCTCTTCATCCAGAAAGATTTCCGTGGGGAGAAGTATCTTCAGGTTCATTTCACCAATCGATTCCGGTTATCCGATACACTTTCTCTTTGAAGATTATGCAAATTCTGAAAAAATCGGGGATCTTTTATCGAATATTTCGCTATTGCCGATCCGATATCCGACTTTCACTGATCATGCTCTTTCTTTTCAGCTTCATCGATCTTTCCGATCATGTAAAATGACCTCTCGGAATAATCGTAGAATTCGTCGTTCAATATCCGCTCGCATCCCCGAAGGGCATCGGCCAAGTCTACCATTTTTCCTTCATGACCCGTAAACTGCTCGGTAACAAAAAATGGCTGGGTCATAAATCGTTCTAATCGGCGGGCCCGATGAACGGTCCGCCGGTCCGCCCGGGACAGTTCTTCAATGCCGAGCATGGCAATGATATCCTTGAGGTCCTCATACTCGGCAAGCGTATTTCTGACCTGCTGGGCGATGCGGTAATGTTTCTCTCCCACGATGTGGGGAACCAGAATTTTTGATCCGGACTGCAAAGGATCGATGGCCGGATACAATCCCTCGCTCGCCTTTTTCCGGGAAAGGACGATGGAGGCTGAAAGATGCCCGAATGTATGAACCGCTGCCGGGTCTGTGAAATCATCGGCCGGCACATAAACCGCCTGGATGGATGTAATGGCCCCCGTGGTGGTGTTGCAGATTCTCTCCTCCAGTCCGGCGAGTTCCGTGCCCAATGTCGGTTGATATCCGAGCCGAGACGGAATTTGTCCCAGCATCCCTGAAACCTCCATGCCTGCCTGAACAAAACGAAAGATATTGTCTATAAGGAGCAACACATCCTGCCTCATATCATCACGAAAGTATTCCGCCATGGTCAGCGCTGCATGTCCTACCCGAAACCTGGCCCCCGGCGGCTCGTTCATCTGGCCGAAAAGCAGCACAGTGCTCTCCAGAACGCCTGCTTCTCTCATCTCTCGGTATAGCTCTTCGCCCTCCCGGACCCTTTCACCGATTCCGCAGAAGAGACTGATACCCTCATGTCCGCCTACCATGTTGTTGATCATTTCCATAATGAGTACGGTCTTGCCCACACCTGCACCGCCGAACAGGCCGGCCTTACCGCCTCGTTCAAGGGGTGACAAAACGTCAATGGCCTTGATTCCCGTGGTGAAAATTTCTGATACGGTCGACTGTTTGTCCAGGGAAACCGGTTGCCGGTGAATGGAGCGCCATTCTCCTCCCGTAAGGGCTTTCCCTTTGTCTATGGTTTCCCCGAATACATTGAAGACCCTTCCCATCAATCGCTTTCCCACCGGCACCATCAGGGGATGGCCCGTGTCTCTGATGGGCGAACCTTGAGCCAGACCCTCTGCGGAGGTGAGGGCGATTCCTCGAATCCGTTCTGCGTCTAGATGGCTGACGACTTCGATGATAGTCTCCTCTTCATCTCCTGTCCGCAAAACGTTGAATAGCGCAGGGAGCCGTTTGGGGAAATGGGCATCCACCACAGTGGCTCGCACGGAAATCACTGTCCCAAAGTTTTTATTCTCGGAAGGCTGCTTTTCATTCATCGTTCGGCTCGCAAGTTGTTAACCTCATTGATATGGTCTGAATGCCATGGCATAAAAGGGTGACACCAAACCCATGGATCAAGTTCAGTCATCGGATATGTTCCCACTGTCGGATATGGATGGATGATCCCTGCTTTGGTTTCTTTTTCACATCCAGTATGCGTTTTTTTTCATTCCAGAAAATTGTCCGGAATATACCTTTCGGCAGGGTCCTGGAAGAAAAAAGATGCTCAATCAAAAAAAAATCACTTCTCAACAAACCTTGCATAACTGCGGTCGCAACGGCGAAAATTGACAGCCACAACCTTGCGAACGAAAGGGCTCTTCGGGTTGCCGATTCCCGCCGTCGTGGAACCTTCTGAAACGATTGAATCTATTTTACCTTGATTGGCTTGGCATACTCCCACAAGCCGTGAATATTACAGTAAGATGTGGCGAGCAAAACACCTGGTTTATTAATTTTCATGGCGATTCCAACCGAGTGGTTCGTGTAAACAGGTCCTTTGTCTGCGCCCTCTGTGGATTCACCATGTGCGGTAAACTCGAAGTGTCCCACCTGATAGGCAAATTTACTCCCCTCGGGTTTGAAAAAAAGTTGAATCCATCGAATGTGATGTTCGGTGGTGTTGGGATGTGCCACTTCTTTACCCAATGTCAGTTTGACGTCGAACATCTCGTTCGATTTGACTTCATCCGGGCATTCAATAACCGGAACATGCTTTTCAGATTTCCAGTCCGCGCTTTGATAAAGTTCACTTGCTTTAACCATCATTAATCCTCCTGTTTTGGATTACCCCCCTTTTTTAAGAAGGGCAAAATTTTGTTCCAAATAAACCTCAATGTTAATATCGATTTTTGGTGATTTACATGTTCCCCTCCCTCCCCTGGATAAAAATCTTTTTTTCAGATATAATGATATCAAATCAGGAGCTCGGAGGGTATGGGGTAAAGACAGTATTTCAAGGCAGGAAAAGGTGTAAGCGATTTTATTTATCCCGTGAAACCGATCTCCATATTGGAGGAAAGCCTCTAACACATATACTTAATGGGTTTCCGAACTCGAACTTTTTGTCTTGCCGACTTTTTAAACGGTACGCAAACGATGATAAATTCGATATAGCGTTGTTCCGTGCCGTTACTTCATTTGTGATGATCGTTAATCTGCGGCATCCCTTAATAAAAGCAGTTGGAAGAATGCCGCAAACAATGCACTTGAAAAATCAAGGCAAGAAACGGGAACAAAATCATGCGTATTGGAATTTCCGCGCAAGGGCCCTCCCTGGATTCGAAAATAGCGGAACGTTTCGGGACCTCCGAATATCTTCTGATCTTCGATTCTGAAACCGGAAAATTTGAAGCAATCAGGAATCCGGGCGCATCAAGTTTAAGTCATTCAGGAATCCAGGCAGTCATCGCAGTCATCAGCAAGAAACCGGATGTCTTGCTCACAGGGTATCTGAGCCCTACAGCCGAAAAACATCTGACCGCGAATGGAATTCGTGTGGTGCGGGGGACAAACGGGTCGGCGCACGAAGCCATCGAAATGTTTATGCAAATTCTCATCAAAAAAAACACCGTCTCGGGAAATGCTCCAACGCCGGCGTTGGAGGTTCACAGGAATCATACGTTCATCCACTCGCTTGAAAGTTCCCTTAGGCAGTTCCTCGGCGCCCTTCCCGTTATTATGTCGGTGATTCTTCTCCTGGGACTTTTACAAACATTTCCAGATAAAGGTTTTATTGCATCGTTTTTTTCGGGAAGTGAATTGTGGAGCACACTTAAAGGAGCGATTGCGGGAAGTATTTTCGCCGGAAACCCGATCACAAGCTATATCATCGGCGGAGAAATACTGGCGCAGGGAGGCAGCCTCCTTTCCGTGACAGCCTTTTTGGTGGCATGGGTGACGGTCGGACTGGTCCAGCTACCTGCCGAGATGGATGCCTTGGGAACCCGATTCGCCCTGATCCGAAACGGTCTCACATTTATTTCCAGTTTACTGATCGCCGGAGTCACTGTCGCTGCGTATCGGTATATCCTGGGGTGGTACTCATGAAGGAGAAAAAAAAGGGTAAAAAAGGGACATTCCGCAACCGGTATATATTTATGACGGCAGTTGTGTTCCTGTATGGGTTGTTTTATTTTTTTGACGGGGAAAAAACCATTCTGGCGTTGCGCACCAGCGTAAAAATCTTCGGCTACATTCTCTTGCCCCTTACCGTGGTTTTTGTCTTGATGATTTTGCTCAATCTCTTTTTTAAATCCGCCGAGGTTACACGCCTTCTGGGAGAAAGATCCGGCCTCCGCGGGGTCATGTTGTCAGCAATAGCGGGAATCATCTCCATGGGTCCCATTTATGCCTGGTATCCGCTGCTGAAAGAAATCAAAGAAAAAGGAGCGGGAAACGCCGCAATCGCCGTTTTTTTGAGTAACCGGGCTGTCAAACCATATCTCCTGCCGGTAATGATTTCTTATTTCGGATGGATCTACGTCTTGCTTCTGACTTTTTTCATGTTCCTTGCATCAGTTTTTGTCGGATATACGTTGGGTATTTTATGCAAAACCTCTTTCCATCGGGAACCATAAAATCGACGTGGTCATGTCGATCAGACGACGGCAATACGAAACACCCCTGTCTCACCGTTCCCGTTCGTCGAAAATAAAACAAAACCCGATTGTCCTTTCTTCTCGGACCTCCAAATGAAATAATAAAAATTTTCAACCGACCGTTGAAAGTCTATGCTCGTCAGGAAAATCCGCCGGATGTTTTTACGCAACCGAATCCAGCGGCCGACGCACTCATAATCCTCTTAATTTGTTTTGAATTGCACTTCGGGCAGGAGATCTCTTTCTCATCTTTTTCACTAAAAACCAATTTTTCAAATCGATGTTGACAACTCTCACATTGATATTCATAAATCGGCATTGCCTGAACCTCTTGATTGATTTCTGTCAAATGCGGCGCAAAAGAACTCTACGATATTATTAGCGGATATTAATGCATGAATCCTTTTTTCGCAAGTTAGGTATAAAATTTCTGCTATTCGTTTCTCCTTTTTTTCGTGCTTTCAATATTTTCATGCATAACCGCAGCTCGAAATTTAATATCAGCAATCATTCGGAGTATTGAGTTTTACTCTTATTGTTCGGCAATTCTGTTTTTTAACAGTCGTCGGCTCTTTTAAAGATTTAACCGACCATGACCAGATTTTCATTTTTCAGCCAACGCCCTTTGCAATCCCTTGCGGCGTTTCGATTCACGTAAAAAATAAATTTTACCCCCCCTTTAAATTATAATGACTTATCTCAATCAATCGTAGTAAACTGTAATAAATTTCTTATATACTATCCGGTTGATGCGCCCCGATCCGTCGGCTCAAGTTCCGAACTTGATGTTTACGGCAGTAACCTTATTTGTGTCAATTCATTTCGGCTGAATAAAAAAATGACGGGTTCGATAATAATAGTTTTGAAAAAACGAAAACGCGATCGTCAGGGTAATTGATTTTACGGGCAACTTACCTAACAGGGTGTTGAAAAACAAGGATCAGGCCGTCAGCCAAGGCGCACGGCGATACGACAAGCGCAGCATATTCAAGCATATGTGAGCATTGGCGAGAGCCCCGCAACGCTGAATGGCGGCCTCAGGCGCAGTTTTTCAACACCCTGCTAAGGCAGAACCGCCTGAATCTCCTCTTTGATGCCTGGAAAGGAGAATGGAACCATGAGGACACTGTTAAAGGATGGCTCTCTGACAAGTCTTTGTATCCTCGCCTTCTTTTCAATAAATGTAAATGCCCAGACAAAATACGATATCGCGACATTTGCCGGCGGATGTTTCTGGTGCATGGAACCGCCATTCGAAAAGCTTTCGGGTGTCGTTGAGGTGGTGTCGGGTTATACAGGCGGCGCCGGCGAAAATCCGACCTATGAAAATTATATGGAGAAAGGTCACGTTGAAGCCGTACAGATTATCTTTGATTCGTCCCAAATAACCTATTCACAGCTTCTGAAGGTTTTCTGGAGTCTAATAGACCCTACGGATGCGGGCGGACAGTTCGTTGATAGGGGGATTCAGTACCGGTCAGCGATATTTTACCATAACGAGGGACAAAAACGGCTTGCGGAAAAATCAAAACAGGAACTCGAAAGATCGGGTCGATTCGACAAGTCAATCGTAACCGAAATTATCAAAGCCTCGGTTTTTTATAAAGCCGAATCCCACCATCAGGATTTTTTTAAAAAGAATCCGATTCGATACAATTTTTATCGTTTCCATTCGGGGCGCGATGCCTATCTGAAAAAGGTATGGGGTCGAGACAAGATTCAAGAAGACCTGCAAAAAAATCCCGGGAAACAGAAAAAATACAGCAAGGATGCACTAAGAAAAAAATTAACCCCGGCTCAGTATGAAGTGACTCAGGAAAACGGTACGGAATCTCCCTTTCAAAATGAATACTGGGATCATAAAAAACCGGGAATCTACGTAGACATCGTCTCCGGAGAGCCACTTTTCAGCTCGCTGGACAAGTTTGATTCCGGAACGGGATGGCCCAGTTTTACTCGACCGCTGGAAGCCGAAAACATCTTGGAAGTACAAGATAAAAGCCTATTCGTGACACGCACGGAGGTGAGAAGCCGACATGCGGATTCCCACCTTGGGCACGTATTTACGGACGGGCCTGAACCTACCGGCATCCGCTACTGCATCAATTCCGCAGCGCTTCGTTTTATCCCGAAAGAGTACCTGGAGAAAGAGGGCTACGGCAAATATGTTAAACTTTTTGAAAAATAAGTCTGAGACTGCTAAGTGCCGGTTCACGGATGCCTATGCATCTCATTCGAACCTGTCACCGGCAGGTAACACAACATATCGAAAACTTCCCCCTATCGATGAATCGTTCGGGACAATTTAAACACCGGCATCCGAAAGAGATTTAAAAAAAGCCGGTAAGGAAGGGATTTCCTCGATCCGGAGCCCTCCTTGGAAAATGCCCGGATCGATTGAAAAAAGGCGACCTAAATGAAAATAACAGAATCGCAAAGGATTCATCAAACCGAAAAAATACCAGTCAATTCTGTTTTAAACATGGTTGTGTTATTAAAAAGCTTACGGTTCGGGATTATTTTTTTCCTGATGGTATTTTTCTTTTCTTATGCATGTGTCCACGATATTCCACAGGGCCTGATTGCCGGCCATTCTGCCGGTACCATTCGTAACGACGGCAAACTCCGTTTTGTACAACCGGACGGAACCGTGTGCAGATCGATTACCATCGAAATTGCCGAAACCCCGAAAGCTCATAAGACAGGATTGATGGGACGCACCGGCCTGGATGACGCCAGTGGTATGCTCTTTCTTTACGACCGGCCCGGATATCAATCATTTTGGATGAGCAAGACGTTGATCCCGCTTGACATTATATTTGTTTCTGAAAACGGCAAGATCATTAACATTGCCAAAGAAACCGAGCCCATGTCCGAGATAGCATACCATTCAAGAGGCCCGGCTCAATATGTCATTGAAGTGCCTTCCGGTTTCAGCGACCGGTATCAACTGAAAGAAGGCGTTCGGATACAATGGCATCGAAACTGAATATTGTTAATGATCGACAAGTCGGTAATCAGATTTTTAATTCTCGGAATCTTTCCGTCCCGGGTTGTATAAGAATCCGCCATATTATCATTCGAAATGGGGTTGAAAACAGTTTCGATACCAAGTATTCAAAGAGTCGGAAACAAGCTGTAAGTTTCAGGAACCGTAGCTAAAGAAAAGAAGCACGTTTACCTGCATGGGACACTTTGATATCCCACGACCGATTGTTGACGATAAATGATTTCCGGATCTTTTCGGCAATCAAGGAGCCGTTGTTTGTTTAACGGACTCCGGTATAACACGAACAAAGCTGCATAAATATATGAAACCCGTCTTTTTTATGAAAGGAGAAACGTAATGCCGGAATTCTGCAACCCTTTTACGGTTTTGAAAAATGACCGAAAATTGACGAAAGAGGAATTGGTTCGTGCGATCCGGTTCATGATCGCAGCTGAATATGAGGCCATTCAGCTTTATCAACAGACAGCGGAGAGCACAGATCACGTACTGGCAAAAAAGGTGCTTATCGAGATAGCCAACGAGGAGAAAGAGCACGCAGGAGAATTTCTTCGTCTATTACGTGAACTGGATCCCGAAGAAGAAAAGTTTTATGAAGAGGGTTATGAGGAAGTCGATGAAATAATCAAAAAACTGAAGAAATAGCCAATATCTCCGCCGGCGCTAAAAATTTTCCTCGCTTCGGTTTCTCCGGGTCGCCTTTGCATGTGCAGGTCCGATCTTCGGTGGAGTTTTTGTAAAACTCTTTAAACCATCACCCAGGCCAAAACAGCTACCCCGTTTTTGTTTCATCGGAGGTGTCGTTAGCTTGGATCATGTGACGTCAACGGAGAGAAAATAGCCCTTGATTCTTTTTCTTGGAGGTTGATGAAAGGCACTGAGTTAACACATGGCTACTTCGGCATGGAATATACCGGAGGCAGCAGATTTTTCCGCATGCAACGGACAGTCGAACCAATGTCTTGAACCGCAACCGCGAGGATGCATCCTATCATGCCGCAAAATTTATACGATCATCCATCCGATATTGCCAAATCCGCGGTTGCATATCTGAAAACGATCAAATCGCTGGAAAAATCAGAAAAAATCTTCTCGGAGTCACCTCATCAATACATCGACAGGATCAAGAGGTTAAAAGAAAAAAGCCAACTCAATGCGGATGTTTTGTTTTTATTTATTGAATATCTTCGATCGGATCCATCCGCGGTTTTTAAAACAAAAGATGGAAAATATTTACTCTCGAACAACTGGGATGCATATGATGAGCGTGTATTCTCCAAATTTATCGATTGGTGGCTTCCGAGAAAAGGAATCAGCAACGCCTTCCTGGTTCAAGTTCCTCGTGTTCTTCGAGATTGGATTAAATGGTGCTGCGATCGGAAATACATTGATAAAAATCAGTTGAGCAATTTCATGAATGCCATACCAATCGGAAAAGGCAAGGATATTGAGCGTCTTCAGAAAGCCGGAGATTTATTATACCGGCTTCATTCACCGCTGGCCAAGGGGAGCAAGATCGAAAATCAAGATAAGGTTGTTCAAATAACCGCGAAAAAAATGCCAGAAGCACAATTGGAAGGTTACATGAAAATTCTTCGGATTGAAAAGGATGTCGGTTTCCTGGAAACTCGGGAGGGTCTTGAAATCGGCCCGGTCATGTTTGGGAATAATCTTGCGAGGTTGCTCAAAACAGGTGATGTCCTTGCAGTCAAAATCGGTCGATTCGGGAATTATTGGAAAGTCCTGAGAAGTGGGAATGTCTATGCGAAGGGTTCCGTCATTTAATCCGGCTGAATGCCGAAAAACTTTTTATTTATTATTGAAAACGGCTGGAAGATTAGGTTATGGTCGTTGATTAAAAAATTGTTTAAAAGGAAAGCCACACCTGATGGTTCATGATTTATCAAAGCATCCATCCAATATTGCCAAAGCGGCTGTTGAATACCTGGAATCGATCACGGTTTCCCAGGAAACCGGAAAGATTTATTCCAACGTCATTTATCTGTTTATAGAGTGCCTTCGAACCAACTCTTCGGGCCTTATGAAATCAAAAAAAGGCAACCTTCTGCTGACCAACGATTGGAATTCATTTGATAAAAGTATCATATCAAATTTTATTGACTGGTGGCTTCCCAGGACAGTTATGGATGAAACATTGGAAACCAAAGCCCCCGGTGTCTTGCGTAAATGGATTAAATGGTGCTATAGCCATCATTACATTGATGAAAGCCATTTCAATGAATTTTTGAAGGCCTTGCCACATGGTAAAAGCAAAGAGATTTTACGCCTTCAAAAAGCCGGTGAATTGCTTTACAAACTCCACACCCCCAATGCCGCTTGCTGGAAGACAACGGATTACGGTAAGGTCGTTTCCATTAACCGAAAAAGAAACCCGGATCAACGCCATGAAGGATACATGAAAATAGTCCGGGTCGAAAATGACCTTGGTTTTCTTGAAACCAGGGATGGAGATAAAATCGGCCCGGTTATGATAGGTAAGGAACTCGCAAAAATTTTAAAAATCGGCGATGTCATCACGGTAGCAATCGGAAGATACGGCAAATTTTGGCGGGTGCTTGAAAGCGGAAATGTATATGGTGAAGGGACTGTTTTTTAAAAAACGTTTTCTCCGCCACATCCCAATATTTAATCATTCTCACCGCAGATACTTTTATCCAATTGGCTCTTTCGCGCGTTGAATTCGACGCAGAACGAAATGAGATTTTTAACCGATCTCATCGCCGATCGAATCTACGAACGATATTTTAAGGAGAAAACATGGACGTATTGGAAGCCATTCATACAAGGCGCAGCATTCGTAAATACGAAAACCGTCCCGTTCCGAATGAAATAATAAAAGAAATTCTGGCAGCGGCTATGAGTGCGCCTTCTTCAGGAAATGCACAGCCTTGGCAATTCATCGTCATTACCGAGCGTGAAATTCTTGACAACGTTCCGAAAATTAATTCAAAAGCTTCCATGGCTAAATTTGCCCCCATGGCCATCATGGTCTGCGGAGATTTGGGCCTTGAAAAACAGCCTGGAAGATGGATTATGGACTGCTCGGCCGCCACTCAAAATCTTCTGCTTGCCGCACATGCAAAAGGAATCGGTGCGGTTTGGACCTGCATTTATCCTGAAATAACCGCCATTGAGGAATTTCGTGTTTTAGCTCATCTACCGGAGCACGTGATACCCTTAGCACTTGTTGTAATGGGATATCCAGCTCAAAAACTGCCTCGCATTGGCCGGTACGATGAAGATAAGGTTCATTTCAACCGCTGGGAAAATGAAGATAAAATGCAATAAAGCAGCCAAATCCCCCCGCAACGACTTAAAAAATTGCCTTTGGGTTCAAATGCACGGATCCACTTCAGATCCGTGCAACGCATCCGCAAGTTGGCGCTGAACATCGGGTGGCCAATGATCAAGAAAAAACATAGAGAATTAAGGGATCTCTTCAATCCGTTTGTCACTCTTATGATGGCTGCATTTAGTATCCTTCTGTTTATTGATTTGTTAAATTCTGATGCCATCACGGAAGAACTGTTGGATTATGGGATCGATTGTTTTGCATTGACTTCATTTGTCATCGCTTGGGTAACAGTTAATCCCGTGCCGTTTCCCGATGAATTTAAATCACCCAATCAACGGACCATATTCTTGAAAACAATTCTCTCTTTTGTCTTGCCTTTGGCCCTGGCGATTATTGTTGCGGCGATTCTTAATTTTTTCCCTTTATGACGGGGTCACGTACCATTTGCCATGGCATAGTGATGGGGCTTGGAATCTTCCGACAGGTTTCGAGATTCGTATTAAATCCTTGCGTCGTTTCGTATTTCAGGTCAAAAACACCCCCGCTCCGGAAAGACAAAATCGGCATAAGAGGGTTGACCGTTTCTATCATGCCGTCATCAATAAATCGCACTGAATTCTCCAACGGCAAGCGGTTTGAAATGCGTTCGCTGCTTCGGTTCAATTTTCGGCAAACGAAATCGGGCAATTTGAGGATGTCGATGCATTCGAGGAAAACGTAGGAATATTTCGCAGCTCTTGTTTGAGAATTTTTCCGGATCCGGATTTTGGGAGTTCGGATACAAATTTTACATAACGAGGCACTTTGAAACGGGCTAAGTTTTTGCGGCAAAAAACAATCAGTTCTCTCTCTGAAACGCTTGCGCCGCTTTTCAAGACAACCATTGCCTTGGCCACCTCACCCATCACCCGGTCAGGAACGGCGATAACGGCACATTCCAACACCTCTGGATGTGCATAAATTACATTTTCAATTTCTACCGAAGCGATATTTTCTCCGCACGTAATAATGATATCTTTCGCTCTGTCCACAATAAATAAATAGCCTTCGGGGTCAACATGGGCCAGATCTCCCGTATAAAAATATCCATCTCTTATCGATTCGGCCGTTTCATTCGGAAGTTTCCAATACCCTTTCATGACATTATCACCTCTCACAATAATCTCACCGACGGTCTTTCCGTCCCAGGGCACGTCTCTTCCATTTTTATCTACAACTCTCAAATCAACCCCAACCACCTCAAATCCTGTTCGGGTCAAATGCCCTAATTTTATTTCTTCCGGCGCATCAGACAAGGTGTCTTTTAAATTTCCTACGGCAAGCAAAGGGCACGTTTCCGTGAGTCCATAACCGGATATGTACCTGCACCCAAGCTTTTCCATCATTTTTTTTGCATTGGACGGAGACATCGGAGCTCCGCCGACCATCACTTGCTGCAAGGAGGACAAATCAAACCGTTCGATGTCCGGTAAATTTAGAAGAAAATTAACCATGGTCGGCACCATCATTGTGGAAGTCACCTTTTCATCTTCCATGGTTTTCAAAACAGAGCGAGGGGCAAACTGCCGCTGCATGATGTGACGCCCCCCCTGGAAGGTGACCGACCATATAAAAAATGAATCGGCGATATGAAATAAAGGGGCAATATGGTGCCAGACGGTTTTATCTTCAAGCTGAAAAGAAATAACTGCAGAAAGCGCATTGATATAAACATTCCGATGGGTCAGCATAACACCCTTGGGTTTTCCGGTTGTTCCACTCGTATAATACAAGTTAACCAGTTGATTCTCATCTTTTAAATCAAAGGGCAAGGGATCCGATAACGACTTTTCTAAAAGGCCTTCGTATGTACCGGAAATCCAATCTTCCGCATCAAAGCCTTCGGCAATATAAGCGTATTTGATCGTTTTAATCTCTTTTCTTATTTTTTTCATTACATTCTTGAAATCCGCGTGAAAAATAACTACCTCCGCCTCGGCATCATTCAGAATATAGATATATTCTTCCTGTGAAAGACGGGTATTTAACGGCAACATTACACGTCCGGATTGAGCTATGCCGAAGTACAGCTCCATATACCGGTAGGTGTTGTAATCCAAAACAGCGACCCTTCCTCCGGGAGAAATATTCAAATCATGAATCGCATGTGCAACCTGATTGACCCTTTTCTGAACTTCCTCATAGGTCAATCGAACATCCCCGTCAATCACGGCCGGCTTTTTGGGATATAGCTTTACGGCTCTTTTCAGAATTCTTACCGGCGTCATCGGCACTTGCATCTTTGGCTCCATTCTATCCATTGATTAACAACTTCCGTAATTTTAGGCGACTTAGTACCATTTCTTTACTAAAAGTCAACTCCTATATTTTTATCCATCCTCAAGAACAGGGACTGGGAAATGGAAAGAAATAAGATAATTGACGGTAATTTTCTTATGCTATTTATTCGATTTGCCGATAAATAAATAACAAAACATGTAATACAATCGGTTTTTAGAAAGGAAGTTACAATGACTAAAAAGCTTTCTACCGGGTTGATTTTTTTTCTGTCTATTTTCTTTTTTATTCCAGCTTCCGCTTTGGGGTTTAAACTCGAGACTCGGAAGGCAATCCTTGAGGATGCAATTCATTTTTGCCCTGCGGAACTGAAAACATATCTGGAAGTAAATCGGAATATCGTTATAGAAGGAATGCTTTTCGCGGACAGAATGCCTCCTGTAAAAATTGACCCATTTGAAACTGAAGCTATCTATTCCGATCTGGTTGAAAAAATGAAATCCGGTCGGTCCAATGAATTCAATACCGTTATTTCTTTCGGAGTATTGGCATGTTTTATCGCCGAATCCATCTGCCCGGGGACCATCTATAGCTCGAACCATATGATTCCGATCTCGGTTTTGTATGACGGCTTCAATGAGGTCGCCGACATTCGTTCCCATACCGACAAAATTTTGGAAACATACCGAAAGCCCTGTAAAAAAGATAGAAGAACAGAGGTGGTTTCTTTCCTGTATCAGGTTGCCGTAAATGAAATCGTTGATTTTTGGACCTCGGCCTGGAAAGCCGGCGGACACAGCATTAGCAATTTATGTAACACCGGCACTGAAATCAAGCATGGACGGGAGGCTCATTTTCCTGGAACAGTGAAACCTTGAACCTGAGGAGACTGAAAGTCATTTCAACGCCTTTCTTCAGGTCCGATCCCAGTGTTGCGGAAAAACGTCCAATTCACAAGATAGGGAATATATTCCTGCGGTTGAACTTCACGCCCCGCCTGGATCGTAAATCCGATGGAAGGTTCGTTTAGAGTTGGGTCTCCAGAACCGTTTGAGAGTTAAGATTAGATATTTTATTCTATAACCGGTGAGTTATTGATTGCCAAGTAAGTACCCCTATTTCCTCTGGAGATACGAATGTTTAAATACGATTTATTTAAATCGGGTTTAATAGCGACATTTCTATTTTTAATCCTCAGCCCCATAAAAACGCTTGCCGTCACTCCTTCGGACCTCATCCAATTGAAAAAAGCCGGGATAAATGATCCGGTGATCATTAAAGTTATCGAATCGAAGGCGATTACCCGCGCCATAATTTCCGTTGATGAAATTATCGCAATGAAAGCGGTTGATATACCGGATGAAGCCATCATAAAACTTATCGACAAAGGAGGACAATCCGCTCGGGAATTGAGTCAGGAAAACGCTGTCGATAGAACTCTTCAGCGGGATATATATCGTCAGGAAATGATACTGGAATTTCAAAAAAAAGAGCTGGAGGTCCTTAAAAAAGAACTGGACATTACCCGCATGCATCTTACCCAACTAATCAACAACCCGGAGATTATTCAACTGGTGCGCGAGGGAAAAATTTCAAGTATGGATTTTACTGAAATTACAAGATACTTGAAACAATATGCACGGGATGAAGAAACCGATAACTTCAGCAATGAAGGAAATCTTAACGTTGATGTCATACAAACCCGTTAAAAAATCGGAATTTTTTTTTCTGAAAAATCCAAAAGTGTTCTGTTTAAAAACCCAATTGCCTGGGGAAATATATATTGAAGAATATGCCCTGTTCTCGCTTTTCGCTCCAGCGTATTTCAACCGATTAATTGAGTTTCGGGATAGGAAAGAGTGGTAAATAAATCGATCGGAAGCTGGAGAAGCTGTACAAAGTTGTTGGAATTTCCAAATATTTTTTTCGAGTGATTGGGAGGAACGATTCAAATCGCTCCCCCCATGGAGTATGCTTCCGGCCAAAAACAAGGAAGCACAGGAGCCCTGCATAACAAAAAAACAATTAACATCGGGCCATTAAAAAAAACCCCGGATCGAAATTGATTCGATCCGGGGATGTCCCTTTTTTATCCTCATGATCTTCCGGTAAACCCATAATCCGCGAAGGTTATACCTGTTGTTCAATCAGGTTTTCTGACTCTCGGATCATCCTACTAACCGCGCCTTCCCATCCGGAAGCTTAATTAATTGGGATAGTGACATTCGTGCGGTTTTCGTCCCCGATCACAGCGGCGGGCCCGTCTCCGATTCCCACGGAGTTCCCTGTTAAGCTCTAATTGAGCACTTGAACAATTATTGTGATTTGTACTACTTATTAAAAAATAAAATGAATGTCAATAAAAAGGTTGTACAGATCAATATTCAATTTGGATCCCCGCAAACCAATTCCTCTCGGGTGATGGATAGAAATTGCGGCCCACCGGTGTACCGCCGATAACCCCATAATCGGAATATTCTTCGTCCGTCAGGTTGTTCACTCCGACAAAGCCCTTGAACAACCTCCACTCATAAGAAATTTTCGCATTAATCGCGTAGTAATCTTCCAGCTTTTCAAACTCGTTTTCAAAATCACTGATGAGGCACCTTGATCCTACGTAATTGTAATCGGCTGAAAAAATAAGTCCGGGCACGATATCATGGATACTGAATCCCAGGTTTGCCTTATGCCTCGGTACTGCCGGGATTCGATTATCTTTATATGGTCCCTCCCCAAGGATTGCGTCCTCATAGGTATAGTTACCAAAAACCGTCAATATTTTAAAAAGATCCGCTCTCACGCCGAGTTCCGCGCCCTTGTGAACGGTTTCCGGATAGTTTACGTTTAAATATGTGAGATTGTCGAATAAGATTTCATCATCGATTTCCATTCGATATAATGTTAAATTGGCTTGAATTTTCGGTGAAAAGTAATGCCGTATTCCCACCTCGTAGTGCTTGCCGGTTTGAGGTTTAAGGTCCGGGTTTACGCGTATCTCTCCTGTATTCCAATCATATAGCACCAATTCGTCGGTAAGGGGAAAACGAAAGCTTCGGTTGGCTCGGGCAAAAACAGATGATTTGTCTTTATAGCGAAAAGTGAGCCCGGCATTAAAAGCATTTTCCCGCTCGGTCTTCGATTCGTCCAAAGGATCAAGCGGGAAAAATTCATTGAGATCCCGAACGTCTAAATCGTATTTCACCTCTTCATGCCTGGCGCCCAGGGAAAGAATCAGATTTTCAAATATAGAGAATTCATCGTTCAAATAAACGCCACAGGAATCCCTGTTGATTTCAGAGATCCCGGTTGGTGATGACGGCAGCGGCGCAAAAACACCTGAAAATGACTTGGAATCCTGTTCCGTCCAGTAAAAATCCACACCGGCGATGAAGGTATTGCCATGTTCGGAGATGTTACCCTTCCAAAGATACCGAGGAGTAATGCCTGCGGTATCGGTATGATAATCGTTGGCGAATGGAAAATCAGGATCGGTCAGGAAAAACGCCTCGCTGTCCCGGTCCCGGTAAGAAAAATCGGTAATAAAGTTTCCGTATTTTTTCATATCCAGCTCAAACCCCAGTTTCACGTACTTATCCCTGGTTTCAGCATTGTCATAAGGCGATTCAGTGGATCTCCGATCAATTTTCAACTCCTCCTCGGTCAAAGATCCCGGCAATCCGTAATCGTCACAATGATAGGATCCGCTCAGGTTGAAACTCAGAAACTCCGTCGGATCGAAAACGAATTTTCCTCCCACGTCTTTGGTTCTGAACTCGTTGTTATCCCTGTATCCTTCGGTTGAATCATGGCTGGCGAAAAGAGAGGCGGCAATCTTACCATGCCCGCCTGCGATGGAAACCCTTTCTTTGTTTCGTTCATAACTCCCGACAATACCTTCCACCGACGCGGTGAATTTTTCGGAAGGGGTTTTTGTAATAATATTGATCACCCCGCCAACGGCGTTATCCCCGTAAAGAACGCTGCCGGTCCCTCGAACGATCTCCACCCGTTCAATCTGTTCCAAAGGAATCTGTGTCCAATCCACCCCGCTGAGGTCAATATCATTTACGCGGCGGCCATCAACAAGTACCAGGTTGTTATAAGCCGCTGTCTCCCCAAAACCTCTCATGTCAACCTGAGCGGTCTTTCCGTTACCCAAAGTATCCCGCACGACAATGCCTTCCTGAGAACGAAGAAGATCCGTAACAGTCTTTGCGTTGGATAAATTAATATCATTCTCATCGATCACGGTGATATTCGCCGGCACTTTTTCTATCTCCCGGGCTGTTCTGGTAGCAGTGACCACCATGTCTTCCATCGTAACTGCCGAGGCTTCATTCTTTTTTTCTTCCGCCAGGATAAATTTCGGCAAAATCAGAATTGTAAAAATCACCCATAAGCCCAACCATTTTTTCATTATTTTTCTCCCGACTGAATCTTTTTCCCCATCTTACAAAAAAAATCCCCGGACCGAAATTGATTCGATCCGGGGATACCCCTTTTTTATCCTCATGATCTTCCGGCCGACCTATAGTCCGCGAAGGTTATACCGGCGATTCAGGCAGGTATTCTGACTATTGGATCACTCTACTTTACGCGCCTTCCAGAGCCCGACGTGCCTATTATATTGGCTGTCATCGGTTTTTTTCACTTGTCATTGGATATACCAAATGAAAATCCCAGTGGCATTCCGGCTGGTTATTAATGAATACGAATCATTAACCGCCAGCCTGCGGCTTTCGTCCCCAATTACAGCGGCGGGGCCGCCCCCGATTTTAACGGGGTTCCCTATTATGCTCCAAACGAGCACCTGAATATTCGAGCCCTTTATTTTACAATAATATTAAAGTCAAGATTAATTTTAGATGATTGCGACAGAAACTGTCGGACTGCATGCATCCCTTCTTCTTTAATTTTTGCCAGCGACTCCGGCTTCTTCAAAAGTGAAAACCTCGCAAAAAGCCCTCAGTGCCCCTTCTATGATACCCATTGCCAGCGCCCCTCCGGTCCCCTCCCCGAGACGCATCCCAAGGTCCAGAATCGGATCCAGTCTTAAATATTTCAACATGGTCCCGTGACCCGGCTCTTGCGAACAGTGTCCCGCAAAAATATAATCCTTCACTGCCGGACATAGTGCATCAGCCACCAAGGCACCGCCTGTTGAAATCAACCCGTCGATTACCACCGGACGACAGTGGTAGGCTCCGGCCAATATAGACCCTGCAATTCCACCGATCTCGAAGCCCCCCACCTTTGTCAATACATCAAGGCCGTCGTTCCGTTTCGGCTGGTTTACCTGGATTCCGCGACGGATAACATCTTTCTTTCTTAAAAGGCCTGCGTCATCCAATCCGGTACCCCGGCCAACCATCTCGTCAACGCTTTTCCCTGTGATAACAGCTCCGATTGCCGTGGAAGGGGTAGTGTTTCCAATTCCCATGTCGCCAGTGCCCAAAATTTCAATCCCTTTTTGGAAAAGTGCATCCGCATGCTTAAACCCTTTTATAATTGATTCTTCAGCCTGCTGCCGTGTCATGGCTGGCCCTTTTGCCATATTCGCCGTCCCTCTGGCTACCTTTTCGATAAAAAGCCGATCACCTTCGTCCATAGAAGCGGGATCTAATATCGGAATGATACCCATATCCACCACCCAAACTTCCGCGCCCACATGATTGGAAATTGCATTGATTCCCGCTCCGCCTTTTAGAAAAGTCCGAATCATTGAACCGGTAACCTCCTGGGGATAAGCACTGACCCCTTCTTCTACCACCCCGTGATCTGCCGCCATAATCAAAATTGCCTTGCGGTTTATCGATGGCTTCAAAGTCTTTTGGATACCACACAACCGTTCTGATATTTCATGCAGCCTTCCAAGGGCCCGGGTCGGCATTACCAGCCGCGCCGTATGCTGTTTTGCCTTTTCGATCCACTGACGGTCCACCGGCTTAATTCTTTCAATTATCTCTTTCAAAGTTAAATCCCTCATCCTTGATTTCCTTTCCCCATTATATCATTTTATATCATTACAACATCCCGTCACAAGACGGAAATTTTAGACCGTTGGCAGTTCGGCTTCCTCGAATTCATGCACCGGGCACAAATAAAAAAAATCCTCAAGCGATAAACGCTTGAGGATTTGCCTTCTCCCCAAACATGAACCAGACGGCAGGTCTTCTGACTATCGGATCTTTCTACTTGCCGCGCCTTCCCGAAGAGTTTGGTGACCGTTCAGTGGCAAATTGCGGGTTTCGTCCCCGAATACAGCGGCGGGCCCGTACCGGATTTGCACCGGTTTCCCTATTGTTCCTTTGGATGGCACCGTCCGATTACACGATTGATTTTTGATTTTTTTATTATGAGTTATTCAAATAATTGTCAAGTTTTTCTCTTTTGGCTGTTTGTTGTTTGTTTATAAGTTTGAATGCATGAAATCCCTTCGGTTTTTTTATCTTGGCCTTGCCGGTCTATTTGATTTATAGATAAATACTATTTATAAAGTTTATTAAATGGTTACATAACATCTGTTGCACATAAATTGGAAATGCCGAAATTAAATCCATATAAAGTGTTCCGGCAAGGTCTCGGCTGAAAAACCGGTAGAGTTTACATCCTTAACGAAAGGAATTCTTTGAGGAGCTATTGCAGACAAGCTTCGTACTTATTCAAGTAAGTCTGCGCATCTCTATTGCCCAATCTGGCTGCAAGCTTCAAATCCTCCATTGCCTTGTCTTTTTCGCTAAATAAAAGATAAATCCTCCCTCTTCCATAATAATAAAGTGCTTCCCCGGATTTCAACTCAAGGGCTTTGTTGATCGAAGATATTGCATTTTCAAAATTGCCGATTTCACCGTAGGAGACACCTAAAAGATAATATGCTTCGCTTTTCTGCGGTTCGAGCTCAATGGCTTTTTTGAAATATTGAATTGCCGCCTTATCATTGCCGTAAACCGCGCAGAGAGATCCTTTATTCGACCAGTAAGCGGCATCTTCTTTAGTGGCACCCGGTTCAGGAGCATCTCTATTAGTGACACCCCATTCGGCAGGTTCCTTTTTTGTCTTTTGAACGATCTCAACAGCATTTTCTTTATAAGTAGTTTTTTTGTTTTCTGTTTCTTTTTCCAAACTACATGTTTTGGCAGAAGCAGATAACTCCTTAAAATAACAAATTATTTTTTTGATATCGTCGATCATTATCGATGATTCGCTAACGGCTCGTCCATCTGTTAAATCAAAGCGAGCTGTTATTCTTCCCATCTTGGGCAACGGCTTTCCACAACTTGGGAACCCGGGTAACATCTTCATGGCAGAATTAAAATGGTCGGCGATATCAATGTCAAATGAAATTAATGATCCCTCTGCGGGATTTTCCTTGAATGTTTTAGAAACCCGAATCAATTCATTGATTCGTTTGTCGTCGGGAGCGACAAGTAACAAATTTCCAACTATCGTCATCCGCATTTCATATTTCATCCTACGGGCGCTGTCGGGATTGCTATACATATTGTTCTCCAAGAAAAGCGGAGGAACCTTCGTTATTAATCCCACCACCTTATGACCGGCTACCATGCTGTCATCGGTTCGCTCATAAAGTTTCGCTGATTGCCCTGGAAACTGTTTTTCCATGATAGGAGCCATGCTTTGATTATATTTCTCCAGCCATGGCAAATAAAGCGTTTCCAGAAAATCGTTTTCCACGCTCGTCTCTTTGAGAACGCTGATCATTTCAAATTCAGCACCGGTTTTATTAATTGACATTCCCCCAACCATTTCTCCGGTAAAGCTTTTGCTGATTTCGATTAGACTGGCAAAATCGATTCCCATACTATTGTAAAAATCACCAAAAAAAATATTGATAAATTCGGCTGCTGTTCCGATGTCATAACCTCTGGATCTGAAGTTAATCTGATGTTGCGGCCTGTAATTACCCAAACGCATGGTCTTACTGTGTTCTGTAAACAATTCGGCAAGACGGGTTTCTTTTCCGGCTTTTGCTTCAATAAACGAGGTGATCTTTCCCTTGTTGAAGTCGAGCCCCAATGTCAATAATTCCACCTGACGAGCCGTATCGAGAAGGTTTAAAAGCAGGCATTTGATTTCTTGAGGCTTGGGTGCAAACTTTCCCGAGTCATCACTGGGCATATCTTCCAAATTCTTTAATGCTTCCTGTATCTTACCCTCTTCTTTTTTCAATAATTCACTGACACGAAGTTCCCCAGATATTGAAATTGCTGTTCTCGCCTTGGAAGCAGCATTAAGAGCCGCTTCAAGCTCACCGGAGATGTTCACTTCTTGGCCGGGAGGAAATGACAGGATGTAGTAATCCGGTCCAACCGAAGCCTGGAATGTAGTCTGAAAATCAACATTTGCTTGCCGGAAAGGAATCAAAGCGGTACCGATGGGCTGAGAATTTTTCATTTCAATTCCGATTACGATCCTTCGATCCGGATCAATCCACTCGGTACCATACAACATGCCCCTTAACGGAGTCGTTAAAGGCCGCGAGGAATCGACAATCGCCAGATCATCAATGATATCGAGGGTTTTTTCCAGTTGGTCAATCTTTATTATCAGATCAAAAGGAGATTCTTGGGTTGCTCCGGCAGCTGAAAAAGAAGAGTGTAAAAAAATTCCGGTTATCAATGCGAGCAAGATGGCAAAAAACTTGCGTTGAATTTGCATTTTCTTCATAAATATATTCTTCCTCTCTCAACGATAGTATTTCAGAATCGATAGCACCCATGCACTCAACTCGATTAGGACAAATATGCAAAAATTGAACCAGAAATCTTTTTATTTATATTATATCAGGTAATTCAATGAATTGATGGATTCTTTTCATAGCAAAAAACACCGATTGACAAAAATTGTCATCCGAATTGACAATTTTGGCAATTCCTCGAGAACCCTCTCCTAAAACTTTAGAACCAATAAATGATAATCACGTTCGCAGGCGCCCTAATATCGAAAAAAATGGAGCATTTTGAAATAATGCACTTTAGAATAGTTTGAATATTCGGTTCAGAATTTTTGGAGCCGTTTCAATATGTTACAATTGATGAAATTGATTTCCGGCTCTAAATGTTTGTTTTATGTGTCTTCCTACCAAATTGAATCGTTGCGGCAATCGCATACTCCGTGTTTTAACGTGAAACCTATGACTCAATCAAAAAATCGGCCGAAAGCCTTTACAATCAATAAATAACCCATGCTTGCCCGAAAGGATTACCATCCTGTTTCGGACATTAATATCCGAACCGACTGATTGAGAGTGTTTTTTTCTCTGGTTGAAATCAAAGCAAGAACAACAGGCACACAATTTGCATCCTAAATATAGTGAATCGAATAATTACGGTTTTTATAATGATCCTATACCCCCATCGAAGGGGAAAAGCGCTCTTCAGGGGATTAATTTTAAAACGTCGAACGCAATAAACAAAAAAAAACCATCATAATCAACCACTGCTCAAACATGTTTATGGTTTAAAGCAAGCAGCACCTTTAAATGCCTTTGCGTAAATATCTTAAAAAGGAGTTCGGCAGATGTCGCAGGAAACGGAAGCGAAAAATCTCAATGAAGGAATGCGTCTTAATATCGAACTGGGCAGTCAGTTATTGATTCAGGTTGAAGGAATTGAAAAAAGTTTTAAAAGCAATCTGGTAGGATTAATGCCGCAGGAATTTCTGATCATTGAAATGCACTCATCTTACAAAATTTCTGGTTTACAGCGAGGAAAACATTTGTTTGTAAATTATCTCAGTCTGGGGAATGCTTACGAGTTTGACTCCTCAATACTTGGCATTATTTCCGAACCATTTCCCCTGCTCTTCCTTTCTTACCCAGAAAAAGTTCAAAAACTCGATTTGAGAAAAAATTCAAGAGTGAATTGCTATATTCCTGCCATTGCAAATCTGAAAAAAACGGAATTAAAAGGAGTGATTTCAGATATCAGCAGGACTGGATGTCGATTTATCATAAAAGTCCCCCCCATCTTGCAACTTCAACAGATTCTGGTGGTTGATGAAATAAAAATATCTTTTCCCCTGACAGGGATGAATGATGTCTTTGAATTTCCGGGCATCGTTCGAAATACGACCCAAGACAAGGAACGAATTGCATGGGGAATTGAATTTGAAAAACTTGACTCGGAGGTTTCAAGCAAGATAGATGATTATATAAACAAACTGGCGGAATCCAGTATCAATCAAATCCGTATTTAATACAAAATCAAAATTCAAACCTCCTGTATTCAAAGAATCTTAAAACCTGTCTATTTTTATATTGATTTTATCGGCGCTTTCGCGTGTTAATCAAGACGGGTTTTCCCCACTTTGTTTCTTTCTAAATCCGATCCATCCCAACCTGTTCCATGACCGCTCCATCTGATGCATTACCATGTTTTTTCAACCTCCTGAAAGCTGATATCAATTATTCCATTCCATATAAATCTCCCCCCCCCTTCAAGTCTTTTTCGGCAAACGGAGATTCGTCCTTTTCTTGGAAGTGGTCTTAAAACCGATACGGAAAAAGATTATATTCCGGGTTGCCTTTCAACCTAATGTCCTGATAAATTAATTGTAATATGGTAACATAATTTTTCTGTGCTTGATTTCTTTATTTTTTTTATGAGTTCTTGTAAAAGTGATCAAAAAATCATGAAAAAGGCAAATCGTAATGAACACTGATATTCGGATGAAAGGTTTCATCAAAAGGCATGATATTGATGAAGTCCTTGAGATTATAGAAAATAGAATAAAGCCGCTGGACATCGAAAAAATATCATTCGAACAAGCTTTACAACGGGTTGCCGCCGAAAATATAATCGCTGAAGAAAATGTTCCTTCCTTTAACCGGGCAGCCATGGATGGATATGCCGTTAGAGCTGAAGATACGTTCGGGGCTTCTTTCTCAAACCCATTAAATTTCGAACTGATCGGAGAACTTACCGCCGGTCGGCAACCCGTCAAGCCGATTTCCAAGCAAAAGGCAATCCGGATAATGACCGGAGCTGAACTCCCGGTCGGAGCAGACGCAGTTGTTATGGTGGAAGATGCCGAGGAGTCGGTTAATGAAGTAAAAATATTCAATGCGGTTACACCGGGTAAAAATGTATCACGCATCGGTGAGGATATCAAAATCGGAGATATTGTAATTCAAAAAGGAACCGTGTTAAGGCCTCAACACATCGGTGTTTTGGCAAGCCTTCAGGTCTCCCGAATCAAAGTATACAAGCAACCGCGAATTGCGGTTATCGTAACCGGCGAAGAAATCATCAGCCCTGGTGAAAAAAAAGCCAAAGGCCAAATTATCGATTCCAACAGCTACATTTTAACAAATATGATCAAAGAACATCATGCAATTGCCGTAGTTAAAGGCCACGTCCCGGATGACAAAGGCAAAATTACAAAACTGGTAAAATCGTGTACCGAAGATATCATCATTCTCACCGGAGGAACTTCGGTCGGGAAGAAAGATCTCGTCCCGATCATTATTTCAGAGCTCGGCGAGGTGGTTGTTCATGGAATTGCGATGCGTCCGGCCTCTCCAACAGGATTTGGTTTTGTCCAGAGCAGACCGGTTTTTTTTCTGGTCGGCAATCCGGCAGGAGCCATGATTGCTTTTGACTCATTCGTTGTTCCAACAATAAAAAAAATGATGGGTTTAAGTCAAACATTGCTCGGGCATTATCGGAAACAAAAATTCATTTTATCTCGAAAGGTGGCATCGCAGATCGGCCGAACGGATTTTGTTAGGGTCAAGAAAACAGAAAAAGGAGTTTTACCTATCCGGGTAAGCGGTGCCAATATCTTGACAAGCATGACGAGGGCGGATGGAATCTTAATCGTTCCAAAAAACAAAGAAGGTTTTAATGCGAATGAATGGGTGGAGGTAAATTTATTTTGAGCAGGAAAGAATTTCATGATGTGGCGGATTTTTTCGAAGCAAAAAAAAAATATTATGCTGCTATTGATACAAGACCGACAGGTATTGAACAAATATCCATTCATCAGGCCCATGGAAGAGTTTTAGCTGAAAAAATTATCGCAAAAATTGATGTTCCTCCTTTTGCACGTTCAACAAAAGATGGGTTTGCAGTCGTCGCCAGCGATACTTTTTTTGCCGATGAAGAAAATCCCAAAAACATCTTGTTTTCAGGAGAAAAAATCGCTGCGGGCGATTTGCCTGAAAAGGAAATATCGGGAGGAATATGTTCAGAGATTGCGACAGGGGCAATGGTGCCGAGAGGTGCCAATGCCATTGTAATGATAGAATACGCTGAAACAGACGGAAATATGGTAATCGTTTACCGTCCGGCAACCCCCGGTGAAAATATTATGCATGCAGGCTCTGATATGATGCAGGGCGAAACGTTGTTTCACGAAGGACAGATTCTAAACGCAAGGGAAACCGCAGTCATAGCGGCTCAAGGATTCACCCGAGTGCCGGTATTTAAAAAACCGGTTGTCGGTATAATCTCTACCGGCAACGAAATTCTCGAACCGGGTGAATCCCTTTCACCGGGAAAGATTTATGATATCAATTCAAGAATCATCAGTGATTTTTGCATAGAGAACGCCGCCGAACCAAAATTTTTGGGCATTGTGAAAGACGACTTTGAAAAAATCAAAGAAAAGGTTCTCGAAGCCCTTCTTTTTGACATGGTCATCATATCCGGCGGAACATCCGCCGGAACCGGTGATCTGTGCTACAGAGTGCTGGAGGAACTCGGTAAAATTATTGTTCATGGCGTTGCAATAAAACCCGGAAAACCAGTTGTTTTAGGCGTGGCGAAAAAAAAACCGTTCATCATATTGCCTGGTTTTCCGACTTCTGCCGCAGTCACATTTGATCTATTTGTCAGACCCCTTATTCGGATGAAGGCGGGACTTTCTCCTGATACCGAATACAAAATAATCGATTCGACAATCGCAACAAGGATCAATTCAGACAAGGGGAAGCATGAATTGGTGCTCGTCAATCTCGTAAAAAATGAAGCAACCGATATTTGTTCCGCTTATCCCATTACGAAAAGTTCCGGTTCCATAACAACCTTCTCTTTTGCCGATGGATTTTTAGAGATTCCGGCAAATATCGAAACAGTGTCCAAAGATTCTCGAGTCGCCATTAATCTTTTCAGCAAAAATATACGGATTGCGGACATCAGCTTTATCGGAAGCCACTGTGTAATGTTGGAACCCGCAGTGATCATGCTTAGAAAAAGCGGATTTACTACCAAAATTATGCATGTCGGAAGCACGCTGGGTCTGGAAGCCTGCCGAAGAGGAGAAGCGGATATCACCGGAATACATCTTTTGGATGAAAAAACGGAAGAGTATAATCTTCCTTTTTTACACAAAGATGATAAACTGACCCTTTTCAGAGGATACATAAGAGAACAAGGCATCGTTTACAGAAAAAATACAACGATTGAAAAACCAGATCTCGGACATTTCATTCACATAAAAAAGCTCCGTTTAATCAATAGAAACAAGGGGTCCGGGACAAGGATCCTTTTCGACATTTTGCTGGAAGCAATCGCAAAAGAAAATGATTTTCCAATAGAAGATCTGAAAAATAACATTTCCGGTTATGATATCGAGGCAAATACACATACAGCCGTTTCCGCCGCTGTGGCCCTCGGAAAAGCCGATTGGGGAATTGCAATTCGAACAGCTGCAGATAATTATGACTTGGCTTTTGTATCACTGAGGGATGAACATTATGATTTCTGTATCCCAAATATCAAGCTTGGAAAACCATCGGTTAAAAAATTTCTGGAAATTTTAAAATCAAACGAGTTCCATGAAAATTTGCTTAAGTCAGACGGAATAAAAATACCCGAAGACATCGGCGATCGGATTTGGCCAAAATCGTTCTGATCCCTGGTTCATTTCAACAGGGGGGATAATCAAACGGGTACAAATTTTTTACCCGAACGAATTGCCCGCTCGAAACCGCCTTTCCGGACTGCAACACGAAGACCGTTACCTTGGATTACTCCAGGTTGGTTGGCAAAGAATCTACAATCCCGTGTCCGCAAGCAACCTCGATCAATTAACAACTGGTTGAAAATAGTTTCCATGGATGAGCTCCCGCATGAATCAAGTCGCATCTTTATGAATCTGAAAAATTAAAATTGGACCTTTTTCGCCTGACCCG
>JAHDSC010000188.1 GCA_018432925.1 Desulfobacterales bacterium | reverse complement strand
TGTTGAAAAACAAGGATCAGGCCGTCAGGCAAGGCGCGCGGCGATACGACAAGCGCAGCATATTCAAGCATATGTGAGCATTGGCGAGAGCCCCGCAACGCTGAATGGCGGCCTCAGGCGCAGTTTTTCAACACCCTGCTAGAGGCTTTTGATCGATGACATTACCCGGCGGCGGACTATTTTCCGAAAAACCTAGAGATATGGGAACCTAAAATCAACAAACCGATTATCACAGAACCGATTGCGGAAATCAGGACCGCCCCGGCCGCGACATCCTTAGCTTTTCCGACCAGCGGATGATGGTCGGGTATTGCTGCATCGGCGAGAAATTCCAACGCGGTATTCAACGCTTCAGCCGTCCATACCGCAATGATGGCGATAACTATCCAGCACCATTCAGACTTTGAAAATCCGAGGTACAGTCCGAGGATTACCACGACAATGGTTGCAAAAGCATGAATCCAGGCGTTGCATTGCGTCTTCAGTAGAATAATGATGCCGTCTGTAGCATGCTTCACGCTATTCGCTCGGCTTGAAAAAGTGTATGGTTTTTTCGTTTTCATTAAGGGATTGAACGAGCTCGGCCTTTGCTCGGAACATCGATGACATGCGCCGGATGTCCTGTGATCTTTAAAAACCGTCTGATATTTTTACTTGAAATAACCAGGGTGCTGGTATTGACCAGCGGATGGCATTGGAAAGCCTTCTCCTCCCAAATCGGTTTGTCCATGACAACTTCAATCTCGCGGTCCGTGTCATTCACGACCGCTAAGAGTGTGGCGGAACCGGGTTCCACCCGGAGATATTTCCTCATCCGATGCAAAGATGCAAACCGCAGCTTGTTGACGTTCAGAAGAGAAGAAAGCGCTTTTAAATCCACGGATTTTTCAGCTCCGACAACCAGAAGAAAGTGGCGGTTCCCCTTTTTGTCGCAAAGAAAAAGGTTTTTGATCTTTGCCGCCGGCAAAGGAGGCACTATGCATTCGGCTTCCCGGCAGGTGTAAACCGGGGGGTGGTCATAGCGCTGCCAGCTGATATCGTTGTCCTTTAAAAACTGATAAATATCCATTATCGTCGGATGCCATGCCCGAGTTAAAACACCGATTCATATATAATTGGTTTGTCGCGGCTGCCTTTTCTCAACCGGACACGCCTTACTCCGCGTTTTATCCAAAAAGGTAAGAACAAACCAACACGGCACAAATGACTCCTACTACATCAGCAGTCAGCGCCGCGGCCAAAGCATGCCGAATACGCCGAACCTGCACTGCTCCGAAATACACTGCCAGCACGTAAAAGGTGGTTTCGGTGGAACCCTGCAGTGTTGACACCAGATAGCCGGTATAACTGTCCGGACCGATTGCCGGGTCGTTTATAATGGAAGCCATGATACCATAAGCTCCGGATCCGGATAGCGGCCGCATCAACGCCATCGGCAACGCTTCGGCGGGCAGACCGAATTTTACGGTCCAAACACCCAGCCCACGCACCATGGCCTCCATCGCACCGCTGGCTCGAAACATCCCGACCGCCACCAGGATGGCCACCAGGTAGGGAATAATTTTAATCGCCACCTGAAAGCCTTCTTTGGCTCCGTCCACGAATACTTCATAGATACGAACCCGTTTTATTACGCCGAAGCCTAAAAATCCCATCATCAGCGCAGGAATAATCCAAGGAGAGATGGCTCTGCCATAGATAACGGTCAGCGGAACCGCGGTAATCAGCGCGCAAAAAACCGATATGGCGACCCATATCGGATAACCCTCTTGGGGAATTGAAATCATCGCCGGATCGAGCGCTTTGGATGGACCCGTTACCTCGACGCCTTCCCGGCATTCAGTCGCGTTTTTTGCCGGAAAAAACCGTCCATAAACCTTGGCCGCAATGATTGCCGCAGCCGTCGAACCGAAAGTGGCAAACAGGGTGGTGGGAAGAATTCCGGCCGGATCGTTTGATCCCGCAGCCGCTCTTAATGCAATAACGCCGGTAGGCAGCAAGGTGATACTGGATGTATTGATAGCCAGAAATAGAGCCATTGAGTTCGTGGCGGTGCCTTTTCGAGGATTCAGCTTGTCAAGTTCCTGCATCGCACGAATACCAAAAGGGGTGGCGGCATTACCCAGGCCCAAAGCATTGGCTGACATATTCAGAATCATGGCCCCCATTGCAGGATGTTCCGCGGGAACGTCGGGAAAAAGTCGAACCATCAGGGGTCGAATCAGACGGGAAAGAATGGTTAGTATTCCGCCTGCCTCGGCAACTTTCATCAATCCCAGAAACAGCGTCATTACACCCACCAACCCCAAGGCAAGATCAACGGAACCTGCCGCCGATTCAACCATCGCTTCAGATAGCTTTTCCATGGGAGATAAGGCCCCGAGGACAGGCACCCATTTAAGCTGATGCCAGGCCGCAGTCGTGAATGCAAGAAAAACGATTATAAAAAATACAATATTCATGGCGATTCGAATTAATAATAGATGCTGCGGTTACCTCTCTTCATCCACCGAAAGCTTATTTTGGCTAAAAATGAAAGAATGTCAAGGAATTATAACAGCGTTTCTACTCAATCTCCCACGAAATCCATCTTCATGGAAGATTGATTTTTTTCGCGATCTCAGAGTCAAAGCGATTCGACAGCATCCTTTACTAAAAAATTCTTTGAAATAATTCCCCATTCCATACAGACGGTCTGTTTCTTCCGGTTAACAGGGTGTTGAAAAACAAGAATCAGGCCGTCAGGCAAGGCGCGCGGCGAAGCGACAAGCGCAGCATATTCAAGCATATGTGAGCATTGGAGAGAGCCATGCAACGCTGAATGGCGACTCAGGCGCAGTTTTTCAACAGCCCGTTAAAGAATGAATTGAATTTTAAACCCGTTCCTTGACAGTCCGGAATTTGTGATTAATGTTTTAAACAATATTCATCATTTTTAAACCTGCTGATATTACACAATAAATTTGTTATTCAGTTCGATCCGGGCTTATACTTCCGGACCTTAAATTTGATGACTTTTGAAATTCTTAAAACCGCAGTACGTTCCATAAAATCGCTCATAAATAAGGAGATATCACGATGGCAATTGAACGATGGGATCCCTGGGAAAATCTGGCAACCTTGCAAGATCGAATCAACCGGCTATTCAGCGACTCTTTGCCGGGTCGCAGCAGAGAAGCAGAGAATGAAATCAGCATGAGCGCCTGGAGACCGACGGTGGATATTTTTGACACCGGGGATTCGATTTTCCTCAATGCGGAGCTTCCAGGTGTATCCAAGGAAGATGTTTCAATAGAAATTAAAGACAACATCCTTACACTCAAAGGAGAAAAAAATTTTAACAAAGAAATTAAAAAAGAAAATTTCTACCGCAGAGAAATAAACCGCGGAAAATTTCACAGGGCTTTCACCCTGCTTTCAAGAATCGATCCCGATAAAATTCAAGCCCGCTTTAACAATGGAATTCTTGAAGTAAAAATACCAAAACCCGATGAAGAAAAACCCAAACAGGTCACCATAAAGGTCGAATAACGGACCATCAAATATTCTCGGGAATTAAAATACAACCGCCGGAGTATCTATGTCTCTCTCCGGCGGTTTAAAAAAACCGTATTCTATTACAACCCGGCCGGAGGCTCCGGAAACTCCGGATTGCTTTTCCAGCGATGATGCAACACCCGAATGGGCAAAAAAGACGGCTGAGATTCATCTTCAAAATTGAACAGCCGATCCCTTTTTAAACACTTTTCTATGAATTCCGTTTAAACTTCTGTGATTCAAGTTTGGCAAATTCTTTTAGCAGTTCCTCCTGCTTCTTCGTCAGGTGGCGGGGGGTTTTAACAATAATCTGAATGATCTG
The DNA here is from genome assembly GCA_018432925.1 of Desulfobacterales bacterium. Classification (GTDB taxonomy): domain Bacteria; phylum Desulfobacterota; class Desulfobacteria; order Desulfobacterales; family JAHDSC01; genus JAHDSC01. The sequence continues at coordinate 3,719 of JAHDSC010000188.1, read as the reverse complement.
ATCTCCTCGTTTTCCGTTCCGGAGAGAAGGGATGCCTTCTCCGGGAAAACGAAACACTTCGTCGGGCTGGGTACCTTTCGGAATTTCAAGCGTTTTTTCGCCAGTCAAGGTGGGTACCTCTATTTTATCCCCCAGCGCTGCCTGAATAAAGGAAATCGGGACCCTGCAAATCACATTCGTATCGTCGCGCACGAAGAACTCATGAGGTTCGACATGGATAAAAACATAAAGGTCTCCGGCCGGACCTCCGTAAGCTCCGCTCTCTCCTTCACCGGCCAGAAATAGCCTGGACCCCGTATCCACGCCTGCCGGAATCTTTATGGAAACCTTCTTGCCGATTTTGATCTTTCCAGTTCCTCTGCATTTCAGACATGGGTGAGAAATGATTTGACCGGCTCCGTGGCATTTGGGGCATGGCTTCTGAAAGGTAAAAAATCCCTGTGTGCGCGACTCTTGACCGGTACCCTTGCAACGGTCGCATGACTCTGGTTGATAACCCGATTCACATCGGCTCCCCTCGCAGACCGGACACACCACATTCCTTTCCACGGTTATTTCGGTCTTTTTACCGAAAGCGGCTTCAATGAAACGCAACCGAAGGTCATATCGGATATCGGCCCCTCTTAGAGCTCTGGTTCGGTAAGTTCTTCTGGTGCCGAAGCCTAAAAAATTTTCAAAGAGATCGCCGAAACTTGAAAAAATATCATCAAAACCGCCGAATCCGGTAAAACCGGTGCCCGCCAGTCCTTTGTGCCCAAAACGGTCGTATATATTTCGGCGATGAGGATCTCGAAGCACTTCATAGGCTTCTGCGACCTCCTTGAATTTTTTTTCCGCCTCTCGATCCCCTGGATTACGATCCGGATGATATTTCATGGCAAGCTTTCGGAACTTTGCCTTTATCTCCTCATCGGAAGCACTTGGCTCTAGACCAAGAATTTCATAATAGTCTCTTTTGGAAACCATTGCCTTTCAGAGTAATTTCTATTTTGAATGGATGCTCCGGAAAACAAGCCCTCAAACAGCGATCCAACGAATTGAAGATTCTCGCCCAAAGCAGCGGACCACAAACGCCGTCCGTCTGTTTTAGATTCGCCGACCAATCCATCGAAAAAGTTCCAGTAGTGGCCTCGCTGTCTCGAACTATCCATGCGGTCTCATTGAAAGCCTTTAATTTCAATTCATGCCGCTGCAGGAACTGTTTTTGAAGATATAACTCGTAAGCGATGAATTTGCAATGATAACAATTTGATATATGAATGGCCGGACGGAGGAAGAGGGATGAAAGAGGTCATGTCGATTTTAAAATTTCACGAGCCGGATTCGAAGAAAAGATCTCCAAAAAAATCCGATTTAAAAAAAGTCTAAGCCAAAATCTCGATGGCGAAAACTTTTCTTTTGTTTTGTCCAACCCATGATATTGGTGATATCATCAACCGGAAATTGGTCGACGCGCAGAGTTTTTCGGCGGATCACCGAAAAGGTTTCCTGGGTGCAACGGCTCTGCTGCCCAAGAAACCTTTTCATTATTTCCTATCGAGTCGTTTCTTTTCTAATTGACTGATTGTAAACAAGTTTATCAGTAGCAATAAGGCGCTTTGAATCTCGGATCATTAATTTTCGAACGGCAGATTCACCCGTCGCGGGTTGGAGAAACAGGAAGGGTAAGAGTTTACTCTCCTATTTAATCTTGATTTCAATTTCTTTTTTCTTTGCTTCTTCTACTTTTGGAAGCGTAACCTTTAAAACACCCTTGTCAAAAGAAGCTTCAGCCTTGTTACTTTGCACGCCGGTCGGAAGCCGGAATGAACGCTCGTAATTCCCGTAGTATCTCTCTGAATAATAATGGCTCTCATCTTTTTCTTCTTTTTCCTTCTTCTTTTCTCCCTTGATCGTCAGCATATCCCCCGAAATACTCACGTTAACGTCTTTGGCTTCCATGCCCGGCAACTCGGCCTTTATGATTATATTGTCTTTGGTCTCCGATATATCCACCGCTGGCATCCATTCTTCCGAAACAATTTTCGGAAAAGCGGTTTCGCCAAAAAAACGGTTCATCAGGTTATCCATTTCTTTCCGAAGCCTGCTCATTTCACCAAACGGTCTCCAGGGAACCAAGTCCATCATATACCTCCTTTTTTAAGCTTCCAATCTCTCCAACTTTAGGACGTAATCGTTTTCTACTCTCTTTGAGGTTGGCTGAATATTTTTGTTTTGATTATAAAACATTTTTTCATCCTGTCCATAGGGAGCCGGCCTCATTTTTTATGGGAGAAAACCCTAACTCCCATATTTTTTATTATCCGATACGTACCCTGGGACAAACACAACCGATCTTTTTTATTCCCAATCCGGATTTGTATCTCCTGAATCCGTTGAAGCGATCCGGGATATCCAAAATTTTCATGAATGTTCGGATGAAGGATGGGAAATTACAAAAAAGGCGGTTCCGTCAATCAATCCGCAATGCACCGGAACCCGAGTATATTGGAGGCAAATTTGGGTTCAAACCGGAAACGGGAAAACAATCGGACCGTGCTGTCTGAAATCCAGCTTCCACCTTTGGCGATACGGTAAGTTATGTCCCTGTTGTTTGAATATAGCGAAACACATTCATCTGCTGTCCATTCCAAAACATTTCCCAGACTATCAGCAACACCATAATCATTTGTACTCCCATTATATTGATCAACCGGGGTTGTATCTGCAATCGAGCATTCCTCGGTGTTGCATACTTCCTCCCGCCACTCGTTTCCCCAAGGGAAAAGGAGCCCTGCCTGAGTTCTTGCAGCCGCTTCCCATTCCGATTCCGTGGGAAGCCTTTTTCCGGTCCAAGCTGCAAATGCAGAAGCATCAATATAACTGACTTGCACAACCGGATGGTTTCTTTTTTTATTCAACGTGCTCCCCGGTCCAAACGGCTGATACCAGCATGCACCTTTCACGATTTTACGACCGCAGGTGGCATTCCAAACCGATTTGTCAAATCCGGCGCGGTTGTCTGGAATTTTAAGAAAACGCCCCTGAAAAACCGTTCCGTATCCTAATTTTTCCGCTGTTGTTTGATATCCGGTTCGCTCAATAAAAACTTCAAAAAGTGCATTTGTTATAGGATATTTTGAGATGTAGAAATCTTGAAGAAAAATCTTATCTTCTTGACGCTCATCTCCTTCCGGCTCTTTGCTTCCGATAATAAAATCTCCGGCCGGAACAAGAATATACTGGTTATAATATCTATCCATGGCACCCAGATAACTACTAAACTGTTCAGCAAGAACACCTTTTGCTATTCCGGATCCTGCATCAAGACCAAATTCTTGGTCCTGATCATGATCCAGGGAAAGGTCTGAAGTCAGAGGATCGGAGGTTTCCATCGTATTGACCGCCTGATCCTTATCCTCAATGTCCTCCAATTCCTCAATCCCCGCCCCCGGCTCTTCCTCTTCAACAAGAATCTCAACCTCTTCCCCGACATCGGCATCACCGGCCCCCGCCCCATCATCGGACTCCGCCGCATCCGCTTCCGATCGTTCTTCCAGTTCGTCCTCGGTGATCTCCTCCAGATCCTCGTCGTCCGTCAGACCCCCGGCTCCCTCAATCCCCGCATCCGGCGCTTCGTCCTCAACAAGAACCTCAACCTCTTCCCCGACATCGGCATCACCGGCCCCCGCCCCATCATCGGACTCCACCACATCCGCTTCCGATCGTTCTTCCAGTTC
>JAHDSC010000159.1 GCA_018432925.1 Desulfobacterales bacterium | reverse complement strand
TCCCGAATATCGGCGGTCAACCATGCGACACAGGCCTGACATTTTTTGGATGCGTCTTCCTCTTTGCCGATCGGATATCGATAGACCGCCGTTCGTGGTTCGCTCCATCGAGGCTGGGGAGCAACCTCGGTTCCAGGGTCGATCCGATTAAAATTCTTTAAAATTTTTTCATGAATATAGGACAGATGACCCCGTAATGGCAGATTCCCGTAGGTGTAGAAAAATGAATTGCTCGGATGATAATGACGCCTGTGAAATGCAACGAGCTGATCATACGTCAGCTTCGGGATGACGGCGGGATCACCTCCGGAATTATGACGATAGGTGGAGGAAGGATACAGCGCATTTGCAAGGGACCTTACCATCACCTGATCCGGCGATGACATGGCTCCCTTCATCTCGTTGTAGACGATTCCCTTATAAACCAGTCGGACCGGTTCGTCACCCTCGGGCTCCAGTCGATAACCTTCCTGTTTGAAGTTCAGCGGATCCAATCTGGGGAAAAAGGCGGCATCGAGGTAAACATCCATCAGGTTGTAATAATCCTTTTTGTTTTGAGTGCAGAAAGGATACATGGTCCAGTCCGATGCGGTGAAGGCGTTCATGAATGTGCTCAGACTCCTTTTCAGCATGGAGAAGAAGGGGTCGCGCACGGAAAATTTTCTGGAACCGCACAGCACCGTGTGTTCAAGGATATGGGCGACACCCGTATCGTCCGCTGGAACCGTTTTAAAGGCCACACTGAATGTGTTTTCCTTGTCCGCATTACTGATATGCACATGCCGGGCACCGGTATCGGTATGTTCCAATTCATAAAAAAAGGAGTTGATTTCTTTCAGTTCAACAATCTTTTGCACAGAATAACCGCATAGGTTTTCATCCGGTCTGATATCGGGATTGTTGGGATCCGTTGGATTCATGCATGCATCCTTTCAGCGATCCATTCAATGGGAAAACGCTTTCCATGAATATGTGGATTGATGTCTTTTATAAATTATCCCGGTTGGTTGAAATATATATACCCCGGCTGATCCGGGAAATTTTACCGATCTTGCTCAGCCGGAAGATAATATTGCGAAGTTTTTTTTCCCCAAAGCCGGATTGCGCCTGTATCTCGGCAAAGCCGATTCCTTCTCCCCGGCGTTTGATAATTTCAAGAACCTTGTCGGATGCCGTCAAAGGATGTTCCGATTTGCCTCCGGCCCCCTGTTTGCGGGATAAACGTCTGTTTTTGGGTGATGTCAGGGTGGAAATGATAAATTTTTCCAGTTGATCCATCCGGGAAATCAGCTTGTCAATATCTTTTTTTGAGGGAATATTGTAACTTTGCATGAAGAATTTTACCATCGCATCGAAACTTGCTTTTCCCCTTTTTTTGACCATGAATGCCTCCTTGAGCAAAACCCGTCTGAAAGAGACCCTTGCATAGCGCCCTTTCCGGAACCGGAATGAAATGGAGCATTTTCAAAGTCTCGACGGAAAACTTCGAAAATGCATGATAACAAAAATTATCAAGGCAGAATTATTTGATCAAACCGGAAAAGTCAAGAATTCATCCCGTTTATGTGAAAAGCCCGCAAAAGGGATTGACTTTCTATTTTCGTTTGATTTCAAAGCGTGGGATGAGCCGGAGAAAATCGGAAATCGGAAGGGGCCCGGGTCGAGAGAATGGCCGGAACAACAGCCGGCGGGCGGAAACGGAAAACGGATCCGGAAAACATGAAATGTTGAAATTTAAATTTTTACATGTTAGTAAAAGAGCGTTCCGGGCCGCCCCGCTTGCATGATTGCAGAAACATGATAGCCGGCAAGCACGAAATTTTGAAAGGCAACAGCGAGCGCATGCCCCGATGAAATCAGCGAAGCGCTTCATTCAATTGATCCAACATCTTGCAGACAGGGCATAATCAACTTGCTGTTCAACATTCGGCAATTTATCATCCGGTTCAAGCTGCTGCTTCAGGGCGATCCCCATTATATCGCAAAGGGAATGTCCATCGGAGTCTTTGTAAGTATTACACCGACCATTCCATTTCAGACCGTAATCGCCGTGGCACTGGCATATGTTTTTCGAGGCAGCAAAGCCGCCGCCGCACTCGGCACCTGGTTCAGCAACCCCTTAACCATTCCATTGGTTTACCTCGCAAGCTATCAGACCGGGATGTTTTTACTGGGCTATTCGTCGCCTTTTGACGCTACCTGCCGCTCGCTTTCAGAGATTGTAGCCCTGGGACTGGATGTAACCCTCGCCATAATAACCGGCGGGGTAATAATCGGCATTCCCGCGGCCATTGCAGCATATTTCATCACGCGCAGGATTATGAAAAAAATTCATCCAAGGAAAAACCTTGATGACGACACCCAGAATACTCCTTGAGGCCTGGAACATCCGCGCCAAGAAGCAGCTCGGTCAGCATTTTCTGATCGATCCCTCCACTGCGGGCATGATAACAAAACGCGCCGGGGTTATGCAGGACGATATCGTCCTGGAAATCGGATCCGGACTCGGTGCGCTTACGGTTCCCATCGCCGGGATCGCAAAAAAGGTTTATGCGGTTGAGAAGGATTGGCGGATCATCCCGTTACTGAAAAACGAACTCCTCGCGAATGATCTTCATAACGTGATCCTGATCGAACAGGACATACTGAGGCTGGATATCAAAAAGCTGGCGGAAGCCGAGGGACGCAAAATCCTTGTCACCGGCAATCTTCCCTACAATATTTCCTCTCAGGTCCTTGTCCGGCTGATCCGGTCCAGGGATGCGGTCTGTCGCGCCGTTCTGATGTTTCAGAAAGAACTGGCCCAAAGAATCATCGCGCCGCCGGGTTCCAGGGATTACGGGAGGCTTTCGGTGATGCTCGGGTACTGCGCGGAGATCAAAAGACTTGCCGAGATCAAGGCTCTTCTTTTTTTCCCCAAACCCAAAGTGGATTCCGAAGTTCTTGAAATAAAATTCCGAACGGTTCTTGAAAATCCGGCAACGGACGAAGCGTTTTTTTTCCGGGTGATCCGGGCGGCATTCGGAAAACGCCGGAAAACGTTGAAAAATGCGCTTTCCGGGAGCGAACTGGAGATCGATTCGGAAACCGTACGGGAGGCATTCATCACGGTGGGGATCGATCCTTCCCGGCGCGCAGAGACGCTGACCGTCTCGGAGTTCGTCGCGTTGAGCAACCGGTTGAACGAGCATCGGCAATAAAGGAAACAATCCGGTTTCGGCACGCGAATACCCATTCGGCGCCTGATTCGGATTTTTCCGCCCTGCTCGGGTGGAATCGATGCCGGATATTGCGTACGTCCGGCGGTTTTCAACCGGCGCTAACCGATCCATCATCCCATATGGTCGGCGATCGAAACGGTTCTTTCGCCCAGCATGACCACATAGCCGCCCTTTTCGTTATCATACCAGCCATATATAACGACCTGCGTCACCGGCACCCGGATGACCTGAGCCTTTAACATGGATTTTACATCGCTGTCCAGGGCCGGCACCTTTTCCAGATCGATGGTTACTTCTGCGGTCCGCGTGTGGGTTTCGTGCCCCTCGATAATCGCCGCGGCCTGGGGCATCCCGATGATGTCTCCGGATACGTTCTGCTTCTCCGCATATTGAAGGTACCCGTTCGGATCATCCGCTGCGGCCTGTCGGTAGATATCGTTTATCAGTTCCCTTCGGATCGATCCGCCGGACAGTTCCTCCTGCAGGTTCATCATCAGGATAATCAGGGAACCGGTACTGATGGGAACCCTTACCGATTCCGCGATAAATCGAATGTGTTCCATTTCCGGAATAACCAGCTTGAGTGCATTGGCCGCTCCGGTGGTGGTGAGGATAATATTGTTGATGATGCTCCGGCCTTTTCTCAGATCTTGGGTTCCTGCTTTCGGCAGACGATCCAATACGGACTGGGAAGGGGTTACCGCGTGAACCGTGGTCATGGAAGCCGACAGGATCTTCCTGGAACCGAAATAATTCAGAAGCGGCTTGATCATGTGCGCCAGGCAGGTGGTGGTACATGATGCCGAGGAAATGATTTTGTGACGCACGAAATCATAATCGTTCCCATTGATTCCCATCACCGTCGTTACCGTGTCCTCCGGCATCGGTTTCCCCTTGTCCTTGATTTTGAACGGCGCGGAAACAATCACCTTTTCAGCCCCGGACTCGAGATGCCCGCGGACGGAACCATTCGGATGATCCGGCGGAAGGGTCGGATCGAGAAACTGGCCGGTGGTATCGACCACCAGCTTGACGCCATGCTCCTTCCAGCCGATTTGAGCCGGATTTCTGTGGGTTCTCAGAAATTTGACCCGCACGCCGTCAATGACCATGGAGCCTTTTTTTTCGTCCAGATCCCGGATCACCGATTTCGCCTTGTGACCATACAGAAAGCCGTGAAGGGAACCGTATGTGGAATCCCTTTCCACGTAATCTGCAATATCCTCCAGCGAGGTGCCCGACTGGCGCCCGAGATTGACCACAAGTTCGTCGAAATATTTTCGTCCCACATGATGCCACACGGTCAGTTTGCCGATCCTGCCAAAACCGTTGATACCCAATTTCAATCCGCTTTTATTTGCAGCCATTTGATCCCTCCTTTCTTTTGTCTCCAAGAGACAGTCCGGCAAAAGTAAAACCTAGTAGATTTCTTTGACCCTCATACGCCCTTGATAAACCGATCCTTCCTGGCCGTCAATACTTATATAGTCCCCAGAATTGATAACCACTTGATTTAAATTGCATTTTTTTTCTTTTTCGTTGCAGACCAGATCCCCGCATCCGACAACGCATGTTTTGCCGAGCCTGTGCGCCACAACCGAGGCATGGGAGGTCAACCCTCCCCGCGCCGTCAGGAGGCCGTCGGTTGCGTAAATTTCTCGAATGTCATCCGGAACCGTATCGCTTCTCACCAGGATCAGAGACGTTTCGGGTTCGACGGCCCGGAAGTATTCAATCTCATCCAGGCTGAAAATCACCCGCCCACTCATGGCCCCCCCGCTGACACCGATGCCGTGTCCCAGGTATTTTCGCTCCTCGGTTTCCTCAAAATCAAACGCCAATGACTTTTTTCTTTCCCGGATCGCCATGTCCCGGGTCTGGAGAAGATAAAGATCTTTTGCCGACGGGCTTTCGAAAGTAAATTCCATTTCCTGGGGACTCCATGACTTTTTCTCGATCAGATCCGTTGCCCATTCTTTCAGCGCCGTATAGATTTCAGGAAAATGCGTTTCAAGGGTGATATCGGTTTCCCTCATTTCGATTTCCTGCTGCAATTTTGAAATCGGAAGGGTTTTCACCAGCCCGGAAACCACATCCTCCCCTTGATTGCCGAGTGTAAAGTCGCCCCACAACCGGATGCTTTCCAGGGCCCATCGGGGGTTGTGAGTAAAAACCACGCCGGTGCCGGATAAATCGGAAATATTCCCATAGACCATTTGCTGAACCGTAACCGCGGTGCCCCAGTCATCCGATATCCCCATAATGTGGCGATAGGTTTTCGCCTTGGACGATTCCCAGGAAACGAAAATCCTCTTTACGGCCATATAGAGCTGCTCGAAGGGATTTTCCACAACCTCGATACCGGCGTCGATAATCGTTTCCTTGTACTTCAATGCCATTTTCCTCATCTGTTCGCCGGTAAATTCCCTCTTGTACGGAACCCCGAACCGCTCCTTATAATCTCCGATAATCGCGTCGAAATCATCCCGCTTCAGGCCGAACGACATGCCGTAGGACTGCAGGAACCGGCGGTAATTATCCCAGGCAAACCAGCTGTTGCCGGTTTTCGCGGCAATACCGGCGGCGATCTCCTCATTGATTCCGACATCAAGAAGCGTATCCAGCATTCCGGGCTGGGATATCGAGGAACCGCCCCTTACGGAAAAAAGGAGCGGGTTTTTCGGATTTCCAAAGTTTCTTCTCACCACTTTTTCCAGAACGGATACATGGCCTGCAATCTGTTCCCGTATATTTCTTTCCGCCGGCGGATAGCCGGAGATGATTTCTTCGCACCGAAAAACTTCGGTGGTGAGAATAAAACCCGGCGGAACCGGAAAACCGAAATTTTTCAGCCGCACCAGGTTGAATCCCTTATTACCCAGATAAATGATCCCCGAAACCCAGCTGTTTTCCTCGTCGATCCCCATCATGGCCTTCTGAGGGTCAAAATTGAGAAGCAGTTGCAGCTGCTGTTTCGGCAGTTTATCCGATTGATGGAAAAGGGTGCTGAGTATCCGGCTTAAAAACACGTCCAGCTGCTGAAGCCCCAGCGAAAGTGCGATCTTGTCGCGAAAAAATATCTCCGATATCCGGTGTTTCAGTTTTTCATCCTCCACCAGGTCTTCCTGGGGAAGGTATTTCGGCAAAATCTGGTCCACAGGGACCTGGGACAGAATCCGGGCAAGATTCTGCTCATGAATATTGTTCAAGTAGTCAACGATGATGTTTT